>JACQPT010000001.1 GCA_016207415.1 Ignavibacteriales bacterium
CCAATCACGCAGTCGTGACCCTGCATGAGAGCAACAACGTCGTCGAAGTAGTTGACGTCAAGAGCAACGGGGCGGACAATGTTCGATCGGATTTTGTTTGCTGCGGCTTCGGCTTGCTTGAGATCCTGATCGGCTAACGTAATAGCTCGGACGCCTTGAGAACGTGCAAGGTCGAACGCAAGAGCGCTGCCCATCAAGCCGGAACCGATAACGAGAAATTTCATAGCTGCTCTAAGTTTGGCCGAATGAATTGTTGTCACAGCCTGCTTAGGAGCAGAGCTCCTTCGCAACTTGCTGTGAGGGCTATCTTGTTGTGAGGGAGTTCTACTCCCGAACAACAAGGGAGATCTGCTCCCGAACATCAAGTTGACTATTTCCTGATTTGCCCCGTTTCCATGCTCCAAAAAAGCAGATCAAGTTCATCGATGGGGATACGAACGCGACTCGCAAAAGCTGAAAATTGTTTCTCAATCAGATAATATTTTTTTCGGGAGAGAGATTTAGGGACAGATCGAATGACGCCAAACCTCTTCAAATTTCTCAAAATATGTCTGTCGAGAATCGCGAGCCCGTCGTTTTTCCCGATGTTGCGGAGGAAATGCGTTGCCTCTTTATAGCCGAGTCCCTTAACATGAGTAATGAGCCATTCGCGAAGCTCGAAGGAAGACAATCCGTTTGATAAAGCAACGGCGATCGCAGCGAAGCCTTCTCTCAATTTCAACAAATGTTTTGCTTTTGTTTTGTGAAATCGGATATAGTGTTCCTTCGCCCTGAGAATATCTTCAGGGTTGAATCCGTTTTCTGCGAATCCGGCGAGTTTCAAGGCATGCACTGCCTTGTCTGCGTGTTCAGCGCTCGATTGAGGCGTCAGAAGGCAGTAAACGAGCTCGTAGAAATATTCTTCGTTCTGAATCTGAGAAAAATTGTTGAGCCGGGCTTGAATCTCGCGTTTTCTTTCTTCATAAAGCAGGGTAAGTTCTTTGATTTCCCGACTCCGTTTTTCAGTCATTGAGCCAACGACACCTCTGTTTCTTTCCGATGATTATGGATTCGAACAAGTCCGTCTCGTTCGAGGCCCTTTAGGAGTTGAATCAGCCACGGCCTGTCTTTTTCTCGAAAACCGGGCATGAGGCGTCTACCAAGGAGAGATGCTTTAACAGATTGGTGTGAATCGCGAAGAGTCTCGACGATTCTCCCACGGAAGATTCGGTTGGGTACTCCGTTGCGGCCCGGTTCGCGCACCCCGTTGTGGCGACGAGCGATCTTCTTCGTGAAAGCGCTTGGGCAAGTCCTTTTGACGGGGCATTTTTCACAGCAAGGATTCCTCGCAACGCAGACTGTTGCTCCCAGCTCCATGAGAGCCTGATTCCAGGAATATGCATTTCGCACAGGTAATGCCCGCTCGGCGACATTCCAGATTTCTTCATCTCGAGTTTCTTTCGGGAAGATTCTATGCAACACACGGTGAACATTGGTGTCGACGACGGGCACGCATTGCCCGAATGCAAAACACGACACCGCGCGGGCTGTGTACGGGCCGATGCCGGGCAAGGATTCAAGCTGAGGAATCGTTCGTGGAAGCTTCCCTTGATGCTTGTTTGCGATTTCTTTGGCGAGTCTCTGCAACCTGACTGCTCTGTTATTGTACCCCATGCCGCGCCAAGCGCGAATCACCGAGGACGTACGAGCCCTTGCGAGTGAGCCGAATGAAGGGAATCTTTTAATGAATTTGGGATATTTTTGAAGAACTCTGTGCACCTGAGTTTGCTGGAGCATGACTTCAGAAACGAGAATTCGATAGGGATTGCGGGTTTTCCTCCATGGTAAGGATCGTGCTTCCGTGGAATACCAGCGGAGTATGATTTTCTGTATTTTCGAAAGTGGTTTCATAGCAAACCGGCCGCAAGTTTCTCGATGATCGGCCAATTGCCTTCAAGATTATCCAGCGCCTGGAGCTCATTCGGCGTCACCCAGCGCACATCTTCGAAAACGTTATTTCGTAATTCACCTTCGAAATCTCGAACAAAACAATAATGCACATTGAATCTACTCCCATCTTCGTAATCGTATGCAAGGATTTCTGTCTTCACGATCGGTCCGAGGTTGATGGAGAGTTCTTCCTTGAGCTCCCGTTGCAGACAGTCTTGAATTGTCTCCCCGTTTTCCACTTTTCCTCCGGGGAATTCCCATTTCAGCCCGTAGCGAGAACCTTTTTTTCTCTGACAAACCAGAATTTTTCCGTTTTTTTGCAGGATTGCGACTGCGACGAGGGTCATGTGCTGCAACAAATGTACGCAATTATGGTCAAGCCTCCAAAACCCCTCTCTGAATTACCGTGTGTGATTGGTCATCGGCGATCATTTCAATTTCTTTTCGCTGGCAAAACGAGAGAAAAACTTTATATTGAAAGAAAATAGCACGACGCGACCCGATGAACCGATTGAAGAGATTTGCGCTGATATTCTTTTGCGCGACGGTGCCCTGCTTGGCGGTATGGGGCCAAACCTTGGACATCTCAGGTTACAAAGTTGTGCAGGCAAATTCATCTGTTACGATAACCTTGCCAGTTGGAACGTTTATTGAGCCCGGAGGCTACGTTGTGATTGGAAGAAACCAGACAAAAGGAGCGTTTGAAACCTTCTGGCAGACAACGCTTCCATCAAATGTGATTTATATTAATGGATTTTCCGTTGTTGGTTCTAACGGATTTCCTGTCATCAATGGAGACGAAACGTACAGTTTGCAGAATGCGTCAAGTGTTACAATTGATGGTCCCACGGTGGCTATGCCGGCAAGCCCTGGCGCGCAGTCAATAAAACGCACAAATGCTAACGCATCTGCCAGTCTTGAAACCAGCTGGTCGAGGTCAAGTCAGACAACAGGAAACCCCGGAACTGGAATGACAACCACGAACTCGGGGAAGCTCATTATCAGCGAATTCTCCGATGCCTCTACGTTTAATAACGAATTCGTGGAGATTTTCTATGATGTTACGTCGGCGCCGAAAGGTCAGGGTACCATTCTTATCACTCCACCAAGGTGGAAATACAATTCTTTGACGAATCTGAGATTCGTTCTCAAAACGGAAAGCGACACCCTTCGCGGCCTCCGATTCATAAAGCCGTCACTCTTTGAATGGGATGTCCAAAACATTTCTGTCGAGCCAAACACTGCTGTGGTCTCTCAATCCTCCGATACGGTAACCATAAGGAATTTCACTCTTATTTCACCAGACACTTTCGTTGTGACAATAGCCGGCGTCAATGTCGCTGATACGACGGAAACATTTAGTTTTGGCTTTCAATCGAGTAATGATTCTCTGACATTCTTGCCAATTCAAACTGATCCCAAAACGCTTGTCTATGGAAACCCAAGGCTGATGAATGTGGTAAAGCAAAAGAATCAATCCGGCGCCCACGTACTTCTTGGCAAATGGGCCGTCGTCCGAGGTGTTGTTACCGTCGCGAATGAATTCGGCGGGCCTTCATACCTCCAGGATTCGTCGGCGGCGATTGCTGTTTTTGATTCGTCAGTATCAAACAATATAACTCGTGGTGACGACGTTATTTTGCTTGGTATCGTCTCGCCGTTTAACGATCTATTTGAGCTTGCGCCTTGCAACGTTTTGGAAAGAATCTCTGAGGGAAATCCGGTCGACACCGTCGTCCTCACGGCAAGTCAGGTGAATTCACAAACAGCGTCCGAGCCGTATGAGGGTCGGCTCATGAGAATCAATAATGTGACGGTGAATACGTCAACGTGGTCGGTTACAGGGAGCGGGTTTAACTACCTGCTGACGGATGCCACGGGCCAACTCCAGATTCGTATAAGTTCGCGAATAAATCTAGCCGGTTTGCCCGCGCCCTCGGGTCAGTTCGATGTCGTCGGCGTTCTCGGTCAATTCACGACGAATTATCAAATATTGCCAAGATCCTATGATGATATTATCGTCGAAGGCCAAGGACCCCGCATCATCTCTCAAGTCCCCTTTGAAACCGCGATAGCTCCAACGAGCCTGACTTTTTCCTGGAAGACGGATGTTCCGGGTACTTCAACAATCAGGTACGGAAAGACAACATCCTACGGCAGTCAGCAAACGGATACGAACAGAGTGACCCAGCATGAGCTGACTGTCACCGGTCTGACATCGGCATCGGTTTATAACGTGCAATTGGAATCTGCGAATGAGGGAGGTACATCGACGACAGCGAATTATATTGTCTCCACCTCTTCGCTGAGCTCAACTGGCGCGATCAATGTGTATTTCAACAAAAGTGTAAGCATAACGGTGGCACAAGGGGAGAACGCCCAAGGGAATGTTAACCTCAGCCAGAAACTGATTGACCGAGTCAATGCGGCGTCTTATTCCATCGACGTGTGTCTTTACAGCTTAAGCGGGATTGTGGGTGCAAATGTTGCGCAGGCATTGGTCAACGCCAAAAATCGCGCCGTTAAAGTTCGAGTCATAGGCGAAAAAGACAATCAAAGCACGGTGCCATGGACGACGTTGAAGAATAACGGAATCACGGTAATAGATGACGGTTACGATGCCCTCAACGGGGGCGCGGGGTTAATGCATAACAAATTTCTTGTCTTCGATAATCGGGATACTGTTTCTGAAGCAGATGACTGGGTGTGGACGGGTTCGTGGAATACGACCGACCCCGGTACAAATGACGACTTTCAGAATGCGATTGAAATCCAGGACAAGGCTCTCGCAAATGCCTACACGCTGGAGTTCAACGAGATGTGGGGGAGCGACAATGATTCACCGAATTCTGCGGCGTCACGTTTTGGGTCCCGAAAACTGGACAACACGCCACATCACTTTGTCATCAACGGCATTCCTGTCGAATCTTCCTTCAGCCCCTCAGACCGAACGACAAACCGAATCATCAAGACGATTGACAGGACAGTTCACTCGGTGAATTTTGCACTGCTGACGTTCACACGTACAGATATCAGGAATGCCCTTGTTGCGCAGAAAAACGCTGGACGCAAAGTCCGCGGAGTTATGGATAATCGAACGGATCAGGGATCTCAATTTGATTCGCTGGCAGCGAGGGGTGTGGATGTGCGCCTGGACGTGAACTCCGCTTTTCTACATCACAAGTACTCGGTCATAGATGCGGAAACAGTGAGCCCGCTACAATTTACCATAACCGGGTCGCATAACTGGTCGAGCTCGGCGGAGAATTCAAACAATGAAAACACAATGATTCTTCAAAGTCAACGTATCGCAAATCTCTATTTGCAGGAATTTAAAGCCCGCTACATGGAATCTGGTGGAACTGACAATATCGTCGTGAAGATTGAACGAGTCGAAGGACGGCTTCCCAACTCTTTTTCCCTTTCTCAGAACTACCCCAACCCGTTCAACCCGACCACGAAGGTTGAATTCTCAATCCCGCAAAACTCTGTCGTCAGCCTGAAGGTCTACGATGTTATGGGGAGAGAAATTGCTGTCTTGCTAGATGCACAAAAGGAAGCGGGAACATATCGCGTTTCCTGGGATGCATCAGCACTTTCCAGCGGGGTGTATTTCTGCCGAATACATGCGGGACCCTTTCTTGAGACAAAGAAGATGCTGCTAATGCGATAACCCTTGTAGGACGGATTGGCAATCCGTCCTACAACAGCGCACTTTCCTTGATTTTCGTGCCCCCTTTTGCTACTTTCAACGCATTCGATTAAGGAAGTTTCATGAAGAAAATACTTGTTGTTGACGACGAAAGTTCGTTGCGAAAAGGGATTGCAATGGCACTGCGCTCGAAAGGCTACATGACGCTTGAGGCGGAAGACGGGGCCGTTGGGTTGGACCTTGCAGTGAACCACAAGCCAGACCTCATTATTAGCGACGTTTACATGGACAACATGAACGGCTTCGTGATGGTGGAGAATCTTAAGGAAGATCCCGAGACTGCAAACATTCCCGTGATCATGATGACCAGCGCAGCGCAGGGAGCCGGGGCATGGAAGTCAGAGATTGCAGTGGAATACCTCGAGAAACCGTTCCAGATGGCAAAGCTCGTGGACGTGGTCGAAAAAATCCTGAGTAGAAAGTGATGTGTATGGCTGGTGTTTCTGAAAAGCCCAACAAAAAAAAGGTTCTTGTGGTGGACGATGACGATGCTTTCCGGGATGCCATTGTGCGAGTGCTGCAGGACGAGGGATACAACATCGTCCAGGCCACTGACGGCGCTGACGGACTTGAAAAAGCGACGAAGGAAAATCCAGACATCATCGTGAGCGATGTTTTCATGCCGAACATGAACGGATTCATGATGGTCGAAGAACTTCAGAAAGATAACAGAACTTCGAAGATCCCAATAGTTATGATGACCGGCGCCGCACAGGGTGCAGGAGCGTGGAGTTCAGACGCGTCGATTGAATACATAGAGAAACCCTTCTCGCTTGATTTGCTATTGGAAACCGTCAGGAAAGTCCTGAAATCCTGACTGGCAGCGCCGCTCGGGGTTCAGCTCGTATTGCCTTTCTTCATGCGGTTTCTTACTTTGCTCAGCACGTCTTTTCCCGACACGACCCTTCATGCCCCGCTTCACACCCGAAGAAATACGCGCCAAGTTTGCAAATTCGACGGAATTTAACGAGATCTTTGATGCCTTCGAAGAAGCTCTCGCCCAAAACATTCAAGATGTCGAGCTGTACCGATTGCTTTTTTGGAACAATTCGCTCGCCCCGGATGAGCTCTGCCTCTTCGGTGAGAAGCTGGCGAAAGAATTCCCCGCCATTGCATACGACACATTCATGTGGCTTGCTAGTGTCTTTGAGGTAACGTATTCGTCGTATGACAATTTCGAGCTCGCCATCAAATACTATCGCAAGGCGGCCAAGGCAAAGCCGAGTGAGCCCGACCCGTACCTGGACGCTGCAGATTGTTTCGACCCTGACTTGAACATTCCACCGATCGATGCTTTGATCGAGTTTTTGAAAGAAGGCGTGAAACATGTAGGGAATAAAAAGGCGCTCCTGCTCCGACTTGCACACCTTTACCAAGTCATCGGCGACGAAACGCAGAGTGAATACTACCGAAATCTAGCTGATGAGCTCGGGCGGTCCGAAAACTGAATTGCCGGCTTATTCGAGGCCATTTCAAGGCTATGCTCTCATTTTTATCGCCGTTACCTTCTGGGGCGGGTCGGCGTCGCTCGCAAAGTATCTTTTTGCTTCAAACCCCAGAATCGAAACGCTCATCATCAGCCAAACCCGGTCCTCGTTTTCTTTTCTTCTTCTGGCCGCCTATTTTGCGCTTATCGATCGCTCTGTTTTCCGTGTCGACCCAAGGGATATTGTGAAACTTGCCGTCCTTGGCGTGTTCGGCATCGCGGTTACGAATTTTGCGTACTATTTTACGGTGCAGGAGTCGACGGTAGCAACGGCAATCCTGATTCAGTACACGGCGCCCGTGCTCGTGATGGTCTATTCAGTGGCAGTGAGCAAAGAGGAGCAGGTTCAGGGCATCAAAGTCCTGTCGCTCGTTCTTGCTCTTTCGGGATGTTCTCTGGCTGTCAGCGGGGGTTCGCCGGGCGAAATTCGGCTTTCGGGGTGGGTTCTCGCCACAGGGATCACTTCTTCCATTTGTTTCGCTTTTTTACTTATTGCCAGTAAAAAGATCCTGCGAAAATATTCGACGTGGACGATGTTGACCTATGCTTTCGGCTTTGCCGGTTTGTTCTGGATCTTCGTCAATCCCCCGTGGAAAGTGATGGAACAGGGTTACACAGTCTCCGACTGGGGGGTCTTGTGGCTGTTTGCTGTTGTTTCCATCCTCATTCCTCACTCGTTGTTCACAGCGAGTCTGAGAAAGCTTGATGCCTCGACTGCGAGCATCGCAAGCACTCTCGAGCCGGTAGTTGCAATTGTCATAGCATATTTTGCCCTGGGAGAAGCGTTGAATATGATTCAGACTCTTGGTGCAATCGCCGTAGTCGCAGCTGTTATTCTGCTGCAGCTGAGGCCGAATCGATTCTTGTCGCTCTCGAGCTGACGTTGAGAGAGCAATCCGTTGCCGTTTGAAGTTTTGATACACACACAAAACCTACGGGAAAAGAAAGCGTGAGGAGTGAGCGCCGTCTCGCAAAGATCGAGCGGGTGCTCCGTCACCGCCAGCCGGATTTGACGGTGGTGATGGAGAACATCCATGACCCCCACAACGTCAGTGCGATGCTGAGGTCGTGTGATGCCGCAGGAGTCATGGAAGTCCAGCTCGTCTATACTGACGAGGAATTCCCGGACGTCGGAAAAAAAAGTTCAGCCAGTGCAAAGAGGTGGATGGAGCGACGAAAGTTCGAATCTATCGACGATTGCTATGCGAAACTCCGAAAAGAAGGTTTTTTTGTGTATGCGACACGTATCGACGAAAAGGCGAAGTCTCTGTATGATCTCGACCTGAGGCGAAAAACGGCATTTGTGTTTGGCAATGAACACCGGGGAGTTTCAGATGGAGCGGTGCAGATGGCGGACGCAATGGTAGCGATTCCGATGTTTGGCATGATTGAAAGTCTGAATGTGTCTGTAGCGTGCGCCGTCATTCTTTTTGAGTCGGTTCGGCAGCGCCTCGCGGCCGGACATTACGCCAAAACGAAGATGACAGACCTTGAATTGAAGAAACTGGTGAAATCGTGGGCGATGAAAGACTAATGGAATCATTCATTCAAGATCTGCAGCGCCATGCAAATCGAAAACTCAATTTCCCAAAGGAAATTGGTTGGCTGCTGGAATGTGCGCGCAATGGAATGCAACAAGTATTCGACGATGTTATCTTTCAAGCCAAGTTTGCCGTGAAGACTCAGGACATTATGAAACGCATCGGGCCGACTGGCGATGGGTTCGACAAGTTATCGGCCGAGTTTGGTGCCAGCTTTGAGAAGACAACAACCCTCCTCAAAACCCTTGTGAAAGAGGCGCCCGAAGAATCGAAAACGCAATTTGTGTCGCAATTCTTGACCCTCAGTGATGAATCCTTTGGCCAGCTCATGAAACTCTTCGAAGACCTCAGTTGTGTGAAGAACTGGCAGATCGACGGGAAGCCTCTGCCGTATGAGTGACGACATGAACCGCCTCTTTCGCAGCGCCGTGCTGGTCTTCTTGATGTTTATGGTGCTCATGTTCCTTGAACCTCCGATTTCGCTGCTGGCATGGGTGCTGGCTCTGGCCATTATAGGTTCGCTTGTGTATATCGTGGTTTCAGCGTTCAACAACAGGAAGAGAACTTCACAACAATGAAATTATCACACTCTGTTCGCGTCAGTCTTTTCTTATGCTGTCTTTTTACCCTGGCTACTCATTTACTCATAGGCCGGCAGTCTAAAGTCAAGCCGGGAATCGATGTTCTGAGGAGCACGAATTTTGAGATTCTCCAGGGAAAGCGGGTAGGCTTGATTACAAATCCAACCGGAGTTGCGGCTGATGTGACTGCGACGGTTGATATACTTTCCGGCGTGCAGAACGTGAGGCTTGTCGCTCTTTTTGGTCCGGAACACGGTGTCCGCGGCGATGTTGAAGCAGGCAAATATGTCGAGAGTTTCGTCGATTCAAAAACCGGACTTCCCGTGTACTCGCTGTATGGAAAAACACGGAAGCCGACGAAAGAAATGCTCCAGGAAATCGATGTACTTGTGTACGACATTCAGGATATCGGTGTTCGTTCATATACCTACATCTCAACCATGGGCCTTGCGATGGAAGCGGCGGCGGAAAACGGAGTCCAGTTTGTTGTTTTGGACCGGCCAAATCCACTGACGGGAAGTCGCGTAGAGGGTGCCATGCTTGAGCTGGCGTATAAGTCTTTTGTGGGCGCGTATCCGATTCCTTACGTGTACGGAATGACCGCCGGCGAGCTCGCCAACATGATCAACGGAGAGGGTTGGCTGAACGAGGGTCGACGATGCGATTTGAAAATCGTGCTGATGGAAGGCTGGAAACGCTCCATGTGGTGGGATCAAACGGATCTCGTATGGGTGCCCACATCTCCACATATCCCCCATGCACACACAACGATGTTCTACGTCATGACAGGTTTGCTGGGAGAACTTGGGACGGCAAATCAGGGTGTGGGGTATACATTGCCTTTCGAGCTTGTGGGCGCCCCATGGGTAAGCGGTGCTGCGCTGGCGAGATACCTCAATAGCAGGGGGCTGGAAGGCGTCCAGTTCAGGCCGCTATGGTACAGGCCTTTCTATTTTGACACGACTGGAATTCGGTACGAAGGAATTCAAATCCATGTGACCGACAGAGACAAACTGAACCTGACCGCGGTCCAACTCTACATCCTTGAAGCATTGTACCGGCTGTTCCCGGAAAAGAACATTTACGAGAGAGCGAGGCAAGAAAAAATCGAGATGTTTGATAAAGTGCTTGGCTCATCAGAGATTCGAAAAGCATTGTTCGACCACACCAGCGTGGAAGACGTGCTCCGAAGCATCGACCAGCAAAGAGCTGTGTTCATGATAAAAAGGGAAAAGTATTTGTTGTACGAATAGATACTTTCCGCGCTTGCAGAACATATCTTGATTTTCTCGCCTCCGTTTGTTATGTTAAGCAAACCACCGGTGCTCCCACCTTACACAACTAGCTTTCATGAGGGATGTAGTACGGGTTCCTTCTAACGGTCTTTTCTTTCCTGTCGATTCGGTTTCCCAACCAAGAGCATCAGAGTCTCTCCCAGCATCGCCTAAAGAGCCGCATCAGGAGTCGCAAAAGGAGTCACAGGCCAAGCGGTATTCGAGAATCAAGATTTCTGTGAGGGTTGCGGGAACATTCCTCTTTTTTGCCGTCAGCTTTTTGGTTCTGTTGCTCGGGATTTCATCCTGGCTCGGGGGGATCGCAACGCAGGTTTCCAATAATCCCTATGTCGCGCTCCTTGTCTTTGCCGCGTTATTTGGTTTAGGCGAAATCATTCTCGGACTTCCGTTGAGTTTTTTTTCGGGTTTTTATCTCGAACACAGGTTCAAATTATCCAACCAGACCTTCTGGAAGTGGGCGTGGGAGGGCATGAAGGGGATTTTTGTCGGTATTCCATTGACCGTGCCTTTATTGCTGACATTTTACTTTTGCCTGAGAAACTTCGCCGAATACTGGTGGCTGCCAGTGGGGACGATCCTTTTCTTTTTCTCGGTGGTTCTTGCGCGAATTGCACCAATTCTGATTTTTCCGCTGTTCTACAAGTTCAAGCCTGTTGAAGATGCCAGCTTGAAGTCGAGGATTCTGCACCTCTGCGCAAAAGTGGGTGTAAACGTGGAAGGGATTTTTGTATTTGACATGAGCAAGAACACAAAAAAGGCGAACGCGGCTTTCACCGGGATAGGAAAATCAAAGCGAATTATCCTGGGCGACACTCTTGTTGCCAATTTCACTGACGATGAAATCGAATCTGTGTTTGCCCATGAGTTGGGCCATTACAAGCTCAAACATCTCTGGACGATGATTGCCGTTGGCACCGTCAGTACGTTTCTTGGCCTTTATGTGACAGCAAATCTCTATGCAGCGAGTTTGCCCTGGTTCGCGTTCTCGGCCGTCGACGAGCTGGCCGCGTTGCCCTTGCTTACGATGTGGCTTGGGTTGTATTCGCTCGTAACCTCGCCGTTATCGAACATGCTTTCAAGGGCGCACGAGCGGTCTGCAGACTTATACGCATTGCGTACGACGGGAAACAAAGATTCATTTATCAATGCAATGCGAAAGCTGGCGAAAATAAATCTGGCCGATACGTCGCCGCACCCGTTGATCGAATTCTTGTTTCACAGTCATCCGTCAATCGAGAAACGCATACACGCAGCAGAACGATATTAGCGGTGTTGCAATCGGAGATCGAATAGGAGTTGCAATAATCTGGACTTGTCAAAGCAAATCAAACTTACACCCTTTCCTTCCCCATTCTGAAGCGGGAAATAGAAAAGGGGGCGGGCGAAAAACGAATTACAACGGCGATCGAAATTAATGCAAGTAACTAACCCAAAACGGCGCCAGCGATGATTGTAGGTGTTCTTAAGGCATTTCTGGTAATCCTGGCAGCCCTTCCGTACACGTTTGGGGCGTTGCTGGGAATACCGTTTCAAAAGAACGGCGAGATTACGCATGCCATGGCTAGGGGGTGGTCAAGGTTCATCCTGTGGATCTATGGTGTCAGAGTTCACGTCCGAGGGGCGGAGAACATTCAACAGGGAAAGAATTACGTGTACGCTTCGAATCATGCGAGCATGTTCGATATTCCCACAGTGATCGGATCGATTCCGGATCAGATCAGGCTTGTCCTGAAAAAAGAGCTGACGAGGATACCTTTTTGGGGATGGGCGTTGAAATACGGCGGGTATATCTCCATCGACCGCTCGAACGCCATCGCTGCGCAAAAGAGCCTTGAGGCAGCGGCAGAAAAAATCCGTAAAGGCACATCGGTATTATTGTTTGCGGAGGGAACCAGGACCAAAGATGGGAAGCTACAGCCCTTCAAGAGAGGAGCTTTTGCACTGGCGGCGCAATCGGGCGTTCCGATTCTCCCGGTGACGATCAACAACAGCTTCAGAATTTTGCCGAAAGGGTCGCTTACGGTCCGTCCTCAGGATATTGAGCTTATCATTGACAAACAAATTCCGACAGAGGGTATCGACGGGAGGGACGCAGAATTGAAACTGATGGAACGGGTCCGAAGAGTTGTCGAAAAGAATTTTGTAGAACAACCATGAAATCCTTGCGAAGGGACACACCGTGGCGGTCACACTGAAGGATGTCGAATACATAGCAAAGCTCGCAAGGCTGAAATTCACGGAGGAAGAAAAGCAGAAGCTTGCGCATCAGCTAAACGAGATATTGAGTTATATCGACCAGTTAAATAAAATCGACACCAGCAAGGTCGAACCAATGACGCACGTCGTGGATCTCAGCAACGTTTTTCGTGAGGACGTCGTGAAACCCGGCGTTTCCTCGGACGAGGCGCTTAAAAACGCTCCCGCAAAATCGGACAAGTTCTTCAAAGTTCCGAAAGTCATCGGAGAGAAGAATAAGTAAGGATGGCCAGGAAACCGTATGTCGTCGGAGTTATCCCGTGCCGTTACGCCGCGCAGCGGCTGCCGGCCAAGCCGCTTCTGGACTTACTCGGAAAACCGATGGTTCAACGTGTTTACGACCAGGCCAAAAAGGCAAGGCTGGTCAATCGGGTTGTTGTCGCGACTGATGACATACGAATTGAGAACGCGGTCAAAAGTTTCGGTGGAGAGGTCATGATGACTTCACCCGACATTATGAGCGGAAGCGACCGTGTGGCGGCGGTGGCGAGGAAGGTCAAAGGTGACATTTTTGTCAATGTTCAAGGAGATGAGCCGCTGATAGACCCTCGGATGATCGATGAAGCCGTAAGAGTCGTTCTCAAGAACAAGAATGCTGTTGTCGGGACACTTGTGAAAAAAATCACCACTGAAGCTGAGTTGTTAAACCCGGCTGTCGTCAAGGTCGCTATGAGCAGGGATGGCAAAGGTCTCTATTTTTCGCGGTCAATTATTCCACACGTTCGCGAAGCAACAGAGCCCTCGAAGTGGCTGAATCAGCAGGCGTTTTTCAA
This sequence comes from Ignavibacteriales bacterium, assembly GCA_016207415.1. GTDB lineage: Bacteria > Bacteroidota > Ignavibacteria > UBA10030 > UBA10030 > JACQPT01. Next base: position 13,574 of record JACQPT010000001.1, read on the forward strand.
ACACATTGGCATCTATGTGTTTCGAAAAGACTTCCTGTTGAAATTTTCCAAGATGAAACAGACAGCCCTAGAACAAGCGGAAAAACTGGAGCAACTCAGGATTCTCGAAAACGGCTACGCGATCAACGTTGGCATCACGAAGCATGACAGCATTCCTGTCGACACGCAGGAAGACGCCGACCGGGTGGTTGCACTGTTGCAATCACAAAACATGGACTAGTGTCGATTTTGAAAAGTAAACTTGTATCTGACTTCGAAAAGGAGCGAAGGAAAAACGTGTATACTTTTTCAGCGTTCAAAATTCCCTGCCCTTTGACAATACGGTTTATTTGAAACTGCACCAGCGGAGATTAAGATGGCTAATCATGTGAAACACATTTTTATCACGGGAGGCGTCGTGTCGTCGCTGGGCAAAGGGATTGCCGCAGCATCGCTGGGAATGCTTCTAAAGGCCCGAGGTTTGCGCGTGACGATTCAGAAATTCGACCCGTACATCAATGTGGACCCAGGGACGATGAATCCCTTTCAGCATGGAGAAGTCTATGTGACCGATGATGGGGCGGAAACGGACCTTGACCTAGGACATTACGAGCGCTTCCTCAACGAAAGCATGACGCGCCAGAACAACGCAACGACAGGTCAGATTTACTACGAAGTGATTTCCAAAGAGCGAAGGGGAGACTATTTAGGTGCAACGGTTCAGGTTGTCCCGCATATAACCGACGAGATCAAACGCCGTATCTGGAATGTTTCGAAATCGGGAAAATACGACGTTGTGATAACCGAAGTAGGCGGCACGGTGGGCGACATCGAGAGCTTGCCATTCCTGGAAGCGATCAGGCAATTTATGCTGGAAGTGGGGCGACGGAATGCTGTGAACATTCATGTGACGCTTGTCCCATACATCCGCTCTGCAGGAGAGTTGAAGACGAAACCGACGCAGCACAGCGTAAAAACTCTGCTGGAGATTGGCTTGCAGCCTGACGTGTTGATCTGCCGTTCCGAGAAGCCGCTGTCGCGGGACTTAAGGGCAAAGATTGCCCTCTTCTGCAACGTTGAAACGGGTTCGGTCGTCGAAGGCCGGGATGTGAGCTCCATCTATGAGGTACCGCTCGTTTTCGAGAATGAGCATCTCCCTGAAATTGTCATTGAAAAACTGAACCTCAAGTGCGGTAGGCCGGATTTACGTAGCTGGAACCGTCTCGTGAATAGGGTGAAGAAGCCGAGAGGTCACGTGCGAATTGCGGTATGTGGAAAGTATACGGAATTGCAGGATTCCTACAAAAGCATCAGTGAAGCCTTTGTTCATGCGGGGGCGGAGAATGATGTTGCCGTCGAATTGAAGTGGATCAAAGCTGAAGATGTGGAGCACAATGGCGCAGAGCCGTATTTGCGCGACGTCACGGGACTTCTCGTCCCCGGCGGGTTTGGCGAACGAGGTGTGGAGGGAAAAATCAGAGCGATTCAATACGTTCGCGAAAAGAAAATCCCGTTCTTCGGCATTTGCCTGGGTTTGCAATGCGCTGTCATCGAGTTAGCCAGAAACGTTTGCGGCCTCAGGGCAGCAAACAGTACCGAGTTCAAGAAAACGAAATTCAATGTCATTGATTTAATGATTGACCAGAAGGGCGTGAAGAACATGGGCGGGACAATGAGGCTGGGAGCCTACCCGTGTATTCTCACGAAGGGCTCAAAAGCACACAAAGCGTACAAGAAAGAGCTGATTTCTGAGCGGCATCGACACCGGTATGAAGTGAACAACAAGTTTCGCAAGAAACTCGGCGAAGGAGGCATGGTGTTCAGCGGAGTTTCCCCCGACAACACGCTCGTGGAGATCATCGAGCTGTCGAATCATCCCTGGTTCGTAGCAGGCCAGTTCCACCCGGAATTAAAATCCCGCGCAATCGACCCACACCCGTTGTTCCGCGATTTTGTAAAAGCCGCCAAGGAATTCGCCGATTAAACTGAGAAAGACTCCCGGAGTCTTCGGTAGAATGATCGTGAAAGACTCCGGGAGTCTTACCAGAAAAAAAATACGCTCTCAGAGAGAGGGGGCGTTCTCCCCAAGAGCGCTGTGATCCGCCTTGCGGCGGAAGTTCCCGCCCCCCGGCGGGAAAACTTGCGATGGGCACCACGAAAAAGGTTCTACCCAAGAGGTGGGGTCCATCTTACGAGCTACCGCACGCCGGACTCAATCACCGGGATTAAGCACCTACGACGGAGCCGTCTCTTCTACTTCGCCAGAATCATTTTTGCTGTTGCAACTTCGTTGTCCGCCTGAATACGGGCAAAATACACTCCCGATGGTAGCACGCCGCCAACAGCGTCTTTGCTGTTCCACGTCACATTGTAATCCCCGACAAACTGATATCCGTCAACTAATCTTGCCACCTCACGGCCTGTGACATCATACACACTCAAACGGACCTGGCCGGCTTTCAGTAACGAGTAGGTAACCCGTGTGCTCGGATTAAACGGGTTCGGAAAATTCTGTCCAAGTTTCACGTTCGCACTCGCAGCCGCGGCGGCAAATTGCCGGCCGGTCGTCCATTCTGCGTTTTGAACCGTAACCTGGAGGCTATCCGCTTTTGGGCTTGCAAGCATCACATTCGTTAAGTAGACGGCATTCGTTGGTGAGGATTGGTCATTCACACGATATGCAATTCGCGCCACCGGACGCTGACCTTTCGTGAAATAAAGTCTTGATGACCCGAGAATAACGACGTTGATTATCGTGTCGTTTGGCTGATAGGATGCAACAATCCAATCGGAGTGCACTTTTTCTTCTGACCTCTGGAAGTCCGATATTGTGATGTTTGCGGAACTGCGGATGGAAAACTGAATGCCGGCCACATCGTCGAAATTGTCGAAGTTTATTTCAATGGTGTTCAGACTTGTGCGTACGACAGAAAGCGTGTTTTCGCCGAAGCTTAAAGAAGACGCAAGTGCTAAGAGAGTTGTAACACTAAGTGTTTTGAGGAAGTCAGCTTTTCTCACTATCAATGCCCCCGTTGTGGTCATGCCACTTAAGGTTCACACGCCATACCACGGGAGTGCGATTCCTGGGATTTAGCGGACCTTAACCGTAACCCGTTCAAAAGAAATGGGTTGCAGAGGATAAGCCGGGGCAGTCAAAAGCCAAGAATTTTGTAACTTCTACAAAAGAAGAAGTGTAGCAGAATTTCAAGGTCTCATTGACTATCTTTTTGCGGTTCTTTCTCTCCATTCTTCTTCTCGCAAAGGATTTTCAATGTATAGATCCCTCATTTTCTTGATGACAGCCATGATTTCTTCTTTAAGAGCTCAAAACCAAATCGCCGACGTTGTGTTCACGAATGCAAAGGTGTGGACGGTGGACAAATCCAGGGCGACGGCTGAGGCTGTTGCCGTTCTAGGTGGCCGAATTCTCGCCGTAGGATCGAAGGGGGAGATTAAGAAGTTCACGGGGGAGTCCACGAGAGTTGTCGATGTCAAAGGCAAGCTGATGCTGCCCGGATTCATCGACAACCACACGCATTTTATGAGCGGCGGATTTCAGCTGCAGAGTGTGGATCTAAAAGATTCGAAAAATGAAGCAGAGTTCGCCCGCCGTATTAAAGAACGGGCCGAGAAGTATCCCAGTCGATGGATCACGGGGGGAGATTGGGACCATGACAACTGGCTCGGAGGAAATCTACCGACGAAAAAACTCATCGACCAATACACGTCCAACACGCCAGTGTTTGTTAACCGTTACGACGGCCACATGGCGCTCGCAAACAGCTATGTGCTGAAGCTTGCGGGCATCACAAAAGACACACAAGACCCGCCTGGCGGAGCAGTCGTGAAGGATCCGAAAACCGGCGAGCCGACAGGCATTCTCAAGGATGAAGCAATGGGTACGTGTATCGGCACATGTCTCCCTCGACAGAAGAAGAACGCATGGACGCCGCGCGGCTAGCTCTTGCAGAAGCGCGAAAACTCGGACTCACAAGCACACAGGACATGTCCTACGCCGCCGATGTGAAGGTCTATCAAAAGCTCAAAGAAAGCGGCGAGCTGGCGGCGCGGTTTTACAGCCGGATGCCGATCTCACAATGGGAACACCTGGCGAAAACAGGAATCACGGTTCCGTTTGGCGATGAATGGATCCGTCTCGGCTCTCTCAAAGCATTTGCAGACGGTTCGTTGGGCTCTTCCACTGCGCTATTTTTTGAGCCGTTCACCTCCGACCCAAACACAAAAGGACTTGCAAGCGATATCGTGATTGATGGGAGTTTGGAAAAATGGGCTCTGGGCGCGGACAAAGCCGGACTTCAGCTTTCCATTCACGCGATCGGCGACAGAGCGAATAGCCTGATACTGGATTTGTTTGAGAAAATCGTGAAGACGAATCCGGCGTGGGACCGGAGATTTCGCATTGAACACGCGCAGCACATCCATCCGAAAGATTTCAAGAGGTTTGCTCAACTCGGAGTGATTGCTTCTGTACAGCCCTATCACGCCATCGATGACGGACGTTGGGCGGAGAAGCGCATCGGGCGTGAGCGCTGCAAAACGACGTATCCTTTCAAGACATTTCTCGACAACAATGTGAGGATGTGCTTTGGGAGCGACTGGACGGTGGCACCGTTAAATCCCCTGCTCGGCATTTACGCCGCCGTCACCCGGCGCACAACCGATGGCGCAAATCCAAACGGCTGGTTTCCGGAACAGAAGATTTCCGTGGAGCAGGCGATTGAATGCTACACGATCAACAACGCATACGCGGCGTTCGAAGAGAAGGAAAAAGGTTCTATTTCTCCGGGCAAGTTGGCGGACTTAGTTGTTCTCTCTGACGATATTTTGAAGATCGATCCAGTGAAGATCGAAAATGTGCAGGTTGAGATGACGGTGCTTGGTGGAAGAGTTGTTTACGAAAGGAGTCGATAAACGGTCGATTTCTATCTGGCTACATTCTAACCTGCTGTTAGATCCCTCACTTGGCAAAAGGAGGATATTCATGAAAGCTCAATTCACATTCCTCGTTTCAACTTATTTATTTTTCGTTCTGGGCAATCTTCCTCTAAGACATCAGACTATGTTATATCCGTCAAAGTAACATCGAACCCGGCGGAAATTTAAATGTTCGGTAATTCTCGCATTTGCAGAAGATTCGAAACGTTTCGACGTGACGATGCCTTTTGAGATCGCTGTACCTGAAGCACCGTTTTTCATCCATTGTCGATCGAGCGACAAGGATAAACATATAAGTTCTACGCTAAAGGTAGCCGGTAATGATGATTCAAGATACAGAGTCTGGGGGTCAGGTCCAGCCGGCCTGATATACAGCCTTCACTCGGAAGGCGCTGGATACATTGGGGTAGGCTGGTAAACGGCATGACCAGTTTCGGGAAAAACAAATGACTACACGAAAACTTGCCCTCGCTCTGCTAACTTGTGTACTCTCTCAATGCGAATCGAGGGGACCCGGAAAGCCCTACGAGGATTTCGCGTTTGAACAAATGTAATTTTTGCTAAGTCAACCGTCGTGTTCAAAAGCAGGTTGGAATGCGAGAAATTCTTTAGTCAGCTCGGTGACTACCCCCTTGAACTGGCGGTGAGCGCTGGAGCTGCATTCTATGTCGACCAAAACACTCGCGCGATAGTCATCGAGCAGACTCAAGATACGCTGTATCTTCGCGTAGCGGATGGGCCGAAGAATGGCTTTTCGGGCTGGACTTCAAAGTTACATGTGAGCAAAGTTTTTCCGATCCTCCCGACTCGCGACGTGGCGTCCCCAGGCACATTGTTGATGTATGCCGTCTAACTGGTCACTCCTTGCATGCGCGGCTTGATTGTGTGTTGGGACATAGCGAGGACATATCGTGAAGATGTTTACTAGGATTTGCACTTTTGCACTGGTCCTGAGCTTTGTTCATTGTTCAGGAAAAAAAGCCGAACTAGAGCAGCCAAAAAAGTCGTTACCTCAATCAACTCCAGACGAACCCTCTATTCTTGGAATTTGGTGGTCGCCCGAGATGTTCCAGAGCGCAGCGTTCCAAATCAAAGATTCAACAATCTATTATCCGGATGTTTTTGGGGAGTACAGATACGAGTTGAAGGGCGACAGCGTGTTCATTCACCGCGACGATGGCGTTTCTGGTTCAGCCATTGTCAAACTTACGGCAGACACACTCATCCTCTCGACATTTGGACAGGAAGCGGTCTACTCACGGTCGGAAACTCAATGACATTGAAACTGTTTTTGGAAATCTTGAGCAACAGCTGCAATTGACCTTACTGTGATAACATTGTTTCGATTGAATACAAGCTATCTCAAAAAATATTTTGTCACTCGTGCGGATTTTAAATCCCGAAGGGTCCCTTTGGGCGAGGAGTTCAGAAATAGCCGGTTCTGGATTCCGTCTTAGAATCCGACGGAATGACATTTGCATTTTTGTGATGGCTTTTAATGAATTTTGAACAAAAGAATGTTGCATATCGAATGATTAACGAGCAAACGCTAAGGAGGCAACAATGGAAGAATCTCAGAACGTAGGTCTGTGGACACTTGTCGGCAGTATCCTTTTCATTATTTTTCTCTTTGGTATTCGTATTGTGCGGCCCACACGAAGAGGACTTGTTGAACGGCTGGAAAAATACCGTAAGTTTGCCAACCCGGGCTTTCACTGGATTATCCCGGTGATTGACCACATGTACCAAGTGAATACGACGGAACAGATGATCGATGCAGAACCTCAGGAAATCATTACAAACGACAACCTGAATGCGATGGTGGATGCGCAGATTTACTACAGGGTGAAACCTGATGAAGACAGCGTCAAGAGTTCGCAATACAACGTGAATAACGTCAATAACCAGATCGTCAGCCTGGCGAGGACGACGCTGAGAAACATCATCGGGACACTTACGTTGAAATCTGCAAATAGTGAAAGAGGAAAAATCAACGACGAGCTTCACAAAGTACTGATCAAGGAGACCGCCTCGTGGGGAATCGATATTGTCCGGGCTGAGTTGAAACAGATCGACCCGCCAAAAGATGTGCAGGATACCATGAACAAGATCGTTAAGGCAGAGAACGAAAAAATTGCCGCTGTTGATTATGCCACCGCTGCAGAGACAACGGCAGACGGCGAGAAACGAGCATCCATCAAACAAGCGGAGGGCATTAAACAAGCAAAAATCCTGCAGGCTGAGGGTGAGGCAGAGGCTATACGGTTGGTGAATGAGGCTGCAAACAAGTATTTTGTCGGCAATGCCCAGCTTTTGAAAAGGCTTGAAACGGTTGAAAACTCGCTCGAGAAGAATTCAAAAGTTGTGATTTCCGGAAACGCCGAGTTGATCAATGTGATCGGAGATCTTGCCGGGGTTGTTCCGCTCAAAGAACGGGATGGTGGTCAAAAATCGCGGTAGCTTGATCGGGATGTTACAATCGGGACGTCAGCGAAGGGCGAATCGCACAATGATAGGGGATTAATCTGTAGGGGCGTTCAATTGAGCGCCCCTACGGAGCATTTCGCCCAAAAAACGGAGAATCTTCATGACATCATCAATCATCAGGAGCTACACAATGAAACGTCGCACTCTTCTAGCCCTATCATTCGCTATCATTTCTTCTCAGCTTTTTTCTCAAGAACGCGAAGATCGCACATTTCTTAACTGGGACCAAATGCGGGCGATAATCAATGAAACTTCGGGAGAACGGGCAATGCACCATGTGCTTGAGCTTGTGCCGTATCCGCGCGTGCGCCCCCTCTCTGAATATCAGGGCACGTTTCGCGAAACCGACGTCATGGTAAAATTCGCCAAAGAGTACGGTTACAGCAACGTCGAGGTCGAATCGTTTCCATCTCAGCAAAGACTCTGGCAGCCCACTCAGGGCGAGCTATGGATGGTCGAGCCGGAACTGCGGAAGTTCTATGACATTTATGATGTCGCCGTTTCGCTTGCCGGAAACAGCGAGTCCGGTGAAACAACAGCCGAGGTTGTTGACGTCGGCATGGGGGGGCGGGCGGAAGATTTCGCAAACAAAGATGTTCAAGGAAAGATTGTCCTCGGTTCGGCCGGAGCCAATGCTCTGCAAAGGCTCGGCGTGTTTGAACGAGGCGCGGTGGGCGTGTTGAGCTATAATTCGTTGCGGCCGGACAGCTACCCTGACGAAATCCCGTCGCAGGGTGTTTCGGCAAATGCACCAGAGGGAAAAAAAGCAGGTTTTGGATGGTCTATTGCTCCTCGCGTGGCAAGAGAAATTTCTGCGATGCTGGCCCGAGGCCAAAAAGTCATGTTAAAATCTGTCATCAAGGCGGAGACCTTCCCGGGCGAGCTTGAAGTTGTACACGCGACGATTCCCGGCGACGGCAGCACGGACCAGGCTGTTGCAGTCTCGGCGCATCTCTATGAAGGGTACATCAAGCAAGGAGCGAACGACGACAATTCGGGCTGCGCGATGACGCTGGAGATGGGGCGGGCGTACATCAGGCTTATCAAAGAAGGGAAGCTTCCGCCCCCGAGGCGCACGATACATTTTCTCTGGGTTCCTGAGATCAGCGGCACCAATGCATGGCTCAACAAACACGAGGACGTCAAGAAAAAACTGATTGCAGACTTGAACTTCGATATGGAAGGCTTGCGGCTTTCTACGAGCGCCAGCTACTGGATTCTCCACCGGACACCCGATACCTTTCCGTCATTTCTGAATGACCTTTGCGCCAACGTTATGGAATTTGTGGCCGACCTCAATCGTGAAAGGATTCGTTACCGTGCGAACGGATACCGTTACACGCTGCCGGTCGTTTCGGCAAACGGCAGCATGGACCCGTTTTATATCTCGATTGAAAAACATTACGGCTCAAGCGACCATGTCACGTATATGCAACACGGGATCCCGGCCGTTATTTTCGTCACCTGGCCGGACATGTGGTATCATTCATCGCAGGACACGCCGGACAAGCTCGACCCCACGCAGTTCAAACGCGCGGCGGTCGTCGGCATCGGAGCGATGAGTATTCTGGCTTCTGCAGAAGACGAAATGGCGCTGAAGGTGGCCGGCGAGTGCCTGGCGCGAGGGACCGAGCGTATGGGAGATGCTCAGCGGAAAGGCTTAAGCTATCTCGCCGACGTAGCCGAAGCGGCGAACTTGATGCAAGCTTACAAAGAAGCCCGCAACGCAGTCCGGCACCAGTCGGAGGTGGAAAAAGAGGTTGTCCGGTCTGCGTCCGTGTTATTCACAAACCCGTCAGATGGCCGAAAGAAGCTCGCAAGTTTTGACGGCCTCATTGATGACAGAGCTTTGGCCCTTCAGAAAGAAATCGATGCTTATTATCGCTTACGTGCGGAACAGAAAGGATCGAAAATGGCAAGGGTGGAAACCAGCGCAGAGGAAAAGAAAGCTTCCGGCCTCGTGGCGGAGCGGGTAGCGAGCCAAACGGGCGGCTTTGGTGGCGGAGGAGGCGGGCAGGCAGCAGCAGCAGCAGCTCGGGCAAGATTGCCGGAAGCGGACCAGGCATCATTGCGAAAAGTCCCTGGGCACATGACGGCAGAGCTCAACATTCTGCTGACAAAGAAAAAATCGGTTCTGGAGATTCGGCATTTTTTGTCAGGCGAATTTGAGCCGTTGCCGCTGAACGATTTGACGGAATATCTTCGCGTTCAGGAGAAACTCGGAACCGTGAAATTGACGGGCAATTGAAAACAGAGGGCGAGCATATTCAATCTGTAGGGGTGTCCCTACAGAAGATTCCGTAACCATTCATTAAGGAGACACCATGAAACATTTCTTGTTTTTTGCAATCGCCGTGTTTTCAATCTCGTGCGTTGAGCCGAGGCAACCGGCC
>JACQPT010000108.1 GCA_016207415.1 Ignavibacteriales bacterium
TCTTAATTTCGATGTCTGCATTCACTGTTTCCAGGTAAATCGTCTCGCCGCCGCCATTGAGCTTATACGTTGCCCGAATTTCCTCCTCGTCTTCGTCCATTTCATAGGAGTCGGCCTTAAAGTCGGTCGAACGGATCTTGTATTTTTCCTTGTATCGTCTCCAACGGTCATGGATCTGAATTCTGGCTTCGATGGTCGCTTTCGTATTTTCCGGAACGGCCAGCTTGATCTTTCCCCCGGCAGAGACCAATCTGCTGCTCCCTTTTCCGGATGGTATAAGCTCGGCGTCCACTTCACCTCCCGAAGTCTTCGCTTCGATCGTGCCTGTGACGTTTTCTATTCTAATGTCTCCTCCCGCCGTCTTCGCACTGACGGTCCCGCTGGCCCCCTTCAACTCGATGTTGCCGCCCGCAGTGCTCATCGAAGCTTTCCCGGACACCTTGCCCATTTTGATGTCACCGCCGGCCGTCGACACTTTTGCTTCTCCGCCGACATCCCCGACTCTGATATCTCCTCCGGCCGTTTTTGCATTGAGCGATTTGCCGACCTTTTCCACATCAATGTCGCCGCCGGAAGTTCCCGCTTCCAGCTCGCCGTTCACACTCCCGATGCGAATATCTCCGCCGGATGTTTTGAGAAACCCGTCGCCGGTGATGTTCCTGACTTCCACGTCCCCGCCGGAAGTTGACATATCAACGGTCCCGCCGATATCGCCTTTCAGTTTGATATCTCCACCCGCCGTCGAGCCGTTGATTTTTCCCGACATGTTTCCGGCAATCTCAATATTTCCTCCGGACGTTTTGAGTTCAACGTCAAACTGTGACGGAACATTGATTTCGAACCGAACGTCGCCATAGTCTCCCCATCTTGGTCTAAAACTCACACGAACAGAGTTGCCCGTTTGCGTCATCCTGAGGCGGTCAAGGTCTTCCTCATCAATGCCGTCGACCTCCACGTGGACTTCGCCTTTGTCCCACGGACTAATGCGGATGTCTCCAACGCTTGCATTGACCTCAAGAGTTCCTCCCTTGCTCACAGTAAACGACTTTGACCGTACGCCTCGCTCTTCCACATTCCGTTTCTGAGCGGGGAGTACCGACACACTCAATAGAAGTAGTGTCACGAAGAATGCTAATGTTTGATGGAATGATTTCATTGTTGTCTGACCTCCTCGAGGGTTGCTTTTGCCCGTATTTTGACGTAGTTGTTTTCGTCTGACTCAACTTTTTCTCTAAGAACTTTTAACAGCTCTTCGCTCATCGTTTCACTCGTAAGCCTGGCCCTTGAGAGGCCGTTGATGGCCTGTATCTTCATGCCGGTATTCCGTTCAGACCTCAGCACGTGCACATATGCCTGGACGACATCGGGATCCGGCAGGAATTTCTCCAGCGCCTTCAGGGCTTCCTGGCGAACTCCCCTGTTCTCGTCATACTGCACAACGGAAATCAAAGCAGCTTTGACGTCTTTGGTGACCGGGTGCTGACTAGAGGCGTGTTCTGCAATTTCACTGACAACACGCAAACGTGTCCCGGGATTCTCGGCGCTCACGGCGGCTCGTGCAAGAATCTTTTGAACGCGCTCATCGGTTTTGACATTACCTTTGACGCGAACGGGAGTCGTGGCATCAAACTCAAATTCTACTCCCCCGGTCGCTTCGTTCTTGGAAACAATCCGAAAATTCGTGATCTGTGCGTCGCCCTGGTCAAACACGGCCTGGTCGGTTTCGGCTACGGAACGAAACAACCCCGATTGCGTGGAACTCGACGTTCCAAAAAAGTAATAACCCAGCCCGATGCCAACGGCAAAAGTCGCGGCGGAAACGAGAACGGCCCTGTATTGTGGGAAGAACGGGATCGTAACTGCATCAATCAGTTTTTGGACCCAATTCTCTTCAGGCTCGGAGCCTCCCAACGCTACGCGCAACGAACGGCGGGCGTCTACAACGTCCCTTTCCCTGACGGAGATCGGGATGTAAGAAGCGAGGGTCTTATGAAAAACGGTCAGCTCCTGCAACTCCAACCGACAGTGTTCGCAAGTTGAGAGATGACGGTCGAGCTTGCCCTGGTCTCCCGGGTTCAGTTCTCCGTAGAATGAGAGCAAAATCATTTCCTGGAATTTCTTGTGTCTCATGGTCTCACCTTTGACTTAATTCAACAGATTCTTCAATTTTTTTCTCATGCGATGCGTGGCAGTGAATAGGTATTTCTTCACAGTTCCTTCGGAGCATTTCATCATCGTGGCAATTTCTTTGAGTTTGTATCCTTCATAGTGCCTGAGCGAGAAAACCAGTCGTTGTTGAGGAGAAAGGCTCTCCATAGCGACGCTGACATGGTCTGAAATCTCTGAACTCATTGCCCGTTGATCAGTTGACCCTTCTCCCTGCAACGAATCACTTTTTGCATGTGTCACTCCGTCATCTTCCTCGTGTTCCTGATTGAAAGAGCTGTGCGGGTGCCTTTTGTGTCGTAACCTGTGCGAGAGACAGACGTTCGTTGTAATCCGATATAGCCACGTCGAGAACTCGCTCCGATGTTCAAACTTGCCCAGGCCGCGGTAAACACGGATGAACACTTCCTGGTAAATATCCTTTGCGTCATCAGAACTTTGCACATAACTCGCCGCGATCGTCAAGACGCGTTTGTCGTAGCGCTGGACGAGCTGCTCAAAAGCCGTCATGTTGCCATGTTTGGCTTTGAGTATCAAGTCTTCGTCGCTGGGCACCATCGATCCGGTGTGTTTCTTTCCTTTAGACATGAAGTTAGACTTTCAGAGAGAAAAAAAGGTTGGGTACACGTTGGTCTTTGAAGATACAGAGGGACTCTGTGAAGAGCAATCCTGTGATCGTCAATGAAATCTCCTTGCTTCACATACATGTCGTATTTATATTGATTTTATTGGCAAAAGTTTGCCGAGGCTGTTGACTCAGACGCACACCCTTCCCGACATGTCCTTTCTTCTCGCAATCCTTATCCTGATTGTTCTTTTTCTGATTAGCGCCGCTCTCGTCATCCTGGTGATCGGGCCCCTTATCCTTCTCCAACCGCAGCGACGAAAGAAAGAATGGTACGCGCGCTTTACTACGCAGCTGGAACCGAAAGATGCCGGGCTGTCACAGGAGGACGTTGTGATCGTGTGCCGGGACGGCATACGGCTTGCAGGTTGGCTCGTCGCACAGCCGAAGCGTCGTTCTCATGGAACTGTGCTCTACCTGCATGGTGTGGGAGACTGCAAAACGGGCGGGATTGCCCTCACGAAATTTCTGTACGGACTCGGCTACAACATTTTCTTATACGACTCCCGGGCGCACGGCGAGAGCGAAGGGAAATACTGCACGTATGGATATTACGAAAAACACGACGTTGTGACTGTGATTGATTACTTATCGGGAAGAAGGGACTTGCGCGTGGGAAGCGTCGGCTTGTTTGGAACTTCGATGGGAGCAGCGGTCGCAATCCAGGCGGCCACGATCGATGACCGCATTCGCGCCGTGGTCGCCGAGGCATGTTTTACCGACCTTCGCACCATTTCCGTCGATTACCAGCGCCGCATCATCAAGCTCCCCTGGCATTTTCTCCGCAATGTCGCCATGAGCAGATCGCAAGCCATCGCACAGTTCAAGGCACGGGACGTTTCTCCGCTCAAGGCCGTGCAAATGCTGCGAACGCCAATTCTGTTTATTCATGGAACGCTTGATTCCTTTATCAAGCATGAATACTCTGAGGCGTTATTCGCAGCGGCCAATGAACCAAAACGGTTTCTCTCGATTGAGGGAGCGAACCATAACGACGTGTGGGATGTTGGCGGCACCCGATACGAAAAAACGCTTGTCTCGTTTCTCAAAAAATACATCAAATGAGCCCTAACTGTAGTATGACGACACACATGAGATTCAACATCGTCCTCCTCTCCATGTTTCTCTGTGAATGGAACGCACAGGCCCAAACTCCTTTCTCCGCGGAGAGCGCAGCCAACTTTCTGCGAGTGTTTTCCGTGGAGATCGGCCCCCGCCCCATGGGCTCTCCAAATGAGCAAAAAGCTTTCGAATATGCTCTGCGGAAATTCAAGGAGTTTGGCCTTCAGGAAGCTTATCTCATGCCGATGGCGTCAGTGCAAGGCGATGCACTGGTAGGCACGACAAATACGAGAAGCGGAATCGCCGTTGGAGTTCTCCGCGGAACGACGAGTCGTATCATTGTGATAGGGGGTCATATTGACTCTGCGGGGCCGGAGATTCCCGGCGCAAACGACGACGCTTCCGGTTCGGCTGTCGTGCTCGAATTGGCCCGCGTGTTATCAAAACGCAGCAATACGTCGACTCTTGTCTTCTGCCTTTTCGGCGGTGAGGAGCAGGGGTTGCGCGGCTCAAAATACTTCGTGGAGCATTTTTCTCAGATCGATCGTGTCGTGCTCATGCTTCAGGTCGACATGGCGAACGGGGGCGAGTGGCTCATTCCGCTCATCGACGGCAAGGAGAACAGCTCTCCACGATGGCTTGTGAAAGCGTCGTTTGAAGAGTTCCAAAAACTGGGCTCTGAGCGACTAGCGTATCCTACAGATTTCCTGGCCTTGAACAGCCTTGTTCCTGGCGGTGGAATCGGCTCCGACCACATGCCTTTCCTGGAAAAGAACATCCCTGCAATAGATTTTACGTCAGATATCAACGACCCTATACATACCCCGCAGGATAGTTATGAATTGTTCAGAACCGACGGTCTGAAGAGATCAGGGGACCTTCTGTATCGACTTGTTGAGAGATTCGATGCAGGAGTTCCCGAAGAAAAAACCGAAAGCTACTATTTTGCGCACATGGGCTCATGGCTTTTATTCGTTCCTCAATGGTTGGTCAGGTCATTTATTGTCATCGCGGTCATGGGTACTGCGTTGACCGTGTTTCGACAACGACGTCATCGCGTTGAAGCCGACAAAGCCACGCGACCGAAAATTCCCGGCTTGAAGATTTTTCTGCTCGTGCTTATCGTGCAGATATGCGTATGGAGTCCCGAACTCATTGTCGGTTGGATCAAGGGTGTGCGCTATCCGTGGTATGCAGATGTCAGCGGCTATTTCATTTTGGCGGGCCTTGGCGGCATGATTGGCCTCCGGATTGCGTTACAGGTTGCCTCGAGGCTCAAGCTCAGTTACGATTCATACCGTTATTTTCTTCGCTCTTCTATTGCTTTTTCCCTTTTGGTTCTTCTGTGCAGCCTTTTTTCGGCAACGGCTGCAATGTATCCCGCTGCGGCAATGCTCCTGCTTTCCGCGGCTGTCACGATAAGAAACTCATGGCTGAAACTAACATTCTGGTTGTTCTCGTTTTTTGTCATGTACAGATTGTTCTTCAATGAAGGCTTTTCGCTTTTTGCGCGGGTCCTGCCCGAAGCAACGATTATAGCGGGTTTTTCTTTCAGCTTCTTCTGGCATCTTTTTCTTGTGGTGTTTTTTTCCGTCTGGGCTTTTCCGCTGTTTCTTGGTTTCGCATCATTGTACCGGGAATCGGCCGGCAATCGGTTCTGGCTGAATTCTTTCAGACAAAAAACAGGGATCATCCTGGCAACTTCGGCTTTTCTGGCGTGCGTTGTCTGGCTGGCGACGACACCTTCATACTCCTCGAAGTGGAAGCAATCAGTCAGAGTGGATCAGGTTTTCGATTTCAATACACTGAAAGGCAGTGTATTTGTTAGAAGCGGTGAATATTTGAGCGGCGCAAAAGTTCGATTCGAAGGTCAGGACACGACAGTTTCGGGGTGGACAAGGGAATTCAAAGTGAAGGACTTTACGGCCGAGAAGGAATCGTGGATAGCGGTGAGCCGCTCTGTTGACGCAACGCCGATCGACTCGAATACGACGATGAACATCCTTACGAACATTCGGTTGAGGTACCGGCCTTTGTCATTGACGTTAACGTATTCTGGCGGGAAACATGGTCTAAAAGAAGCAGGTAGCGCGCTGGCGCACACAATAACGTTGCGATCGATTTCTCTACACTGGAGTTTTTTCCCTGATTCCATCCTCCTCGTTCCCGTCCATTTCACCGTCGTCGGCGCCGACTCCGTCACAGAATCAATCGAGGCGACGTTTGTGCAACCGCTTGAAAATGTAGAGGTCAGTAAAGGGACGGCAAATGTCGCAACCAGGACAACACTGCGAAAAGGTACCACATTCCGACGATCCTCGCCGGCCTCAAACTAAAGACTCGTTCTCTGCATGCGCTAGGGCGAAAGTGGCAATGTTTCCACCCAACCTTGATTCAGCTTTCGGTGGGATCACCGGGGGGACGGTCGTCTTCCCCTCCAGTCGTTTTGGTAAACAAGAGAAAGAAAATGCCAATGACGGCCAGCCCTGCTACAACAAAAA
>JACQPT010000110.1 GCA_016207415.1 Ignavibacteriales bacterium
GTATAAACGCCTGCGAACTTTTCAACGAATGTTTGCGAAGGAGCTCGCTGACTCTCGGCTTCTTCGACTAAGTGCACGATGCGCGCGATCGTGGAGTCGGAAGCTGGCTTGGTCGCGCGGATCTCTAAAGTGCCCCTCTGATTCAACGAACCGGCAAAAACGGCATCGCCAGTTTTTTTTGTGATAGGCACAGACTCTCCAGTAATGGCTGATTGGTCGACCGTGGAAAAACCGTGGAGAACTTCGCCGTCAAGCGGAATCCTCTCACCCGGCCGCAGGACAAGAACATCGCCGACGTCGACGGATTCGACGGGCACGACGATCTCGGTCTTGCCTCTTTTCACCGTTGCCGTCGAAGGAGAAAGCTTCATCAGAGAGTGGATGGCGTTTCGAGTCCGGTCTATGCTCAGGGATTCCAGCAGGAGCGAGAATGCAAAGAGCAGCATAACGGCTGCGCCTTCGGCATGTTCTCCCATAACGACAGCACCAATGACGGCAATCGTCATAAGGAAGTTCATGTCGAGCGAAAGATTCTTCACTGCACTCCACGCCCTGAGGCCGACATGCCATCCGGAGGAGACGATGGCCGCTATGAAGAATGCGCCCACGATGTCGGGGGACGCGTCCAGGACACGAGCAATTTGTCCGCACGCAAAGAGGGTGGCTGAAGAAATCACAGAGAACAGGAGGCGGCGGGATGTCCGTCTTTTCGCCCGAGTGTGTCGGGAATCAACCTGACCGGGAAGCCCGATCTGCTTCAGGGCTTTGAGGATTTCAGACTCTCTGGACGAGTGTTGCACAGTAAGCGTGTGCGAAACGAGGTTAAACCGTAGTGTTTGGACGCCGTCGAGTGCCGAGAGCCTTTTGCGGATAAGAGCTTCTTCTGCTGCACAACAGAGGTCGTTGATGGTGAAGACGGACTGTCTTGTGTGTACCGACGATGCCATCAATACTCAGAAATGTGTCTTGAGGCGACCCGGATGAGGTCCTCGATATGTTCGTCGTCGAGGGAATAAAAAACCATTTTGCCATTTTTTCGCTGTTTTACGAGTCGAAGAGTCTTCAAAAGTCGCAGCTGGTGCGAGACGGCGGATTCAGAAACCCCAAGCACTTTAGCAATGTCGAACGTGCACAGCTCGTCCTTCGACAATGCCATCACAATCTTGAGCCGCGTGGGGTCGCTCAGAACTTTGAAGGTCTCACTGAGGTCGATGATCTTCTCGTCGTTTGCCAGGTTTTTCAGCGCCGACCGGATATGGGCCTGATGGTCGTGCTTTGCGGAAGAAGTTGTTTTCACAAACGATTGAGCATTTGTTCAATCGTTAATATATGGAATTTTATCAGGAAGTCAAGCATGAGGAATGAAGAGGCTGGCTAAAATGTAGCTCGGGAAGGTTTCCTGTTGCGAGCGGCGTGGCGCCAGGTTGCTTGCGTTAAAAAGAGAATGTCTTCAACCCTTGCACATTCGGAGAGGGCACTTGACGGCAGAAATCGTCGATGGGAATTTTGCCACGACTTTTCCCGAAGGTCAAGAAGTGATTCCTTTGGGAGATGGCTTCGCCAAAAGTCGTGGCACACACCTATTGTCCACGAAACGAAAGCACCGTCAGAAATGATTCCTGACCCGAAAATTTTGCCACGAGATGGATATCACCCTTGCCGACAGCGGCGGTTCCGGAATATTCATTCCCATTCTGTTGCAGAAACGTCCACTTCTCAGAATGCACAACGGCCACTTTTTCCGCGGCAGTCATTCTGATGCGAAACTCCTGCCCCGGACTCGACTGAAGCACTCCGTCCATGGGCGAGATGAGGAAACAACCGTTTTCAAAGAAAGTGCTGTAGGCTCTCGGATAAACCCGTTCACTCGGTTCCTCACAATCCACGCGATAATCCAGCGCCCACGAATATTGACCGGCGTCGCTTTTGCGCTTGGCAAAGAGACGGAGTAAGTATGTACCTTCCGCCGGGAGCGAAGATCGAATTTCGATTTCATCATCCGACCTCTGGGTGAAAACACGCGTGTCATCGAATCTTTTCCCGCCCTGTTCGAGGCTGGCGAGCACGAGAGCGTCTGGGGCGGCATCGAGCCTTACTGTTAATTCTTTCCGCGCTGAAATGATGGCGCTCGTATGACTCTTCAGCTTAAGTCCCGACCAAAAAAAAGGCGGTCGAAGAAAGACAAGGTTCTCGTACTGTTCCCTTGTGACGGGCTTCTCGAGAAGTTGCCATTTTTCATCGGTCGGGAAGTGGTCGTAAATAAACTCTTCGGGAGGTGTCAGAAAATAGTGTTCCTGGAAAAATCGAACGTACTGCTTCTGCTCATCGACATAACCTGCGCCCCATGTGCAGTCTAGCAATTGCCATCTACCGTCGATCTTCACTGCATTCCACGCATGATTGGGCCGCCCGCCGATGCTCCCGCCGGCCTCAAAACGGTGGCCTTTTGCAAAGCCGGCAATCTTTACGACCTCCAGCCGTGCGGCTTTGGCAATTTGCTCGAACAAACCCGCATATCCGTCGCAAACAGCTTTTCTTTCTTTCAGAGCGTTGCCGGCGCTTGAGGAGGAAAGGTCTCTGGAAAAAAATGCTTTTGTGTCATACGCGATATTCTGTGTGACCCACCGAAAGATCGCCCTGATTCTCTGTTTGTCGTTCTTCGCAGGCTCAACAAGATAGCGGCCGAGTGTTTCATAGGACCTTTCCGCGTCCGCGGGAACCTCAAGAGCGTGCCGGTCGATCCGAGAAAAATCCTCCTCCGAATCGATCTGGGCTGAAGCATGGAGGGGAAAAAGGAATATCAGAATTGAAAGTTTTTTCATTGGCAACCTGTTTATGTCAAGTGATGTCAATATCTTTCCAAATCCTTGCCTACCACGACCCGCCCTTGAAATCCGGCAGCTTTGATCGCAGAGATCATTTCTTCATCCATCCCACCCATGCGTACGACATGGTGCAATACGAGAAGCTTCGGCTGAGCCCGAGAGGCAATTCTGCCCAGCTCCTTATCCGACGTGTGAAACTCGCGCATGTATTTCGGCCAATCCTCGCCTCCGGGCCGATTCTCCGGCGCAAGACGAGCTTCCGGATATACCTCATGAACAAGTACATCAGCACGCATGGCCGCTTTTTCAAGCTCAGCGCTCGGTTTTGTGTCGCCGGAGATAACAATCGAGCGCGTCCGAGTGTCATTTCGATAACCGAAAGCATGCTTCCAATTACCATGGGGAACAGCGAAAGCGGTTACCTTCACGCCGTCAACTTCATACACAACGCCGGGTTTGATTTCGTGAACGTCCGCCCTGTAGGCATCAGGAGTTTGGTGCTCGAGACCTTCTACGCGAACCTTAATGTCTTCCGCATACGCGGCATACAGATGCATCGTCATGCTGCTTAGCCCGGGAGGGCCAAATACGCTAAGAGGTTCTTTTCTCCCCATCACCCATGACGTAAAAAGGAGGTCAGGATACCCGAGCGTGTGGTCGCTGTGCAAATGCGTGATAAAAAGCGCTGTTACGCCATTAATTGGGAGTTCTGCAGCGGCGAGTTGCCGCTCAACACCGGGACCGGCGTCGAAAACGAAAACCCTTGCGCCTACGACCACAGCAGTTGCCGGCCCCTGTGCTTGGGGGCTGGGACGCGGCATTCCAGTGCCCAGCAGAACCACGATTGTGCTATCCTGCGTCAACTGACAGAAAGAGCTTATCGTAGCAAAACACACGATGCAAAACAAGAGGATAAACCGAATGGGCTTTAAACGTTCCATCGTCCTTAATCCCTTTTGTTTTTCAGATATTTTTGAGTGCCCACACCGTAAGACTCCCGGAGAAGCGAAACAAAATGGCCGTCGAAGTCTTTTTCTGAATCGATGCGAAACAAGTGCCCCTGGAAGTGGGAAGCATATGCTTGGTATTTCACGAGCTTTGGATGTCGGACCTTGCGCGGGAGGCCAAGTCCGCACAGGAGATAGGATTTTCTTGGATAAGCTCCGGCGAATCGCACCCGGACCATGAAGACAACGCTGGATTTTCGCGGAATCATCGTCACTCGTCCGCAAGCGCGCACGAGTTTCTCAAACGTGCGGAATAGGCGAAGCACATGAGGGTCGCTTTTCGCGAACAGTTCTTTCAACGTGTGCTTTCCGCAGGAATGCCAGATGTTGGATGTAACAAACTTCGCGCCGCATTTCGGACATCGCCAGAGAGGTTTTTTGATATTGTCAGACACGAGGCTGGACAAAACAAAATTTCCAAGATCTATTATTCCCTGTTCGATATTGGAAATTCGCTTTGAATGATGAGTATCGAACTCCTCATATCGAATCATGGGCACTTTTTGTACGGCGACCTGTGAAGAAAGCTTAGTTTCATTTCCCTGGCGAAAGGAAACGGTGGCGGATCTCAGGCGTGGGCACCATGCACTCGTCGCTTCTGCCGAAAAGAACGTATCGATGGCGTGCGAGAAGCCCGTAGAGCGGCTCACGCAAAAACGCCGGGACGATGGCAAACGCGTAAAAGAAGCGAATCAATCCGCGAAGCCTTTTAACAACGTTCAAGACGGCGGTCGTGCCGGTGAAGATTTCTCCTCGCTCCAGAAGCACAATCGTTTCCATCTGTCCAACATGCTTTTTGTTCAGCATCCTTTGGGCTTCGTTGCTTTGAAGGGGTGCGAATTGGAAAATTTCGCCGGGATCGCGACGGATCACGAATTGCACGAAGCCGTTGCACAAATCGCAAACTCCATCGAAAAAAATAACAGGATGAGAGAGTTCAACATTGACATTAACCTTTGAGAGATCACTCCTCACAACTAGTCGCCGAAATAGTGAAAATTTCCCTTTGTCGTGTGTACTTTTTACACAGACAGCGTCGAATGGGTCTTCGGAATAGAAAAACGCCAGACATGAAATTCCCGCGTGACAAATTTAGGGATTTCTTGTATTATTCAAAAGAGCCGCTCACTTGTTGATTGGCGTCACCACAGTCCAAGAGCCGTTTCCTTACCAATGTAAAGATACACATCCGGGAGGCAGCCGAGTTCGTTTCTTGAGCACGCTCGATTTTCGGAGAGCCAAGGCACGCTCAAGAAGTTTTTCATACGATCGTGTAGGAGGGCCTCCTAATGGTTGTCGATACGAGCAGTATTCTCCAGTTTTTTCTCGCCGTATTGCTGTTTCCAACGTTGTTTCAATCGGAATTCCTGCAGTTTGCCTGGGGAGCGGACGATGTCGTCTGGGTGATGGTGCTCAAACGTCTTTTTCTCGTCCTGCCAGTCTTTGCGATCATAGCGGGATGTTGGGTGAGCATCCCGTCGCTGCTGACGGTCCTGTTTCGGCATAAACGGCAGGAGTTCGTCACTGCGCTGTTTATCACGTGGTGGGACCTCGGAAAATCCATTGCCTCGTATTGGGGCGGGATCTTCAAATTCCTCGTCACCTTACTGGGTTCACTCGTCGCACTCTTGAAAGTGACGGTTTTTGGCCTCTGGTCGATCATGCAGGAAATTCTCTTCCTGCCGTTTCGATTGATGCGGAGCGCTGGCCAGAGCGTTGTGAGTTCGCCGGTACCGTGGATTGCCGTCTTCCTGACGATATTCTGGTGTCTCATCGAAGCCATGATCTTCACCTATGTCACCTCGCCTCTGGTCGCGGATACTTTATCGAACATTACAGGAGAGCAATTGTCCATAGGGTTGATGAGGATCCCACTTTTTATTTTTCTTTTCTTTGTTGTCCTGGGAAGTTATGCGGTGCTCTCGAATCTGGTCGCTGCGGTGAAAAGCAAGAATGTGTACTCCATCGTCGGCATTGCTGTTATTGAATTTGTTGTCCTGTTTGTCGAGGTCGTCTTCCTGTACAGGGAATTTGTGGATTCTCTGGTTCCGTGGTTCGCTCAGTACTCGGAAGGGTTCGAGCTGGGCGTGTTCTGGACTCTCGCCATCGCATGCCTCGCCTGGTTTGGTGTGAGGAGTATTTCGTGGTTTCTGTTTGCGGCCCACGGGACGCCGACCATCCTGTCCGTCATTCAGGGCAAGGGTCTGGGGATGGCCGCCGCCTCGGAGCCTGCGAAAACCCGCTTTGTCGCGTTCTCTTCGGAGTTTATCAACAAGATCAAGGAAGAGGCCGATTGGATCAAAACAAAAGGGGATGAGCTGCTTGCGGCGTTCATGTTGCCGCCTCTTCAGGTTGTCGCAGCTACGATTAATTTTTGCATTCTCCTCGTCAGCGGAAAACACCTTTTTGCGCTGCCGTTTAAGAGCATGGATTCGCTCCTGAGTTCGAGGTCGCTTCTTGAAAATCTTGCTCCTCACAGAGAAACAGTTTCGCAAGCATGACGGGGGGAGGCCATTATGCAAAATCTATCGAAGATCTTTTTAGGAATCCTGACCGCAGCTGTTTTCATTGCAGGATGTGGGTTGGGGGATGGGAGTGCCGAGAAACCGCGCCTTTCCCTGTTTGTGGCATTCGACATCAGCGGGTCGTTCATGAAAAGCGGCCATTACGAAAACTCGATCGATTTCCTGGCGCGTTATTTGTACGCACATCTTAACGGGCTGGGCGGTCTGGAAGTACCGAATGCCTTGTTCGTAAGCTCAATCGGCGGCGCATCGGCAAACGAGCCAAAAACTTTTTATCCGCGGCAGCTCTTTGAAAACAAAAGCGTCGATGAAATCGCCCAGAAACTTCGTGAGGTCTTTCCCAAAGGGACGGAAAATCCGTACACGGACTACAATGCCTTCTTTGAACAGGTCGCCATGACCGTGAGGAACAGAAAACTCGTCCTCAGACCGGTGTCGATCGTGATGGTGAGCGATGGAATTCCCGACGTCAAAAAAGAAGGGCGGACGGATTTTCGGAGTATCGCATTGAAACCTCTGGAGGGTCTGGCGCGGAATATCACGCTGCGGTTGCTTTACACGAACGCAGAAGTCGGCAAAAACTGGCAAACCAAAGTCCCGAGAAGCAGGGTGAAAGTGTGGACTCAGGATGCGGAAGTCATGACAACCTGGAGTGACCCCAAGATCTACTCGGCGGAAAAGCCGGTGGAGGAACAAGAACGATTCTTTTCATGGGTAAAGGACAACGTGGATTTCGGCGTGAGTGCCCGACGCGTCGACTGAAGGAACTGAAAATTATCCATGAGAGTCGGAAAGAAAGCTCAATACCTTCGAGTTGTATTCCTCCGGGTTGTCCCTGTGCATGCCATGTGAGGCTCCCGTAATAAAGACCCGCTGAGCGTTGGGCAATATTTTCAAGAGCTTGTCCGAGATTGCATGAAAAAATCTTGGGCTCTTCTCGCCGTACACGAAGAGAATCGGAATCCTGCAAGTCCTCGCCTCCTCGATGGGAAACGGTGGAAATCCCGGTCCGAGGAGTTCAGCCTTCAGGGCCTTTGCATTGTCCACGAACACAGTGCGGGCAGGGGGAGGAAGTCGGTCGAAACTGCCTTCTCCGAGCACGCCGTTGATAAAGAGTTTGAGTCCTCCCTCCAAATCGTCACGTCGTAACGCTTCCTGCGCTGGTTTTATTGCTGTCATACCGAATCTCATGAACCGCAGGGCTGTGATGGGACTTCTGAGGACCAGGGACACCATATGGAGTGGATTGTCCGGATTCTCTGCCAACAGTGGAAGCACAGGCGGCTCACCAAGAACGAGAATCCGAATCAAATCGGGATTTCGGATTCCTGTGATTAACGACGTGTAAGCTCCATAGGAAGAGCCGACAAGACGAACACCCCGAAGCCCCACTTTCCTGATGAATTCGACCAGGTCGCGGGAATGGGTGTCAACAGTGTAGTCTGAACCGTTGCCTGCCGAGGAGTTTGGAAAGTGGTATCGCCTGCTGTAGGCGAAGACGCGATACTTCTGTGAGAAAAAATCAACTTGCGCCTTCCACGTCCGGTAATCGCTCACACTCCCGTGAACAAAGATAACAGGCTCGCCGTTTCCCGCTTCGAGATATTCGAGTTTGGTTCCGTTTATTTCGGCGGCGGGCATACAGAAGTATTGTTATTTTATCTGAATGATGTTAAGCTGAATCCCGAACGGATAGAATGTGAGTAACACTATAACCCCTTCGGGGTTCTTGTTTCAGATGTCGAAGTGGATAGGTCTATTTTCTTTCCTCAAACGAGCCGGTCAATCCTTTCATCGCTCTCCATCTCCCCGGATCGCTAATCGGCGCAGGTTCGTAGGTTTCCCGTTTCCTCAGATTCAGTATTTCGGCTGCCCTGTCTTGCGAGTTTGGGTGCGTTATGAGGAGCTCGTATTGCCTGGGGATGCTGCCTTTTTCCCGCGACAAACGAAAGAGGAAATTCGCAAGGTGCTCCGGGTCGATATGCGCTTTGGCCAGACACCGAACAGCCCACAGGTCCGCCTCGTTTTCCTGTTCTCTGTCGAATGCAGTCGAGGTGAGCAACTTCATTACCTGACGTCCAATCTCGCCGCTTGCATCACCGCCGGCAATCGTCGTCAGCATCGAAAGCCCCACTTCCTTCAACAGTTTTTTTTTCACGTGCTCGTGTTCCATGTGCGCAATCTCGTGAGCCAGGACCCCAGCCAGTTCCTCAGGGGAGTTACAATAACTGATGAGCCCCGAATATAAAACAAGATTCCTGCCTGGAAGTGTGAAGGCATTGATGTCTCGTTCAAGAAGGATATAGAGGAAAATGGAAGATTCATCGATACCGTTCGCCTCGCAAAGCCTTTGCTTAATGTCTTCGACAAAAGCCTGAACGCTGTCCGAGCCCAGTTCGGGTTTTCCCCTTTGCATCTCCTTCAGAACCCAGGCGGAAAGCTTTTCCTCGGTGTCTTTTGTGAGTTGTTCGATTTCGAAGATGTTAACGAAATCGATCCGGCTCAACAGAAACCACACGCCGAAAAACAACAACGCAAGCACTATGAAATGCAACAACACCTTTGCCATGTTATCCCTTTACCAAAACCTCCGTTAATGGGCCAAAAAACCACCAGGAAACGTGCTTTCCTTTCCGCGTCCGAACGGCTGCGTAAATGGCAGCGATAAATTCCAGGATATTGAACAGCAAAAGAGTCATGATGTAGGCGATGTATGTGTTGGTGACTTCGCGTTCTCCAAAGACAACACCTGCCGTCCAATACACTCCGGCTGCATTGGCGAAAAATGTCAAAACCTGCGCAACGAGGTTCTGCGTGCAATGCCAACGCACGAAATGACCGGCTTTCCTGTTGGCGACGTAGAAAATGACCGAAGCGATGAGGTTGACAATCGGCAGCGGCAGTCCAAACATGATCACCACGACAGCCATAAGGTAGCTGTTCGAGGCTTTCTCCGATTCGTATTCGTTCGGGTCGTTGAGAAGAACTTGGGGCGCGGACATGTTACATGGCTTTTGAAATGTTCCAAATCCAGTTCGCCACAATAATCAAGCCCGCAAGGAGAACTACCCATCGATGCTGGGTCACGTAGCGCTCGGCCACGACATAACGATTGTAGAACGAGTCTCTTTTGCGGAGAATATCGGCGAGAATCCACAACGGGACGATCACCAGGGCGAATGCGGTCAAGAGGCCGAACGGATTGATGAGCAGAGATTCCTGAACGTCCCCGACGGCCAATGCGGCAATCGAACGCGTCGTTCCACAGGAAGGACAAGGGATTTCTGTAACAGTCTTAAACAAACAGGCCGTCGGATGATGTCCGCCTGATCCAGGAGCGGTCCAAAAAACCCAGACGTATCCCGCCAGTGACAGCACAAGAAAGAATATGTAAAGGTTTCTCCTGGTCAACGTTGAGATTGCGTGATTTCCACCTTGAGAACTTTGGTCATCGCATCAATACATCGCCTGCTGAAAGTTCTGCATGTTGATTTCCCTGGTCCGGCCCATGATGAGGAACCAGTCCACAATTGTCCAGATGCCGAAACCGCCACAGGTGAGCAGTTTAGCGACTCCAAGGCCGACCTCGCCGAGCACAAACCGGTCAATGCCAAAATGACCGCCGATGAGTGAAACGATGAGCATAATGATTGGGTCTCTGAGGCTGACCGACTGCAGTTGGAGAAGCTTGGCGTCATCAAGCTTTGTCAATTTTTCTTTGATTGACGCAAGTTGATATCCTTCAAAGTATTTTCCCGACGTCATCAAAAACAGATCGACCTTTTGTTGGTCCATAAAGCCTCCAGAGTTGAGGTGGGAGAATGTGGTGTGTTTGTATGGTCGTTTATCTCACAATGTTCGCGAGCGTGTCGTGATGTTCGCGGATGAGCGTTCGCAAATACGGTCCGATGTGCCGGGCACTTTCGAAGCCGGCCTCTCTCGCGGCGGCGTCCTGGTCTTTTTCCGCAATGTTCACGCTTTCGGCGTAATGCTTCAGGTCTCGGAATGCGCCGATCGTGAACAGGTCCCAGGCTGCGCCTTGATCGCGAACGAAGATAAAGTTCTCCGGCCGCTTGATTGCGCGCTGGTAGGCGTTTTCCATTTCGCGCTCCTTGTAAAGTGCTTCCCGTTTTGTTGCAAGAGCCACGAACATTTCAACGTGAAAGAATGAATTTGCTCCAAAAGCTGTCCGGACCTCTTCGAGCGGTGGTCCGTAAACAAAGAGGTCTTCCCGCCACGAGATGTTGTCACGAATTCTTTTCTCGACTTCACTCGATTCAGTTTTCTTTCTTTGCACAATCCTTGCCGGCTTGTAGTATTCGGCATAGGATTCGATGGGGAGGAGGATGAGGAGATCCCACTTGTCGCCCTGGGTATGCCGGATCATGAAGGGCATGGGTTCACCGTTTGCCGAATCCAAAGCAAACGATGATTTGTAAAAGTCGATGAGCTCAAGGAGTTTTCCCGGGGCCGCTTGAATGAGTGTCGTTTTGTAGAGATATGTTGGTTGAGCGGGTGAAAGAGTACACGTCAAGCAACAGACAACGAGAAGAACGTACGAGGCTTTCATGAATTGTCGTTCAAACGAGTCCGCCCATAATACAAAAGGTCGGTACGTTTGTCAAGCTACCAGCGGAAAGTCTCACCGTTCTTGAGAACATGAAGCTTTTCGGCGAGGCCCAGGCGGTTGACTGCCTGATGGAGAAGAACCGGAGGCTCGTTCAATGGTTCATCGCTAATCTTAAAAGTGCCCCAGTGGATGGGCACCAGACTCTTCGCTTTCAGATCAACGAAAGCCTGAACAGCCGAAGCAGGGTTTAAATGAATATCTTTGAACCACTTGTGCGGCTTATAGGCGCCGACGGGAAGGAGGGCGACGTCTATCGAAAACCGTTCGGCTATTTGCCGGAAATGATCGTCATATCCTGTATCCCCGGCGAAATAAACGGTTGATGCGTTGGTCTGAACAACGTAACCGCCTGCAAGAGTCTTTTTTCTGTCCCAGGGTAATCGCTTGTTAAAATGTTTTGCTGGCACGCACGTCACCCGCAAATTCCGAATCTCCACACTCTGCCAGAAGTCCAATTCAACCACATCTTTGAAGCCCGTGCGTGTGCCGTATTTTGAAAGGCCGCGTGGGAAAAAAATCATGGATTGATTTCGTCGTCGCAACCTGCGCAGCGTTCTCAAATTCAAATGGTCGTAATCTGCGTGTGAGACGAGGATGACGTCGATGTGCGGCAATTCCCCGAAGGCTACGCCTGGCATGCGCAAACGAGGGATGTAGTAGCCGAGCGTCCAGCTGTAGACGGGGTCGGTTAGAACATTGACGCCACCGAGCTGAATGAGAACAGTGGCGTGATTAATGAACGTGAGGGAGTTCAAGAAAAAACGGGATCTGTCCGAATGACCCGAGGATTAGCCCCTGTCAAACTTTAAGGTAGGATTCCTTCAACTCGGAAGAGAGAACCTCATTCATGCTGCCGGCCCGATAACCTTGCAAATCGAGAGTCACATACACGAAGCCCAGTTTTTTGAAATGTTGCACGATTTGATCCCGCAAGTCGTCTTCAAAAATTCTGTGGAACTCCTGCTTTCCAATTTCAAGCCGTGCAGTCTTCTCATCATGGTGGCGGACACGGAAAAAGCGAAACCCAAGGTCGCGCATGTATGTCTCTGCTTCATCGACTTTCATGAGGTTCTCCTTTGTTATGCCAAAACCGTAGGGAAATCGGGACGACAAACACGCAAACGACGGCTTATCCCAGGTAGGAATGCCAAGATTTTTTGCCAGAGCTCGGACATCATCTTTTGAAAAACTAGCTTCCAGAAGTGGAGACCTGACGTTTTGCTCTGCCTTTGCCCGCATGCCCGGCCTGAAATCCCCCATATCGTCCGTTATCGTCCCGTCGGCGATCCATCGGATGCCTTCTTTGTCCGCTATGGCATTGAGTTTTCCGAAAAGCTCTGTCTTGCAAAAGTAGCAACGGTCGGGCGGGTTTTCCCTGAATTTCAGGTCGTCTGTTTCCTCGGTAGCGACAACCTTGAAACGTGAGCCAAATTGCTCCGCCAAAGCAATGGCTTCCTCAAATTCTCTCGTCGGATAAGTTTCCGAACGCCCAATAACCGCAAGAGCCTTGTTACCCAAGACCTCCGTTGCGACCCGGATCAGCAACGTGCTGTCAATTCCCCCGGAAAAACCAATCGCTACACTTTCCATTTCGTGGAGTATCGTTTTAAGAAGGCCGTATTTTCGTTGAACTTCAAGATTCATTGTCGAAGTCATTAAACCATCACTCCATTACTCCAATACTTCACTATTCCACATCACGCTTTAACTCACCAATTTCTCCTCCAATGCTTTCCTCACTTCCTCGACAGGCATTCTCTCGCCCGTCCAAATCTCAAACGCTTTAGCACCCTGATGAATAAACATTTCTAGTCCCCTGATGATTTTTGCTCTGGCTGCCTTGGCTCGTTTTAACAATGTAGTTTCAAGAGGCCTGTAAATCAAGTCGAAAACGATTTGGTGGCTAACGAACTGGAACGTATCAGAAAGCGGTGATGCCTCGCTCTTTGGAAACATGCCGACAGGGGTTGCATTCACGATCAGCGAGTACTGTTTCGATGAAGATGTCGCCAAGGAATAATCAATCACCGTTGCATTCTCAATTTTCAAAAAGGCGGCCAATGAGTTGGCTTTTCCTTGCGAACGGGCAGCGATGACTATTTCCGGCGGCTTAAAATATTTCTTGAGAGCATACAGGACTGCCCGAGACGCGCCTCCGGACCCGAGCACTAGGACTTTTTTTTCTTCAATCGCTTGCCTGTGCGGCTCGAGGCTCTTCAATGCTCCGTATACATCGGTATTGTAGCCAATCAGTCTGCCCTTCTGAATAGTAACTGTATTCACGGCCCCGACGCTTTTCGATTCGAAGTCTAGTTCGTCAAGAAGAGGAATAATCGTTTCTTTGTGCGGTAGTGTGACGTTGAAGCCGGCAAACCCTAGTTTCTTCATATCATGGACGGCATCCTTGAGTCCAGAAGGTTCGATGTCGTAGGATGCGTAAAGAAAGTTCAGTCCGAGTGCTTGAAACGCAGTGTTGTGCATGACCGGAGAAAAAGAATGTTGAATCGGGTGCCCGATAACCGCAAGGAATCGGTAATCTGGTGAAAGCTGGGAAGGAATGGTCACAAATGTGGGGAGAAGCTATCGCTTTAGCAGCCGCGAGAAGGCCCTTGATCCGCTAAAACCTGGAAACTCGGACTTGAAAAGTTGTCTCAGCTCAGGGTCGATTTCAAAAGCAGTTTTCAGGGACTCAATGGCTCGTTCCTTGTCGCCGAGTAGCAGCAACACCTTTCCCTGGCTGTAATAGGAAGGGGCAAATTTGGGCGACAGCTTGATGCTTTCCTCCAGAGCTTCAAGAGCCTTGAAGAACATCCCCACTTCGCCGAGCGTGTCACCGTAATCATACCACGCTTCTGCGTTTGAGGCATCGAGCTTGAGGACCATCTTGTAACTCTCCAGAGAATCATCAAGCTTGCCGAGGTTGTACTCTGCGTCAGCGCGTGCATACCACAACTCCGGATAATCGTTACAGAGAGTCAGCGCTTTCTTGTAGTCGGCGAGTGCTTTTTTGGGTTTGTTGAGTGCATCCCAGCAGCAACCTCGTCCGAAGTACGATTCGTAATGGTTGTTGTCATACTTAATGGCATTGGTGAAACAAAAAATGGCGTCCTCGTATCTTGCCAGCTCTTCATAGGCGTTTCCGAGGTTGTGCCACGCGGGCACGTCGGAGCTTTCGTGTTTCAGCGTCACTTTGTAACAATTGATGGCATCGTCCAGCTTTCCCAGGTTCGCATATGCATTGCCCATGTTGTACCATGCCGAGGGGAATTTCTCGTTGATAGCGAGGGCCATTTCATAGCTCTGGATGGACCGCTCATATGCACCCTTTCGGTTAAGCACAATCCCGCGGTTATACCAGGCGTTAAAGTTGTATGGATCCCTGTTGAGGTGCTCATCGTATGATTTCACCGATTCATCCAGCTTGTCCATGAAATCAAGGCAATAAGCGAGCTCATACCACGCGTCTTTGTGGTCGGCGTTCAGGCTGAGGATTTTTCGGAACGTCCGTGTCGCTTCCTCGAATTCCTCCTCTTTTTCGAGCGACAAACCTTTGTGGAAGAGAGCCTCTTCATTGAACGGATCCAATTCCAAGGCCTTTTCGAACGACAGGAGGGATTCTTTCACACGGTTGAGGTTGTCCAGCGTGATACCCCGGTTAATATAGATCTCCGAATCTGTGGGATTCAGGCTCAAAGCCTTTTCGTAGCTCTCCAGAGCTTCTTCGTACCTGAAGAGGTTGTTGAAGATCATCCCTTTCTGCTGCCATGCGTCGGAATTAAAGGGCTGAAACGAGAGAAGCCTTTCGGCAAATCGAAGCGCTTCCTCGTATTCTTCGTGCTCAAAATAGAATTGGATGATTTCTTCGAGTGCTTCGGGGTTATTGATGTCGCGCGAACCGTTCTTGATGGATTCGCGGAAGTTTTTCAAGTCGTCGTCGGAAGGCTCATCCGACCTCCGGGGAAGGTCGTCGTCATCGAAACGATCAAGGTCTGCCATCGTTTCCTTTCCATTGGTGGGGAAAAAGCTCCGTCACAATCTGACTTACTGTCAATAAAGCAAATTTTGGAAGTGAAGTCAAGTAACGATTGAGGAAGATGTGCCAACTCCAAAAGAATTCAATGAGATGGATGCTTTGATAATTGATTTTCGTGGCTTGTTGGAGTATATTATAACCTCAAGCCCTGTGGATGGTCGCCGAGAATATCAGAAATATTCGAAAACGCATTGAAGAATCGTGTCTTCGTTGCGGAAGGCGGCGAGAGGACGTCCGCGTTGTCGCTGTCACCAAGACTTTTGACGCTGACAAGATCAGGCAAGCGCTCGAAGCCGGACAGTTCGATTTTGGCGAGAATTATGTTCAGGAGCTGACCCAGAAGAGGACCGAGGTAGGAGATCCGCGGTCACGGTGGCATTTTATCGGCCATCTTCAAACGAATAAGGTAAAGTACATTGCTGACTTCATTCACCTTATCCATACCGTCGATAACGAAAGAGTAGCTTCCGAGCTTCAGAAAAGGGGAGAAAGGCTGGATCGTTCGCTGGACGTGCTCGTTGAGGTTCATACGACGGATGAGGCGACAAAATCGGGTATAGCGCCTGCCTGGGTGCTTGAGCTGGTCAAGCAGGTTTCAAAACTCTCCCGCGTCCGGGTTCAGGGGCTCATGACGATGGGACCGTTTTCCGAAGACCCCGAAGATTCACGGGCATCATTTCGTCAGCTGGCAGATTTGGCAAAAGGGATAGAGAAAGAGGGAATCGAAAACGTGTCGATGCAACATCTTTCGATGGGGATGAGTCATGATTTCGAGGTGGGCATAGAAGAAGGAGCGACGATTGTCAGAATTGGAACTGCGATATTTGGAAAACGGAAATCATAGCCTCAAACACTATTCCCATTCACCGAGAAAAGGTGGCTTATGAAAATCTCTCCTCTTGAAGTCAAGCGTCAGGAGTTTAAAAAGGTCCTCCGGGGGTACGACCCCGTTGAGGTCGACACTTTCCTGGAAATGATCTCGAACGAGCTCGAGGAATTGCTCGGTTTGAACAAGCAAATGAAGGATAAAGTGATCGAGCTCGAGACCCAGCTTGCCGACTACAAGCACATGGAGAAAACGCTCCAACAAACGCTTCTCCAGGCTCAGGAAACAAGCGGAAAATCCATCGAGAATTCCCGCAAAGAAGCCGACCTCATTATTAAAGAAGCCGAGCTCAAAGCGTCGCAGATTGTCGAAAAGGCACGGACGGACTTTTCCAGGACGAAAGAAGAGATCGCCAACCTCAAAGCGCGTAAAGAAAGCATCATCAGTCGATTGAAAGTGTTGCTACACTCCGAGCTTGACCTGCTTCGGGCACTCGAGATCGACGAAGAGGACCTCTCCAAACACGACTCATCTAAAGGAACCGGGAAAGAGCATCTCGAGATCGAAGAGATACTGAAGAAGTTGTAGCTCCGCTCAGAACTCCGCAATGACAGAACTTCGAAAGAATATGCAGGAAGCGGTGGATTTTATCCGCACGAAAACTGATTTCCGCCCGCCCATC
The DNA here is from genome assembly GCA_016207415.1 of Ignavibacteriales bacterium. Taxonomy (GTDB): domain Bacteria; phylum Bacteroidota; class Ignavibacteria; order UBA10030; family UBA10030; genus JACQPT01. The sequence continues at coordinate 16,529 of JACQPT010000110.1, forward strand.
GGCATTATTCTTGGAACAGGTTTGGGGGGACTGTCGAAAGAAATCGAGAAAGAAACTGCGATCGACTACGGAGAGATCCCGCATTTTCCACTCTCGACGGTGGAGTCTCACCACGGAAGGCTGCTCTTTGGGACGCTGGCGGAAAAGAAAGTTGTCGCCATGCAGGGCAGATTTCATCTCTACGAAGGATATACCCTCAAACAGGTGACGTTTCCGGTTCGGGTAATGAAATTTCTGGGAGTGGAGAGCCTCCTGATCTCGAATGCAGCAGGAGCTCTTAACCCGAAGTTCCGTAAAGGCGACGTGATGATCATGGCCGACCATATTAATCTGCTCGGCGATAACCCGTTAATCGGACCCAACGACGATACACTTGGGCCGCGGTTCCCGGATATGTCGGAACCTTACAGCCATGAATTGATTGCACTCGCCGAAAAAGCAGCAAAGGATTTGAAAATCAAGGTGCGTAAAGGCGTCTATGTTGCCATGCAGGGCCCGAACCTCGAGACGAGAGCTGAGTATCGTTTTCTTCGTACTATTGGCGCTGACGCAGTTGGGATGTCGACTGTACCGGAGGATATTGTCGCCGTCCACATGGGCATGAAGGTCCTGGGGATGTCGATCATCACGGACGAATGTTTCCCGGAGACATTGAAACCTGTTACGCTGGAAGAGGTAATCTCAATGGCAAACAAGGCGGAGCCCAAGATGACCGCGATCATGAAGGAGGTTGTCAAGAGGATCAGCTTATAGCATGACCGGCGTCGGAAAGCTCTTGATATTACTTGGGGGCATTCTTGTTCTCGTCGGCGTGCTGTTGACATTTTTCGATAAGATTCCGTATCTGGGCAAGTTACCGGGTGACATTCATGTTAAGAAAGACAATTTTGAATTCTATTTTCCGCTTGCAACGAGCATCTTACTGAGCCTCCTCCTGACAGGTTTATTTTGGTTAATAAACTACTTTGGGAAGAAAGACTAGTTCCAAAGGTTGGTATTTAAGGGTTTGACTGTGTTCAACCAATTATCCGACAAACTGAGTTACCACGAGCTGGAAACCCGAATCCTCAAATTCTGGGAAGAAGAAAAAGTCTTCGAGCAAAGTATCGCCTCGCGCGAAGGAAAGTCGCAGTTTACCTTCTACGAAGGTCCCCCCACAGCAAACGGACGGCCCGGCATTCACCACGTCATGAGCCGGACGCTCAAGGATCTTATCTGCCGTTACAAGACCATGCGAGGCTTCCAAGTGCACAGGAAAGCGGGATGGGACACACACGGCCTTCCGGTGGAAATCGAAGTCGAAAAATCGCTTGGTTTCAAACACAAGGACGAGATTGTCAAATACGGCGTTGCGAAGTTTAATGAGGAGTGTAAAAAGTCCGTCTGGAAGTACAAAACGGAATGGGAAGAGTTGACGCGCATCATGGGATACTGGGTGGACCTCGACGAACCGTACGTAACGTTTGAAAACGATTATATCGAATCCGTCTGGTGGGCGCTGAAGCAGTATTTTGACAAGGGGCTGATGTACAAGGGGTACAAGATTCAACCATACTGTCCGCGTTGTGAGACACCGCTTTCGTCGCACGAGGTATCGCTCGGCTACAAAGATGTCAAAGATCCTTCAGTGTATGTGAAAATGAAAGTCAAAGGTGAAACGAACACGTTCTTCCTGGTTTGGACGACAACGCCATGGACCTTGATCTCAAACGTGGCCCTGGCAGTCCATCCTGAAGTCGAATATGCCAAAGCGGAACATAAGGGAGAAAACCTCATCCTCGCAGAGGCGCGTCTCCCCGTCCTCGGAGATGAGTATGTCATACTTGAAAAATTCAAAGGTTCGAAGCTTGCGGGAAAAGAGTATGAACGACTCTTCGATTACCATCGCGTAAAGGAAAAAGGATGGTATGTTGTGCTCGCCGAGTTTGTCACGACAGAGGATGGCTCTGGCATTGTGCACATGGCTCCTGCATACGGTGAGGATGACTACCAGCAGGCCATGAAGTACAGCCTCCCGACGATTCATCCCGTGAGCAAGTCCGGCGAATTTGGACCCGAAGTAACGGACTTTGCGGGCAAATTCGTCAAAGAAGCCGACCCCGAAATCATCGCCAACCTGAAGAACCGGCGGCTGTTGTTCAAGAAAGAAACCTATCTTCACAGCTACCCGCATTGCTGGCGTTGCGAGTCGCCGTTGTTGTACTACGCACGCGATTCCTGGTACATCCGGACCACGGCGTATGCGGAGAGGATGAGAGAAATCAACAAGACCATCAATTGGATTCCGGACGAGGTTGGCGTCGGCCGTTTCGGGAACTGGCTGGAGGAAAACAAGGATTGGGCAATCTCGCGTGACCGTTTTTGGGGGACGCCGCTTCCCGTGTGGGTCTGCCAAAAATGCGGCCAACAGAAATGTGTCGGCAGCATTGAGGAGTTAAAGAAAGGGAAGAACGCACCCGATCCTTTAGATTTACATAAACCTTTCGTAGACGAAATCACCTTCACATGCGAGAAGTGCAGCGGGATGATGAGCAGGACTCCAGAGCTCATCGACGTATGGTTTGATTCCGGCTCCATGCCGTTTGCACAGTGGCATTATCCGTTCGAGAACAAAGAGGTTTTCCAGAATGCGTACCCCGCCGATTACATCTCCGAGGGCATCGACCAGACACGCGGGTGGTTTTACACGCTGCATTCCATCGGGACGTTCTTATTCGACAAACCGGCGTACCGGAATTGTCTCGTCAACGAACTGATTCTCGACAAGCAGGGCCAAAAGATGTCGAAGTCCAAGAAGAACACTGTGGACCCTTTTGCCCTCATTCGCAAATATGGTGCAGATGCGACGCGCTGGTATCTTATCACCAACAGTCCGGTGTGGCGGCCGACCCTATTTGACGAGGCAGGCGTCGGGGAGGTGCAAAGAAAGTTTTTCAGCACGTTGCTCAATACGTACTCTTTTTTCGCGCTGTATGCGAACGTCGACGGCTTCCAGACCACCGAAAAGCCGATTCCGGCGCGTGAGCGGGCAGAGATCGACTGCTGGGTCCTTTCCGAACTGAATTCCCTGGTGAAAAATTACACACAATGGATGGAAGAGTTCGATGTGACACGTGCGGCGCGAGGTGTGAGCGACTTCACGATAGACCAGTTGTCCAACTGGTATGTTCGAAGAAACCGCAGGAGGTTCTGGAAAAGCGAAAATGGCAAAGACAAAACGGCCGCGTATCAAACGCTCCATGAATGCCTGATGACCGTCACGAAACTCATGGCTCCGTTTGCCCCGTTCCTTGCCGACGAACTCTATCAAAGCCTCAACCCGGGACGGAAGGAATCAGTACATGTTGATTCTATTCCGGCCGCGGATGAGAGGACAATCGACGGCGAGCTCGAAAGGAAAATGGAACGCGCGATCCGGATTGTGAGCCTTGTGCGCGCTCTGAGAATGAAATCGAACCTCAAGGTGCGTCAGCCGCTGACGAAGATTCTCATCTCCGTGGCCTCCGAAAAAGAAAAGGCCGAAATCCGGCAAATGCAGGAAGTTATTCTCGAAGAAATAAACGTCAAACACCTCGAGTACGTGACGGAAGAAGAGGGAGTCTTCAGGAAAAAAGCAAAACCGAATTTCAAAACGCTCGGACCGAAATTCGGCAAAGGGGTTCAGCCCGTTGCCGCCCGCCTTCGTGAGCTAAGCTCTCAGGAGCTCCATGCTCTTTTCCATCAGGGAACACTTGCACTTTCGATAAATGGTAGCGATTATACAGTGTTGCCCGAAGATGTGGAGGTGGTCTATGAAGAAACGAAAGGTTGGCTTGTTGAGACCGACGGCAGCATGACGGTGGCACTGGACACGCAGCTGAATGACGAACTGGTCGATGAAGGTTTAGCGCGGGAGTTTGTCAATCGGGTGCAGAATCTTCGGAAGGATTCGGGTTTCGAAGTGACCGACCGCATCAAGATTTACTACAAGTCGACAGACCGCCTCGCCAGGGCGCTCGCCAGACTGGCTTCCTACGTTCAACAGGAAACACTGGCGGCGGAGATTCGTCATGTGACGAAGGACGGAAACGGCGAGGTTCCATTCATCACAGAAGACATCAATGGAGAGAAGGCGGAAATTGGAGTGGAGAGGATTCACAGTTAACAAAGGGGGGAATTGCTGATGCCAGCAACAAAAAAGAAAATGTCGGCAAAGAAAAAAGTCATTCGTGCAGTGAAAACGCCGAAGCTCAAACAGCCGAATATGAAAGCCAGGCCAGCGCCGCCGAAAGCGCCCATTCAACGCAAGAAAGGCTATACGAAGTCGGAGTTGGACTACTTTAAGACCATCATCATCGAGAAGCGCAAGGAAATCCTCGAAGAGCTTGAATCGCTGAAGTCGAGCATGATGGACGTGACGACCGGAGAGTATGTCACGGAAAACTCGACATACTCGCTGCATATGGAGCAGGGGACAGACGCCATGGAAAGGGAAAAAACGTTTCTGTTCGCATCGCGGGAAGGCAAATTCCTGAACTACCTCGACGATGCGCTCAAGCGGATCGAAAAAGGCGATTACGGCTTTTGTCAGGATTGTGGAAAGTTGATCGAAAAGGAGAGGCTGGAAGCCGTGCCCCACGCCCAGCTTTGCGTGCAATGCAAACTGAAACGCGGAAAATAAACGACCGACGAGCCGCCTCCATGCGCGTTCTGTACGTAACTGGTATCATCGTTCTGCTCGACCAAATCACCAAGCTGCTGGTGAAAGGTTTCACGTTGTCGTTTCTCGACTTCTATCATCCGGGGATGCAGCTCGGCGCAAGTATTCCCATCCTGGGCGATTTTCTCCGCCTGACATTCATCGAGAATCCCGGGATGGCCTTCGGTATCGATATCGGCGGCCGGCTCTTCCTAACGGTTTTTTCCATCATTGCCAGCGTCGGCATCCTTTTCTACTTGTACAGGATTCGGGAGGAGACGCTTGCGGTTCGGGTTCCTCTGGCCATGATCCTTGGTGGCGCAATCGGCAATCTGATCGACCGTGTGTTCTACGGCGTCATTTTTGGAGAGGGGTCGCTTTTCTACGGCAAGGTTGTTGATTTCTTCGATGTGGATTTTTTTAACATAGACTTTGTGGGTTTTCATATTTCTCGTTGGCCCGTGTTCAACGTTGCCGATGCTTCCGTTTCTCTGGGCGTCCTTGTACTTCTAATGTTTCATCGAAAGTTTACCAGCGTGGAGGAACCCCGCGTATCGCTGGCGGCGTCGTCCAAAACTGGGTCAAGCGACGGCATGAAGAACGGATCATCCGAGACTGCAACCGACGGTTCAACTCCTACTCCTTCTTGATATGTCCTCCCGGGCTGAACCTAAATCGCCCGAGGCTGCACCACCGCCAGACCGCGAGACACTGCGTATTGTTGTACCGCCCAAGCAGTCGAAAGAAAGGCTCGACGTTTACCTTACGCATCAGGTTGAAAATGCAACCCGGAGCAAGGTACAACGTGCTATAGAGGCCGGACTCGTTCTTGTCAACAACAAAAGGGTGAAGTCAAGCCACCAAATCTCGCCTTCTGAAGTCATCGATGTAACCTTCGACCGTCCGAAACGTCCTGACGCCATGCCTGAAAACATCCCGCTGGAAATCACTCATGAGGACGATCAACTTCTGGTTGTCAACAAGCCGGCAGGGATGGTGACTCATCCCGCCTATGGCAACTATTCCGGCACACTGGTCAATGCGCTGCTCTACCATACTCAAAAGCTCTCTGGAGTGAACACGGAACTTCGGCCGGGCATTGTTCACAGGCTGGACAAGGATACGAGCGGTCTCATGGTTGTAGCAAAGACGGATGCTGCGCATCATCTTCTAGCGCAACAGTTTTCGCGCCGAACGATTGGAAGGGAGTACGTTGCGCTTGTATGGGGTTTATTCAAACAGCCCCGCGGCACGATTGAAGCAAGCCTCGGACGGAGCAAGAAGGACAGAAAGAAAGTTACAGTCACAACGGAGGGAAAGCACGCGGTGACAGAATTCGAGGTCCTGGAGCAATTCGATTTCCTTTCTCTTGTCCGTTTGAAACTGAAGACTGGCCGCACACACCAGATTCGTGTTCATCTTGCGCATAGAGGACATCCGGTTTTCGGCGACACGACATATGGAGGCCGGAACCATCGGTGGGGAGGATTGGCTGGGAAAAAATCTCGGCTGGCAGCAAACCTGTTGACGCTTATCTCACGGCAGGCATTGCACGCGAAAACAATCGGGTTTGTTCATCCCACCACAAAGCACTGGACGAGCTTTGATTCGGAGATTCCTGAAGATATGAAAAGTATTCTCAGAAGATTGCAGGAGTGAAAAGCAAGAGCATTCAGCTCAGAGATCGAATGAAGAAAAAAAGGTGCGACGCCCAAACAACTGGACGCCGCACCCACCAGCCGCATGTTAGTCTCTACCCCTCTTTCGTTCTTCACGTTTCGGCTGATTCCCACGATTTCCTTCCCGGCTTTGAGGCTGGCGGCTCGCCGGGGTTTGCCGTTCGACCCTTGGAGACGGAAGCTGAGGGCGTTGGTACTGAGGTGTACTCTCCCGCCGAAGTTCTTTTTGATCGCGTTGAGGATTCATGCGCCGTTGGTCGACGCGGGGGTCTGTCCGTCCTTGCGGCGTAACCTCATTCCGTTGTTCACGGGATTCCATCCCATCCTTGAGCCTATCTTGTTCACGTTTTCCACGGTCGATCGGTCGACGGCCGCTCTCGGAAGGTCTCGAGCCTTGTTCGGATTCTCTCGATGGACGGTTGATACGATTGATATCGAGCGTCGTGCGGCGGTCTGCCCGGCGGGCATCGATTCGCACGTCACGTTCCTGCTCCATTTCCGTCCTGTTCGGCCGGTAGACCTCGATGCGCTCCCGGGAACCGTCCCGCACGACTCGCTCAACTGAACGGTCTCGCACATCTGCGATTTCCATCCGGCTGATGCGCGTTCTCCCGCGACGCTCGATGAATTCACGGTCAACTCCACGGTTGATGATGCGGTCACGGTCGACTTCATAACCTCCGGCGGATCTCGTTGTTCGAATCAGCCTGCGCGTGCTCCCTGCGTCAACGACGTGTCTTGTTATCGTCGGCGCACCGAAGTACTGGCAATGAATGAAACTCCAGTAATGGACGGGAGCGACCCATCGAGTTGTGAATCGTATCCCGATCGAAATGCTGAAGTGCGCGTACGGCGGTAGAGGAGCCCATCCGATGTAATCATCGTTGTACCTCCATTCCACCCAGGCTGGACCCCAAACGTCGTCGGGAATCCAAATCCATCCATAGAAATCATCATAGTACCATCGGCCGTAATGGTAGACAGCCCAGCCGAATGGTTCATGCGAAACCCAATACCAACCATGGTCCGTCCACGCCCATCGGCCGTACATATAAGGGCGCCAACCCAACCTCACGCGCAAGGGGCGCCAGGCATAAACACCGCTTTCGATTTCGATCCATTCACCATGAGGGCCAAGTGAAGAGTAGAAAAAAGCCACTCGTCCCCCGTGATACATCGAAGTACCATGGCCGCGTGAGTTTTCCGCCGTTATCACAATCAATCCAATGATAAAAATGAGCCTTTTCATAGTCCACCTCATGTGCAATGCTGACAGAGGAGTGTCAACGTTCGTGCCATCCTGGGGTATTCTCGCCTGCGCTGGAAGTGAAGGAAAACGACCGTATCCCGTTCCCAATAGTATCCAATTGTGTGAAATTCTGTCCAGTGTCCTTGATTCAATAAGCAAAAATATTCATCTTGGCGAAAGTCCTGTAGGCCTCGCCAAAAGGCCTTTGCACACCAGCGATTCCCATCAGTAACCGACAAAGCACAGGGATCTTATGTTAACGACATCAACGATGCGAATTCGGGCAAACTTTCGGGAGAACATCCTTTTGAGGATTCTGGCTGTCGGTTACCCCCTCGTGTGGATCATTACGGCAATACGGCCTGTGTATCCTTCCGATTGGCTCCTGGAAAATATTCTCGTTGTCCTTTTTGTTCCCGGTTTAGTTGCAACATATAAAAGATTTCCGCTTTCCGACCTTTCCTACCTTTGCGTTGCGGTGTTCATGACCCTCCATGCGATCGGTGCTCATTATACGTATGCAGAGACTCCCATCGGATACTGGATGCAAGATTGGTTTCGTCTGGAACGGAATCATTATGACCGCGTAGTGCATTTTTCGTTCGGCTTACTGATGGCGTATCCTGTGAGAGAAGTCTTCCTTCGCGTTGCCCGTTCGAAGGGGTTCTTTGCCTACTATCTTCCGTTGGATGTCACGCTCGCCTTCAGCGCGGGTTATGAGATTATTGAAATGCTTGTAGCTGTTGTCGTCAGCCCGGAGGCGGGAACCGCGTATTTGGGAACGCAGGGAGATGTCTGGGACGCGCAGAAGGATATGGGTTTGGCGGCGCTAGGGGCCGTCATTTGCATGGCGGCAACAGCCGTGATCCGGACGGTGCGGAAGAAGCCCCACGTTCCGGAATTCGAAACCGCAGATGAGTTGTGACTGAAGCCGCGCTCTTGGAAGCGCTGTGACTTTTTTCTATATTTCTGTATGCAACATCCGGAGCTTCTTCTTGTTCTCGATTTTGGCTCTCAATACACACAGCTCATTGCGCGAAGAATCCGTGAGCTTGGCGTCTATTCGGAAATTCATCCGTTTCATCTCAGCATAGAAAGAATCCGCCAGCTCAACCCGGTCGGTATCATTCTGTCGGGCGGACCGTCAAGCGTTTACGAACGTGACGCACCGAAGCCTTCGGAAAAAATCTACAGCATCGGTGTGCCTGTGCTGGGCATTTGCTACGGACTCCAGCTCATTGCCGACCAGCTTGGCGGCAAAGTCGCTGCCTCCACTCGGAGGGAATATGGAAAAGCGTTCCTGCATATCGATAACAGGGACGACCTTTTTTCCGGATTGGACGGGTCCACTTCGGTCTGGATGAGTCACGGCGACTCGTTGAGTCAAATCCCGCCCGATTTTGAGCCGATAGCACACAGCGAGAATGCACCAATTTGCGCAATTCGCAACCCCGGCCGAAAAATCTATGGCGTCCAATTTCACCCGGAAGTCGTCCATACACCGGACGGCAGTAAGATACTTTCCAACTTCGTCTTCAAGATTTGCAAAGCCCATGGCAGTTGGACTCCTGAATCCTTTGTCAAGCAAGCGACACAGGAAATCAAAGGCCGTGCGGGAAGGTCGAATGTCTTGTGCGCTTTGAGCGGCGGCGTGGACTCGTCTGTCCTCGCCGTCCTTTTACACAAGGCACTCGGCCAACAGCTGTATTGCCTGCACATCGACAACGGCCTGATGAGGAAGAACGAAAGTCGGGAAGTGGTGCGCATGTTCGAGGAAAATTTTCGCATGAACCTTGCCTCGGTCGATGCAACGGACATCTTTCTCAGCCGTTTGAAGGGCGTCGTCCATCCGGAAGAAAAGAGGAGAATCATTGGCCGGACGTTTATTGAAATTTTTGAAGCTGAAGCGAAAAAACTTGAAGGTTCGGTGGAATTTCTTGCGCAAGGGACTCTCTATCCCGATGTGATTGAATCTGTTTCGACGAAAGGGCCATCGAAGACCATCAAGACTCATCATAATGTTGGTGGATTACCCGGCAGCATGCGATTTCAACTGATCGAGCCGTTTCGCGAACTTTTCAAGGACGAAGTTCGTAAGATAGGCCTGATTTTGGGCGTCCCGGAGGAATTTATTCGACGGCATCCGTTTCCCGGCCCGGGACTTGCTGTGAGAGTGCTGGGAGAAATCACGAAAGAGAAACTTGAACTTTTGCGCGATGCGGACGACGTCTTTATCCAGGAACTCAACAGGGCGAACCTGTATGATGAAATCTGGCAGGCTTTTGTCGTCCTGCTCCCGATCCAGTCCGTGGGGGTGATGGGAGATGGACGTACCTACGAATACACAGCAGCACTCCGGGCTGTTACGAGCATCGACGGCATGACAGCGGATTGGGCAAGAATTCCACCGGACATCCTGGCGAGGGTCTCCAGTCGGATCACGAATGAGCTTAAGGGCATCAATCGCGTCGTGTATGATGTGAGTTCCAAACCCCCTGCAACCATCGAGTGGGAATAAGCCCGCCGATTGCGATCAGGCCCAACATCTTTACCACAAAAGACTTTCATCCTGTATGATCGAACTTCATAACGTTACAAAAAGATTTGGGAGTTTCACCGCAGTCAATGACCTCTCGCTGAAGGTCGAGAGAGGGGAATTCTTCGGATTTCTCGGACCGAACGGGGCGGGGAAGACAACAACGATCAAGATGATCGCAGGCCTCTTCTCGCCGACGAACGGTGAAATTGTGGTGAACGGGTTTAACGTCGTCAGCCAGCACATTGAGGCAAAGCAGACTATCGCCTATGTTCCCGACCAGCCGTTTCTGTACGATAAGCTGACGGGGCGGGAATTTCTGTACTTTGTCGGCGGTCTGTACAAAATCGGGAAGGAAAAACTGGCCCAAGTGATTGCGGAACTGATAGAGCATTTTGAGATCGGCGACTGGGTGGATAAGAGGACGGAGGATTATTCCCAGGGAATGCGTCAGCGCATTACGATTGCAGCTGCACTGCTGCATGAACCGAAGACGATTATTATTGACGAGCCGATGATCGGGCTTGACCCGCGGAGCGCCAAGATTGTCAAGGATACGCTCCTGGAGCAGGCGCACAAGGGCGTCTCGCTTTTCATGTCCACCCACAGCCTGCCGGTCGCAGAAGAGCTATGCGACAGAATCGGCATTGTAAAAAACGGAAGGCTGATTTTCTGCGATACACAGGACAAGCTGCAAGTTTACAAAAAACAATACGACGGCAAGTTTGAATCAGTTTTTCTGGAGCTGACCAAGTAGGAACCGATGAGAGAGCTTTTGCACGTATTGAAATACAAGCTGATTGCGTTCATCAAAGGGACATTTGATTTCCGGTTTGTCATCGTGGCGCGCGGTCTCGGGTCGCTCCTCGTGTTCGGCGGATTCGCCGTCGGCGCTTATATGTTGTCGTATGAAATCACCAGGTATGTGCTTGAAAATACCCGAACCGGTTTGTATCTCTACCACCGTTTCATCTCCATGATCTTGTTCGTCTTTTTTGTGGCAGTGAACCTCGGGAACATTATCGTTTCGTATGCCACCCTTTACAAATCATCCGAAGTGTATTACTTCTTTACGAAGCCGCTCTCCCACACCAACATTTTTGTCCTCAAATTCTTTGACAATTTCTTTTACAGTTCCACCACACTCTTCCTGGTGGCCTTCATGGTGTTGTGGGGTTACGGCAATTACTTCGGATATCCCTGGTATTTCTTTGCGAGTGTCATGGTTTTTGTTCTCGTGCCTTTTATGTTTCTTTCGGCATGCATTGCTGTGCTGGTTCTCATGGCTATTATGAAGGTGACCAGCCGTCTGGGCTTTCGCAAGGTCATGGCGTTGTTGTTTACCGTCTATTTTAGCTTTATTTATGTGTTCTTCCGGCTTTCGAATCCCATCAAGCTGGTGGAAGAAGTGAACAGGTACTACCCAAACGTTGACCAGTATCTTTCACAGCTCACGCCCGGGTTCCTCAGCTACATGCCCAATCACTGGGTCTCCGAGTTTCTCTTTTTTGTTGCACAGGGCGATGTTTCCCGTGCATTGCCGTTTGCCGGAATTGTCTTTGGCGTTGCGCTGGCGGCCTTTGTGGTGGCACTTCTGGTTGCAAACAAGTTCTATTACCGGAGCTGGCTCGTGTCTCTGGAAGTCCATGCGTCAAAAAGCACACCGTACTCCGTGAACCGCCCGGGCCTTTTTGATTTCAGAAAGAAGTCGATGTTCAGTCCGCAAACCGAGGCGCTTCTCAAGAAGGAATACTTTTCCTTTATCCGCGAGCCGAGCCAGTGGATTCACTTGCTCGTGATGGCCATCCTGACGTGCATCTTTGTCTTGAGCATCGGAAATCTCAACCTCCGGCTGCGCGTGACGGAAATCCAGCTGATCACATATCTCGTCTTGTTTGCGTTCGGCGGATTTCTCTCGTGCTCGCTGGCGTTGCGATTCGTGTTTCCCATGATCAGCCTCGAAGGAAACGCCTTCTGGTCGTTGTTAAGTGCGCCGGTCGACCGCCAGAAACTGTATTTCATCAAATTTGCCGTAGGTTTTGTCGTTGTCGGCGCGCTTGCTGAGTTCGTGGCAATTGCGGTCAATTTGCCGTTTGTGCGCCTTACCGCTCGGTTTCCACTACTCCTCTATTTTGGTATCTTCGCTGCTTTTTGGATGTCCTTGTGCATCGTTGCCGTCAACCTCGGCTTCGGCGGCTATTTCCCGAGCTTTCAGGAAAAAAATCCGATTCGCGTCGCATCGACCCAGGGAGCGACACTGACCTTCCTCATCTCCCTTGTGTATCTGATCACGCTCGTTGCGATTTTCATCCTGCCTCTGACACGCTATTTTGAGTCTCTGTTTGTCTTTCGGCCTTTTAATCTCTCGAGCATTGTCCAACCAGGTACGCTCCTCGCCGTTGTTTCGTCGGCGTTGGCGGGTTTTTCGATGTATGTGGGCATGAGGTCGCTGCAGAGGGATTTCTGATTGCAAATGAAGCGGTGATGTGCTAATTTTCTTTCGCAATGGATGAGCCGACCATACATGGTTTACTCGAACAGGCGCGTTCTTACGCCGAAGACGGCAAATTGCTTCATGCAACGCAGATCTATCATCGACTCACGACGGCCGCACCACATGTGGAGGCCGCGTGGATTGAACTCTCCAAGGCATATGTTGAACTGAAGCGGTTCGATGTGGCGGAACGGATATTGCAGGAAGCCCTAAAAACCGCATCCGACCCTGCTGAACCCTACTACCTCCTTGGTACTCTTCACCTCAAAACGGAGAATTTCACTGCAGCCCTGGAGTATTTTCGGAAACTTTTGGAAGGTGAGGAGAGCCTCTCGCGGACGCTACGGGCTCATCTTCATTTCAATCTCGGGCTCGCGTACTGGGGAAAAGAGAACTGGACGCTTTCGGAATTGCATTTCCGAAAGGTTCGTGAGCTCAACCCAAATTTTCCGAGGATCAGCGAATCCATTGCGGAGCTGCTACTTCGACGCGGCGCCGTGATTGAGGCGATTAAGGTGCTGAAGAGAGGGTTGCTGACCGAACCCTATAGCTGGATTGGCCATTATCTTCTGGGGATCGCGTTCACACGTTCCAAGGAATGGCAAAAAGCCCTCGACGAATTCACGGCGGCTATTGAAATGGACCCAAGCGAACCCCGAGCATGGCAGATGTGTGGGGAGGTCCTTATCACACTACGGCAACTGGACCAAGCAGAGAATTATCTCCGAAAGGCACTTGAACTCAATCCTTCACTCGCCGACGCATGTGCCGATTATGGCTTCGTCTTCCTGAAGCGTGGAGACCTTCGGAGAGCGAACGAATACTTCGAACAGGCGCTTCAACTGGAGCCCGGCAATCCCAAAGCCCAACAAGGAAAACGAGAGCTCAGATTCGAAAAGAAGCGCTAGATGACCCCCCTGAGATTCTTTGTTCTTTTGTACGCTCTCGGCGCGTGCGCCGAAGTCCAGTCATTTGCAAAATCCTCTGAGAATCCCGACGACAGCGTGGCGTTCAGGCAAGACGTTGAGCGCCTGTTTGTCGACGCCATGAGGCATTTTACCGCAGGCCAATTCGACAGCGCCGCTTCATTGTTTGCCAGACATATCCGCGAATTTCCCCGGAGTCATAGGTCGACCGGTTGCTACATCATGGGGGCCAAAGCCTTTCATCGATTAGGAAGCTTCCGGGAATCCATCAAGCTGTTGAAAGACCTGATCGACCTCTATCCTGAATCGAAATACGTTGATGACGCACATTACACGCTTGGGCTGAATTTTTACCGGCTGGTGCGCTACGAAGATGCAGCCGAAGAGTTTCTCCAGGCGTATCAGCTGACGGATGACCCGAGACTGCGGAACAGTTCTCTCGGCATGCTCGAAACCTTGACATCGGCTAAGCTGAGCGCGGCACAACTGCAACTGCTGCTCGGCGGTGTGTCGAGCGAGGAAGTGAGAGCCCTGGTTGACCTTCGCATTGCGGAGAAAGTGTACGCCTCAGGAGATGTTCGCTCAGCACAGGAAATGCTCAGGTCGATTGCCGCCAGAGCCGCGTCGATAAAGTATGTGGGTGACGCGATCACACTCCTTCAGAAATATGAGCAAGGAGGAATTGCAAGAATTGGCGTCGTTCTGCCGCTGATGCTCAAGGCGGAGAAATCCTCCGCGAAGGAACTGGGCATCGAGCTGCTCGACGGCATCCGCTTTGCCACAGACGAGCACAATCAAGAGTCGCTTCCCCGGGTGGAGCTTGACATCCGGGACAGTGAGCGTGACCCAAGCGTTGCTGCGCGGCAGGTAGCAGAGTTGTGCGGTGACGAGAAGGTCGTGTCGATTTTCGGCCCTGTCTTCAGCAACGAGGTATTTGCGAGCGCGGGGATAGCGAACGCGCGTGGGGTTCCACTCATTTCACCAACCGCTACCGCAAACGGGATTGCCGCCATCGGAGGCTTCGTTTTCCAGGCAAATCCCGACTACGAAGTCCGGGGAAGAGCGATGGCTCGGTATGCCGTTCAAACTCTCCATGACAGTACGTTCGCAGTCCTCTCACCCGTGGAGCCTCCCGGGAAGCTGATGGCGGATGCGTTTATTGATGAAGTCATGTTGTTGGGAGCAAGGATCGTGGATGTCCAATGGTATCCGGCGGGAGCGACGGACCTTCGCATGCAACTTGAATCAATGCGCAAAAAGGCACTTGAAGCTTCCGCGGTGCCCTACATCGATTTTTCGAACAACATCAAGCATAGTGATGTGAACAGAATGGTTGCTATGGGAATTTCTCAGCGAATGTTGGACTCGTTGATGGAAGTCGGGGGCGTAGCACCCGTGGACCTTTTGTTCGGCAGGAACGGAAAACTAATGGCGGACTCGCTTGGCCTGGAAACTCAGAAGCCTCTTATCCGAGCGGATAGCCTTGGCTTACCTGTCGAAAACATTCAAGCGATCTTTGTTCCGATTTCAAGCTCGGAGGAAATCGGCGTCGTTGGTTCACAGCTCAAACTTTTTAATTTCCGCACGCAGGTCCTCGGGACTGGCGAATGGCAGGATCCAGCCGAGCTAGACCAGCATCGCCAGTACGTCGACGGCGTGATCTTTTCGACGGATTCGGACTGGGATGAGAAGGATCCGGTTTTCAAGCTCTTCATAGCGAAGTTCCAGAAAGCGGAGAAGAGAAAGCCGACAAGGAACACGTTGTACGGATACGATGCCATGAAGCTTCTCCTGAAGGTCATACAGCTAGGGGCAACACATCGAAATGAAATCGCCGCCAACCTGGCTGCAATCCAGGATTTTCCGGGGATTCATTCGAAGGTTTCCTTTGGGGAAAGGCGCGTGAACTCTTTCCTCGCTGTCCTTCAATTCAAAAACCGGATGGTCAAAAGGCTCGGTGACGTGGATGTCTCTCTGCGTCCCTCAAACACTCCATGAAACCCTCAAGAAACAGCAAAGGTCGACTGGCTCGGAAGACAGTGTATCGGCCCACGATCAAGGACTGGCCCGAAGGGGACCGACCGCGGGAGAAGATGATGCAGCGGGGAGCGGATGCACTGACGGAGGCTGAGCTTTTGGCGATTCTCATTCGAACGGGAAAGAAAGGCTCAACAGCAGTTGATCTGGCCAAGAGTCTTTTGGCGGGGGAAAGGACATTGCAGGATATCGCAGACATGTCTCCTGCCGAATTCAAGCAATTCCATATCGGTCGTGCGCGAGCGGCGGCAATCATCGCGGCTTTCGAGCTCTCAAGGCGCTTTCAATCATCGAACGGTAAGGACCAGCCGATTTTTCGTACGCCTGAGGACGTGGCGAAAAGGTTCTTTGCAAAATTCCGCGATGTCAAACACGAAGAGTTTTGGTCGCTGTTGCTGAGCTCATCGAACCGACTCGTCTCCGAACGCAAGATTACGTCGGGTACGCTCAACACTTCGTTGGTCCATCCGCGCGAGTGTTTCAAGCCCGCGATAAGAGAATCGGCGGCAAGTGTGATTTTTTTACACAATCACCCGAGCGGAAATCCGGAGCCGAGCGCCGAGGATATCGCTGTCACAAAACAGCTTGTCGAGTCCGGCAGAATTTTGGGCATTCCTGTCCATGATCACATTATCATTGCAGGATCTTCGTTTACAAGTTTTGCCGACAGGGGGCTCCTTTGATTCATTTTTTTGGATCGACCGTTTCTTCTTGACTTTTTAACTCGGTTTCTTTATCATACCTTCGATTTCGGTATTATTTCTTAAAGCACATGCGGATTGGAAGGAGGAACTTTCATGAAGAAGATATTTGCCATCTCCCTTGTTGGCAGTTTTTTGATGGCAGCGACCCTTACCGGGTGCAGCAGCAAACCGTCGGCCGAAGAAATGAAACAGCTGGATGACCTAAAGGCGGAGGTTGCCTCACTCGAGAAGGAAATTGCGTCGAAAGAATCTGAAAAAGCAGAATTGCAAAAGGCGATGGCGGACAAAGATGCTCAGCTTGCCCAGTGCGCCAAAGATCGAGACGCTCTTCAACAACGTTTGAACGCAAAGTAACGGAAGGAAGGAGATCAACGAAATGAAGAACATGAGTCGACTGAGCATTATCCTTGTTTTGACAGCCATCGTGGTCGCACCAGCCTTCCCTCAGGAACTGTCGAAAGAGGAGTGGCAAAAGCAAGTGACGGAATTGACCACAAAAAGAAACGATCTCAAGAACAAACTGGCTTCTCTTCAATCGGAAATTGCCAACCTCCAAAAACAGGATGGCGATAAATCGGTCGCTCTCAAACAGTGCCAGGACGAGCTTGCGGCGCTTATCGGCAAGGAGGAAGCTCCGTTGATTGCGCTCCTTGACAAGATCGATGCAAGGCTCAATGAGCTAGCGCGTTTGTCAAACCAGGACCTCTGGGCAAGAGGCAGCGAATTGGATGAAGTTCAGAAATGGATTGACGAAGCGAAGAAAAACCCTCTCAGCGTGGTGTCGAAGTTCTCCGGCCGTATTGCCGACCAGCAGAGCAGACTCGACGCCTTGCGAAAAGCCCTTCAACAAATCGCCGAATCGGGTATGGGCATGCAGTCATACACGGTCGGGACATGGGCCAGGGATCGGGATTGTCTCTGGAACATTGCAAAGAAACCGAAGATTTATGACAACGCCTTTCTGTGGCCAAAGATCTGGCAGGGCAATCGGGACATGGTGAAAAATCCCGACGTCATACAGCCAGGCTGGAAGTTGAAGATTCCGGCCAAGGCGGAGCTCACCAGCGAGGAACGTTCGGCATTGCGATCCTACTGGGCGAAGAAGCAGGCATCCAAACCTGCGGCCATGAAGTAAGGAGGTACCGCTTCCACGTTCCACAGTGCTGATTCTGAGATTCAAGCAACGCCCTCACCGCTCACGCGGGCAGAGGGCGTTTTGCGTTTTTAAGACAACCTTTTAAGAGGAGGAAAACATCTTTGGTGGAAAAAAAGCTTCCGTTGACAGGTGTTGATTCAGTACAGTTGCTGGGCTTCAACGATGCGAACCTGCAGCTCATCGAAGACCGCTTTGATGCAACCATTACCGTCCGTGGTGACCAGATCACACTGAGGGGGCCACAAGCACACGTCACGAAGGTTGAGAAAGTCTTCAAAGAGCTTATCTATATCCTCAACAAAAATGGCAACCTCACACCGAGTGATGTCGACACGGTGATCGACCTGGTCTCCGTCAACGGCTCCACACCCGAACTTCCTCCCGACATATCGGCCGAAGAATCGGACACGATCGTTTTGTACACGAAGTCGGGCATCATCAGGGCTCGCACTGTGGGCCAAAAACATTATGTGCTGGAGGCACGCAGGAATGACATTGTTTTTGCTATCGGTCCAGCCGGCACGGGGAAAACATACCTGGCGGTCGCCATGGCGGTTGCAGCCCTAAAAAATCGAGACATCACCAGGATCATTCTGGCACGGCCTGCCGTTGAAGCGGGAGAAAGCCTCGGGTTTCTGCCGGGTGATTTTCGGGAAAAAATCGACCCTTACCTGCGTCCCCTGTATGATGCCCTCGACGACATGCTCTCAGCCGAAAAACTCCGGAGTTACCTCGAAAAGAGAATTGTGGAGATTGTTCCGCTTGCCTACATGCGTGGCCGTACTCTCCACAATGCTTTTGTCATCTTGGACGAGGCACAAAACGCCACGGCCATGCAAATGAAGATGTTCCTCACGCGATTGGGAGAGCACTCCAGGTCAATCGTCACGGGGGACATTACGCAGATCGACCTGCCGCAGAAAACGACGTCAGGGCTTGTGCAGATACAGGACGTGCTTAAACAAATTCAGGGAGTTTCGTTTGTCTACCTCGACAAAAACGATGTTGTGCGTCATCGGCTGGTCAAAGACATCATCGATGCATACAGCCGTTTTGGGTCATCGAACGGCAACAACAAACAAGAGGTTAACGGAGGTGTTTAATTCTGGTCCAAACCTCATCCATCTCCTCAAGGGTTGAATGCTCAAAGGTTTTCCCCTGGCGGTGTAATTCCTTCTCCATCGACCGAAACCTCTTCGTGAATTTTTCGATGGAACCCCGCAGGGCCATTTCCGGGTTTACGTGGAGGAACCGCGAGTAGTTGACGATGGCAAACAGCAGATCGCCCAGCTCCTCTTCGACGTGCTGACGGTTTTCCGACCGTTCCGCCTTAAGCAATTCTCCGACTTCCTCATCGACTTTTTTCCAGACATCCTGTTTTTTCTTCCAGTCAAAACCTACTTTCGATGCTTTGTCCTGCAGCCGGTACGCACGAAGAAGGGCGGGCAATTCTGCGGGGACACCATCGAGGATCGACTCCCTTCCCTCAGCCATCTTGATTTTTTCCCAGTTTGCCTTGACTTCACGCGACGTTGCCGCTTTGGCATCGCCAAAAACATGGGGATGTCGGCGAATCAATTTTTCCGAGATGTGGTTGAGCACATCCTGCATCGAAAAGGTATGCTCCTCCTCGGCAATCACGGAGTGGAGGGCTACGTGGAGAAGCAAATCGCCCAATTCTTTTTTTAGTTCGACAAGGTTGTTCTGGTCTATCGCTTCGACGACCTCATAGGCTTCTTCAATCAGACTCTGGCGGATGGATTGATGAGTTTGTTCCCGATCCCAGGGACATTCTTTCCGGAGCCTGCCGACGATTTGAAGGAATTCTTCAAATTGAACCTGAGTGGAGATTTTTTTCTTTTTCGTCATAATGGGTTGAGAATCATATTGAAAAGTTGAGGGAGAATCAAATCAGGCGTAAAATTTGGCGATTGTTTTTTTAAGCCCGAATCCGTACCTTAAACATTACAGATTGAAGAATGTGGATTGCAGATTTGACGTGTCCTAATCTGCGATTTTGATTGCCTTGGGGCTGTAGCTCAGCTGGGAGAGCGCTTCGTTCGCAA
>JACQPT010000116.1 GCA_016207415.1 Ignavibacteriales bacterium
CCGAGTGACTCTTCTACGGCAAGAATATCCTTGACGCTTTTCGCAAGCCTGAGGGTTTCTCGAAATCGTAATTCAACCATCTGCTTGTTTCGGAGTCTGGCGCTGACGTCAAAGAATTCTTCTGTAACGTCGTTCCCGCTGATAGTCTTGGAAAAAACCTGTAAAGAAACCTTCATGATAGACTCAAGAGTTGCATCGAATTCAGAAGATGGAATTCGAATTCTCATGTTACCCGACTTGCTGTTTCTGTTCGAGTACTGTGTTGTCGAAGTTACCGTAAAACCATGCCTTTCATTGACCGCTTTTTGAATGTCGGCAACTGCTCGCTCATAATCGGCCACCTCGACACTTATCGAAGCGGTCTTGATAATCATGCGGGGAGCCGGCGAAGGTCTTTCTAAATCGGATGGTGAAGCATGGTCATTTGATCGAAATGCCCCAACTGAGTAAGCCGCCGAGGGCGGTGGTCCCAGGTCTGCATAGTTGAGTACCCGAACAGCGCGTGGTTCATTATCCGAGGTGCAGCCAAAACTGGCGAAAACAAAGAAGAAAGCAGGGAGGGTGAGAAATGTCGTGAGTCTGTTCATGGTCGTCTCCTTTTACTGTAGGTGTTTTCACAACGCATAACAGAAGAGACCTTGCATGCAACTGTCTATGATAATGCCTGCAAACGCAGTGCCAAAAAGACGATCCTGTTTGAACAAAGATTCTGGATCATTTTCTCTGTGTGAGTATGAATTCATGTTGCAAAGGGCAACTTGAAATGACCAGACAAGATTATGGGAGTTAAAGAAAGCCTAGGAATTTAACGATCTCGAACGTGTTGCGAAAAGTAACTTGGTCTGAGGCGACCGAACAGGCACTTCTTCTCGATGAGTGGAATCCCGAAAGGGTGGGCAGGTAGGCATGCACTCGGTTATGAGCACCCTTCGATCCTTTGGCTTCGCTCGGGACTCGCTTCGCTCAGGGTGAGGTTTTTTTGTTTTGGCAAGCGTGGAGGTGGATTGGGGGCGCGTCGAAATCGGTTGGGTTTGAGCAAGGAGCCGATGACTGCGGGACATTAATCGAGGGGCAGTTCTGAAAATGGTTGTGGTTTCCACAATCCTATGTTTCCCCTGAGATTTAGGGCACGTGGGGAAGCGTCTTAACGCGTGTTCCGATTTCGACAATTTCTTTCCGTCCACTTTCTTTCTAAAAGAAAGTGGACCCGCCATTAGGCGGAAAGCTATAAAATCGCTCCAGTCTATTCAGTTTGACTTACTTTTGAAATCGCAGTACCCTTCACGACATAATCGCTTCAAACAACAAAGGGAGGTCTCATGGAAAAACCCAACATTCACATCCCGGCCGTCATTGTCGCGGCACTTATCCAGTTCGTCCTCGGCTGGGGTTGGTACTTGATTTTCATTTCTGTCTGGCAAGAAGGAGCGGGAGTTACTCCTGAGAAGATGCAAGGCATGTCCGGCGGAGAAATGGCTCTGGCGTACGGGGGGTCGTTCGCGGCCTATGCGCTCTTGTTTTACGTGATGGCGCATTTCGTCTCTTACACAAAGTCCACCACGCCGAAACAAGGAGCCCAAACCGCGTTCTGGTGCTGGCTCGGCTTTGTCGCAACGTCGCTGTTTGTTGCTTACAACTACCAGCTAAAGCCAATCAGCCTCTGGCTTGTGGATGCAGGCTACTGGCTTGTGTCGATGCTTGTTGGAGGTGTGCTGTTGGCCACGTGGAGGAAGAAAGAGGTTGCCGCGCAGTAGAAATTAGACGTGTGTGGGGAGGGCGATCGCATCATGTTCGTGTTTAATCTGTTGGGACGCGGCATGCCGTGTCCCAAACAGGGGAAAGCGATTCGCCTGCAATGTTGCGTCCTCTGTTTATTGCGCCTTTTCCCCGCCGAATCGTTCCTGAAAATTCGCCGCGAGGAGAGAATTGCCGCTCATTGCAGCCTTTGCCCTCTGCACATGCTGTCTGTGTTCAGCGTTCTTCGGCCAGACCGTCACCACGGCGCAGGCGAATTCCATCTCCGCATCATTACCGCTCAGCGCCAGCGCCTTTTTGACAAACTCATAGCCTGCCAGGTTCTTTGTGACGTTCGCCTGTTCGTAGCACGCCATAAGGTAGCCGACATCAAACCAGGCCGTTGCACTTTTGCTGTCGCCAGCATTCGCCTGCAGTACACGCGCCATCAACCGAGATAGCAATTCATAGGCAATCCGCCAGCTTTCCTCGGATTGATTTTTCCACCCGCCGTCTCCCCGGTAGATCCCCGACGCATAAAGCGTAGCCCGGCGCAAAGTTTCCATGCGCACCAGGATAGGCATATCAGGCGTTAGCAGCTCAAGGGTTTGTTCGATCAAACGACTGCGATCGTAATCAGATTTCGCTCCATGCGGGCCGTTACCGAACGGCAGTGATCGTGCATTGCCGATCTGAATGGGATGACTAATCAGCGGGGGTCCACCAAGCGCATCTCCCGATGTCAGTAGCTGCGCGTAGACGATGCAGCTCAGCATCTAAACGTATTTTTTCATGTTACC
>JACQPT010000117.1 GCA_016207415.1 Ignavibacteriales bacterium
AAAGCTGAGTGGTTTAATCCTGGTGGCTCGGTGAAAGACCGTCCCGCGCTAGCGATGATTCTGGACGGCGAACGCAGCGGCAAACTCACGAAAGTCAAGATCATCATCGACGCAACGAGCGGCAACACGGGAATATCCTACGCAATGATCGGTGCAACGCGCGGTTACCAGGTTCAACTTGGCCTTCCCGCGAACGTGAGCGAGGAGCGAAAAAACATCCTGCGGGCGTATGGTGCTACAGTGACGTTTACGAACCCGCTTGAGGGGACGGATGGAGCTCAGAAGGTTGTCAAAGACATTGTCCAGAAGGAGCCGGAGAGATTTTTTTACACCGATCAGTACAATAATCCGCTTAACTGGCAATCCCACTATAGAACAACTGGGCCGGAAATTATTTCTCAGACGGGCGGACGCATAACTCATTTTGTCGCAGGCCTCGGCACGACAGGAACTTTTGTCGGAACATCCAGAAGACTCAAAGAATTCATTCCGGATGTTCGCTGCATTTCTTTTCAACCTCTGACGCCTCTTCATGGAATTGAAGGCCTTAAGCATCTTTCTTCGTCAGTCATCCCCGGAATTTATGATTCCAAACTGGCCGATGAAAATCTTGAGATTTCCACCGAAGAAGCCTATGAAATGGAACGACGGCTGGCAAATGAAGAAGGGCTCCTGGTGGGGCCATCTTCGGCCGCTGCGGCCGTCGCTTCTCTGCGTATAGCCCAATCCTTGACGCAGGGCACGATTGTGACTATCTTTCCAGACAACGGAACGAAGTATTTGAGCGAAGATTTCTGGAATCAATGACGATAAGAATGCTCAAGCTTAATCATACATCTCTTCACAAAATCAAAGTTCACGCCATGCAAGCGTTCCCTGAGGAATGCTGCGGGGTTCTCCTTGGGCGAAAAAATGGTTTTGACGGGATCGTGGTTGATGCCCTCGCCCGAAGGAACTCGCACGAAACCGACAGAACTCGCAGATTTCTTGTTACGCCGGCTGAGTACAAGTTTGCTGAGGTGGAAGCGAAAAAGGAAGGGGTGGACATCATTGGTTTTTACCACTCGCACCCGAATCATCCTCCCAAACCATCGGCATTCGACCTGCAACATGCATTACCATGGTGGTCATATGTTATTGTTTCAGTAGACGATGGTCGTCCCGGTGTTGTCAAATCCTGGGTCATGCGAGAGGATCGATCCGGGTTTGAAGAAGAGGAAATCCTCGTGGGAGACGGACAATTGAAACATTCTCTGTAACAACGTAAATTTATGCCGACTAAAGTTCTCATTCCATCTCCACTGCGCGGTTACACGGAGAAGCAAGAAACACTTCTTCTCGAAGGCGAAAGCATAGACGAATTGCTGCTTCAGCTGACCACGAAGTATCCAGCTTTGAAAAAACATCTCTTTTCAGAAGACGGTCAGTTGCGCAAATTTGTGAACGTCTACGTCAACGACGAAGACATTCGTCATCTTCAAAAAGAGCAAACGCGAGTTTCTCCGAAAGATGTGGTCAGTATCATACCATCGATTGCAGGCGGCAAGCGTTGAGATATGAAAAGAAATGACGACACACAGGTCGATGTCCAATTATCCCGTGAGGAGATCCGACGATACGGTCGGCACCTGCTCATGCCGGAAGTAGGCCTGGAAGGTCAGAAAAAGCTCAAAGCGTCGTCCGTTTTGCTGGTGGGAGCAGGCGGCTTGGGATCTCCGTTGGGCCTTTACCTTGCAGCTGCAGGACTCGGTAGAATCGGAATCGTGGATTTTGATGTTGTGGACTCATCAAACTTGCAGCGACAGATACTGCACTCATCTGAGGATGTTGGAAAACCAAAGTTACAGTCTGCGCGAAAACGAATCCAAGGAATAAATCCTGATGTTGAAGTGGCAACGTATGAAACTCGGCTAACTTCTGAAAATGCTTTAGAAATATTGCAGGAGTTTGATGTGATCGTTGATGGAACAGATAATTTTCCAACGCGGTATCTCGTAAACGATGCATGCGTGTTGCTTGGAAAACCGAATGTCTATGGAAGTATTTTCCGCTTTGACGGCCAAGCCTCTGTTTTCTATGCCAGGGAAGGCCCTTGTTACCGCTGTCTCTACCCGGAACCTCCGCCAGCCGGGTTAGTCCCCAGTTGTGCGGAGGGCGGCGTCCTTGGTGTTTTACCGGGCATCGTAGGGACTATTCAGGCGAATGAAACTATCAAGGTGCTCCTGGGAATCGGAGAACCTTTAGTAGGTCGGTTGTTGCTTTTTGACGCGTTGAAAATGCAATTTCGCGAGCTGAAACTTCGCAAGAATTTGTCCTGTCAGATGTGCGGGGAACACCCAACCATAACTCATCTGATCGACTATGAGGCTTTTTGTGGAATAAATCCACCGCCAACAGATGACGAGAGATCGGGCGAATTTGAGATGACAGTCGAGGAGCTCAAGAAACGATTGGACGAAAAGAATGACGTCTTTGTCCTTGATGTGCGGGAACCTCATGAATATGAAATCGTCAACCTGGGGGGGCATTTGATCCCGCTGAATGACCTGCCAGCCCGCGTACACGAGCTCGACTCGTCCAGGGAAATTGTGGTGCATTGTCACCATGGCCCAAGAAGCCAAAGGGCGACAGAATTTCTTGTTCAGCTTGGTTTCAAAAAGGTGAAGAACCTTATGGGAGGAATCGATGAATGGGCAGCTAAAATCGACCAATCAATGGTGCGATATTAGGAGCCAGAACCGGGAGGGCCGGAGGGAAGAAAATGTCTCTTTTCGTTGTTCAGCATCGCCACTCGCCCGAAACTTGTCCGGCAAAAGACAAGCAACTTGCACCGATGTTAGTAAAGCATTTGTCGCAGCAGAACGCGGATCGTTCCGGCATACGTATTCACAGCGAAGCGGTCATTGACGGTGCCCACACGTTGTATATTATTCTCGAAGCATCGAACCGCGAAGCCGTAAACAGATTTATGCAGCCTTTCTCGCAAGTTGGAAGCGTAGAAATCCTTCAAGCGTCTCATTGCGAAACGGTCGTGGAGCGGGGCGCTTGTTGAGCGAAAGACAGGAGGTGAGTTTCTTCTTGCAAAGTGACGGTCGGGCTTAATGAAGTTGCGCTCTACATCCTTTTGACGGCTCTCGGGTCGATTCCTTTCACAGCTCCCTTGCCTTTGCGCCATCCTTTATGACACTCGCCGCACACGCCTTCACCTTTTTTTAGCAGTTCAGCACATGGACATTGACCCGCTTCATCATAAAGGCACATGTTGCATGTGGGCTTGATGCAGCAATCGTAGACACCGCTTTTCGACAGCTCTCCTTTGTATTGGTTCCTCTCTTCATGGTTCATCTCGTCGACGGGCTTCGGGGGCTCGGGCTTTTTGGGAAAATTATTTGTGGCGGCGACAGCAGTAGAATCGTGTGAGTTCGATGCTTCGGCCGCGCCGCTGGGCTCTCGATTGCCACAACCAAGAATAGGCACAGCGGCGAAGAGGTATATCAAATTTTTCCTCAAAAGAGCTCCTTCAAGTATTCTTTTGGGGGAGGGGGAAGTGTGGAGACGATTACACAAACCAAAAGTTTGCCGCACAAGTTCCTGTTCAGATCACCCAAATAATGTGATGTCCCAAATCTTACATGAACAGACGTTGTTGATTTCGGAGATCGCATGACGGCCGTTACCTTGCTTCTCTTTCCATATTAGC
>JACQPT010000111.1 GCA_016207415.1 Ignavibacteriales bacterium
GAACTGCTCCTTTTCCTGTTTCTTCACATTAAAAGCAACATTTCCACGTTCTGTGTAAACACTCCTGTCAAGGATTTGTCTGCCCTGGACCTGGCCCTTGATGTCGACAATGGACTTCGGCCGAACAATAAGCTTTGAGTCATCGGCGAATTTTATCACAGCCAGGGAGCCGTCCTCAGTTCGGACATTGTATCCAGCCCGCAAGCGGTCGGTGGCAATGGCAGCGGTCCATCCCGTGGTGGGTCCTTTTTTCGTTACATCGTTGACCACCTTCATAACATAAGCAGTGATGTCCTTCTTGTCCTGTGGGTTCTGCCAGGCGATACTCATCAACAAGAGAAGGACGGAAACGACAACGACAACCGTGTGCATGCGTTTCATAGGAGGCTCCTTTTTCAATTTCTATCTTGCAACATTTTCCACGCGAAGGTGGAACTCAATGTTTTGCCCCGTTAAGCGAGTAATCAGGTTGGCAAGTTCTTCACGCGTCAATCTTTTGCCGTCAAGGGTTAAATCTCCGGAAGGAGACCAACCAATATTCTGAAGCGTTGCGAACGTCCCCGCAGCGGAGCTGCCAAGGCTATTCAAAAGCTGCTCAACCGCTTGCTGCTGTGGATTGGAAGTTTGAATTCGAAAGACGTTCAGCTCACTGCGCCGGCGTACAGTGCCACGGTTAGTGGACACCTCCGTCTCTACGAACCACACGTAGGTCTTGTTTTGTTCTAAACGGCGGGGAGCGTCGGCGGGATAGGTATACGTGCTCAGCCCGACCAAATCAACATTTAAATATGGGATTCCCGTTACTGCTTCCTGAGCGCTTTGGTGAACTGGAAGCTTTTCATAGACCGAGAGTTTTACTTTCGGATTGGGAGAACTCCAGGAAAACGTCGGCAAAATGGTCGCGACAATGGCGCCCGGTTGAGGGTCGAGGAGCGTGACAATCACTTCATCCGGAGAGGCGTTGCGAATAGTAATGGTTTTTATTGTCCTGCTGCCGGGAAACGAGGTGTTGGTGACCGCATCGAACGCCTCCAGTTCGAGGATATACTCGCCGACCGGTGCTGTTGGGAATCGCGCTGCGTAATCTTCCAATCGTTTCTTTTGGGTAGCGTCTTCAAAATAGGGCGAGTTTGCGATTTTGATTTCGCTTGTGCTTCCACTCGCCAAATCGCGCGAGGAGAGCGTGCGCCTGCCAGCAAGCCGAAAAGGCTCAGTCTGAGCGCGAACCAGGTCAATCGGAGATGCGTCTCCCTGTAACCGAATTGACGCGTTTACTTTTAGATAGATTTGCCCTGCCGCTCCATCCGGCACTGCAACGATTGATCCAGAAAAATCAGCAATGTTTGAAGCGAGTTTTCTGGAGGCAACGTCAATAAAATCTGCCAGATACAGTACGTCATAGTTAAAGGCTGGAAGGTCAAGACGTACGTCGGTAAGAAGTTGCTGACCAGCCCCGGATGAGATGCTCATTGCAAGCAAAGCGCCGAGCGCGAATGAGCGTAAAAGCCCTCGATGATTCATCTGAACCCTCCTCAAGATTTTCTGGAATTTAGATTCAACTTACGCAACCCATCTATACGCCGGGGTGACTATTGTCACACAGAGAATCTCTCAAAACGTCGCTATATCATTGTACAACACGAACGCCATAAACACAAGCAGCAAGAAGACACCCGCCTGCTGGATTGCAATTTTTACCTTATGTGGAATTTCACGCCTGAAAACCCCCTCGTAAGTAAGAAACAAGAGGTGTCCACCGTCCAGGGCCGGGAACGGTAGGACATTCAAAAGAGCCAGACTCATACTCAACAAGGCCATGAAGCCCAGAAAGGTCATCACACCGCTTTCAGCAGAGCGCGTTGCTATTTGCGCTATCTTGATGGGTCCGCCCACAGACCTTGTGAAGGAAGCTCTCCCCACAATAAGCTGATAGATATTGTTGACAAAGAACGCGCTGGCAATCCACACTTCCTTGACACCTTCGGGAAACGCACCTATCAAAGAGTATTCAACATGCTCGACGGGGCCGGTATAAACAGCGTCGAGAGCAATGCCAATGCGTCCTTCCGTTGTCGGCGTCACTTTAGCTTCTAACAAGTTCTCGCTGCGTTTCCAGCCGATAAGAATTTCTTTTCCAGCATTGCTCCTTATGGTTTCCTGCAGTCCTGCGTAAACGACCGGTTCTTTGTTGACGGTTTTGATGGTGTCGCCCGGTTGAAGTCCGACGTGCTCGGCAGGCATCCCAGATTCCACTCGTTGAACGACAGCAAGCAATCCAGCCGGAAGTATGCCAAATCGCTCATCGGAGATATCGGGCAGATCTGACCGCGCGATAAATGTTGTTATGCTCTCATTCCGCCGCTGGATCTCCAGCGTGAGATCATTTCCCAACGCCTCTGCGTAGATGATACTCTCGATTTCCTCCCAGCGAGTTACATCGTGGCTGTTAACAGAGATGATTTTATCGCCAGACTTGAGGCCAGCTTTCGCCGCAGGACTCTCCGGAACAACATAACCGATTTCGGTGATTGGGCGCGTGAGTTTTCCCTGATAATAAATGATCCCCCAAAAAATAAAAATGGCGAGGAGAATGTTCATAATCACTCCGGCAGAAATGACAATCATCCGCTGCCAGATCGGTTTTGCGCGAAATTCCCACGGCTGGGGTTCCTGGCCGACAAAATCAGTGTCGAAACTTTCATCAATCATACCTGCAATTTTTACGTATCCGCCGATGGGAATCCAGGAGACGCAGTAGTCCGTCTCGCCAATCTTTTTTCCGAACGCCCGCGGCGGGAAACCGATGCTGAAGCGGTCAACCCGCATGCCGAAAAACTTTGCGGCAAGGAAATGCCCTAATTCGTGGATAAAAACTAGGATGCCGATCGTGATGACAAAATAAAAGATGGTCGTGAGTACCGTCATGCAGTTATTCTTTCTCTCTCTCTAGCGTGAAGAAATTACTTGATAATTGAGGTCACAAATGCCCGGGCGGAACGGTCTGCTTCAAGCACATCGTGTAAGTCGGGGGACGTTTTCGTTTTATGCGAAGAAATGGCCCGCTCTATGAATTCCGGGATCTGGTTCAAAGTGATCCTTCGGTTGAGAAAGGCTTCGACTGCCACTTCGTTCGCCGCATTCATGGCGGCGGGAGCTGTACCTCCCAGCGAAAGAGCATCGCAGGCCAACCGAAGGCATCGGAATTTCTCGAGGTCGGGCTTGAAAAAAGTCATGGAGCTGAGTTTTGCAAAATCAACCCTTCCTCCGTTGAGTGAAAAACGGTCGGGGTACGTCAGCGCATACTGAATCGGTATTTTCATGTCTGGCAATCCCAACTGCGCTTTTAGCGAGCCGTCAATAAACTCAACCATAGAGTGAATAATGGATTGCGGATGGATAACGACATCAATCTTTTCGGGCGGAAGGCCAAACAGCCAATGGGCCTCTATGACTTCAAGGCCCTTGTTCATCAAGGTAGCGGAGTCAATGGTAATCTTGTTTCCCATTTTCCAGTTCGGGTGATTTAGCGCCTGTTCAACCGTTACAGCGTGCAGCTCGTCCTTGTGTCTATGAAGGAAAGGACCACCCGAGGCGGTGAGAATAAGTTTTGCAACTCGAGTTCGATCCTCGCCGGCCAGACATTGCAGGATAGCACTGTGCTCGCTGTCGATCGGGATGAGCGGGATGCCATATTCACGCACGAGGGACATGATGATCTCGCCGGCCGCAACGAGCGTCTCCTTATTGGCTAAAGCGACAGCCTTCCGGTGTTTGATGGCCTCGATGGTAGGTTTCAATCCGGCAAACCCTACAAGAGAGCTCACCACGACATCAACGTCGTTCCTCGTGACGATTTCCAGTAAGCCCTTCTCGCCCGATAGAACCTCCACTGTCTCCGCGACACGATTTTTCAGCACCGAGGAACTAGGCTCATCAAGAACAACGACACCTCTTGGCTGAAATTGAAGAATCTGCTTCTCCAAAAGGTCGATGTTCTTATTTGTCGTGAGGTAGGTGACGCGGAAACGGCCCTGAAGGTTATTGATAACTTCAAGACTGTTTCGCCCAATCGAGCCTGTTGAGCCGAGGATTGCAATATTCCGAACTGAGGAACTCATCGCAGAGACAGACAGAGTCCGATCAGTGACCGGACTCCATCGAATGAATCAAATTAACGAAATTCGCAAGGCAAGTCAAGAAACGCAAAGGCGAAACAAGAAAAGTGAGAGTCCGTTTGAATAGCTTCGTTTTTTTGGTATATTCACGCAAACGTAATAAAAGTTGACATGGTGAAGAAAAGTCCTCAAATACTTCTTCATTCTTTGCTCCTCCTCTTCGTTAGTTCTGCATGGGGGCAGGATATTGATGTCGCAACCCGATTACGTCTTGCGCAAAGCTTTGAGCAGTCGGGCGACTGGGAACGGGTCGTAAGTATCTACGAAGAGCTCCACAGAAGAGATCCAACCAACTACGTGTTCTTTGACGGATTGCGGCGGGCGTACGCTCAAACAAAGAAATACGATGAAGCCATCGAGCTTGTTGAACACAGGCTTAGGTTACAACCAAAGGATCCGCACCTCACGTCGATCCTTGCCGGACTGCATTACGAAAAAGGTGACGAGTCAAAAGCAGACTCCATGTGGCAACTCGTTCTCCTGTCCGACCGAAAGAATGCATCGTCGTACAGGCTTGTTGCTTCTCAGATGCTGGACCACAGGCTCTTCGAACATGCCATCAAAACCTACCTTTCAGCAAGAAGTGCCGGTCTTGGACAGGATATTTTTGCAGAGGAACTCGGCTCCATCTATTCAGCGCTTCAACAATATGGGTCGGCAACAAAGGAGTTCATTCGGATACTCAAAAGGGCACCGGAGCAGCTCCCCTACATAGAAAACCGGATTGCATCGTTCAGTATGCGAAACGACGGCCTTCGTGCTGCAACGGCGGCTGTGCAGGAGGAAATCCGCCAGACACCAGCCAACCTGACGCTTCGCTCGCTCCTGGCATGGATGGCAATCGAGGGCAAAGACTTCGAGTCCGCATATCAGCAGTACCGCGTTATTGACAGCTTAAGAAACGCAAAAGGACATGAACTGTTTAATTTTGGTCAACGGGCACTTCAGGAACGGGCGTTTAGGGTTGCAGCGAAGACGTTCCGTGTGGTCATCGAACAACAGGCGCCTCCGACGATTTTGCCTCAAGCACGCCTAGGATACGCCCGCGCAATTGAGGAATTGAGCGACGAATCCGACACGTCGGGGAGATTCCCCGAGGGAACGACGGCCGGTGCGCAATGGCCTGTTTCCGAATCCCAGCCAAGCTACAGTGGTGCCATTGCGCTGTATGGGAGGATCATCGCGGAGTATCCTCATTCTGAACTCGCCGCTCAAGCCCATTACCGGATTGGATGTATTTGCTTCGACCGGTTTTTCGACCTCGACCGGGCACTCTCCGCCTTCGAATTGGCTAAAAAGGGTGCCAAATCTCCAAGCGTGCAATTTGATGCCACCTTGAAGGTTGCAGAGGTATTAGCCGCACGGGGGAATCTTTTCGAAGCCAAGGCGGAATACTTGCCGCTCACAAAGGCCGCCATACCGGCCTACAGGGACAAGGCTCTGTTTCAACTGGCTGAATTAGACTACTTCGCAGGGAGTTTTGACTCTTCTCTGGCAAGACTCGGCTTACTGACTTCAAACGTGAACATCGATCTTGCCAACGACGCTCTTCAGCTCCAATATTTTGTCCAGGAGAACAAGTCCACCTCCTCGAAAGCGCTCCAGGAATTTGCAAAGGCAGACTTGCTGGTACGACAACGCAAGTTTTCTGAAGCATTAGGAAGGTTCAAGGAGATCGCCGCATCAAACCCCACCGTGTTGCTGGTCGATGACACGATGATGAGAATCGGCGAGCTTCAACTCATGCTCAAGCAAACGTCAGAGGCGATGGCGACCTTTCAGAAAGTCGCGGCGGAAATGCAAACGAGTATTCTGCGTGATCGTGCGCAGCTCCGAATCGGCGAGATATTTCAAAATGTCCTTAAAGACAAAGCAAAAGCCATCGAGGCCTATGAGCTCCTTCTGGCAAAATATCCGAATTCGATGTACGTCGAGGAGGTCAGGAAACGGATACGGTTCCTTCGAGGAGATGCGATCTAACGTGAAAGCGGGAAATCGTCGAGCAACCCGAACGATTTTTTTGATGTCCCCCATGGCCTTTGCCCTTTTCTGTGCCCCCTCGTTTCTTCCCGCACAATCGAAGCTCTTCATTCCGATGGACCTAAAACAAACCGACCATTTGAAATCATACGGCGTGGCGTTCTGGGTTCTTGAGCACAACGGTGAAGTCGACTGGCTGCTGAACTACCGTGGCGGGTCGTTCATGTGCGAGTACAGCGACGTGGTTGCGCGGGAATGTCGCATCAGGGGAGTGCATTTCGAGCCGTTGTCGGCTGCAGAAGCCTCCGTCATTTTTGCTGAAGTGCAGCGCGACAATAACAACATGGATGTCGTTCGTCTGGAAAAAGCCCCGCGCATCGCTGTCTACGTCCCGCCAAACTTCAAGCCCTGGGACGACGCTGTTACGCTCGCGCTGGAGTATGCTGAAATCAAGTATACCAAGGTGTGGGACGAGGAAGTCCTTTCCGGCAAACTCGCAGACTACGATTGGCTTCACCTTCACCATGAGGACTTCACCGGTCAGTACGGCAAATTCTACGCCAATTTCCGGACAGCATCTTGGTACGTTGAACAGCAAATGCTCTACGAGCGCGAGGCGAAACGGCTCGGTTTCAAAAAGGTATCAGAGGAGAAGAAAGCCGTGGCGAGAGCGATCAAGGATTTCGTCGCAAACGGCGGGTTCATGTTTGCCATGTGCTCGGCCACCGACAGCTATGACATCGCCCTGGCAGCAGAGAACGTCGACATCTGCGATGTGATGTTTGACGGCGATTCACCGGACCCGAATGCGCAAAAGAAACTGGATTTCACCAAGACGCTGGCGTTTGAGAATTTCATACTGGATATGAACCCCCTCAGGTATGAGTATTCGGATATCGATATTCCAACGAGCGACCCGCCGCCGTTTCGGGATCAGAATACGGACTATTTCACGCTCTTCGAATTTTCAGCCAAATACGATCCCGTGCCGACCATGTTGACGCAAGACCACGTCTCCATTATCAAAGGCTTCATGGGTCAAACCACGGCGTTTCGAAAAAGCACTATCAAGCGAACAGTCATTACTCTGGCCGAGCGTGAAGGAACCGAAGAAGTAAAATACATTCACGGCAACTTTGGGAGAGGGACGTTCACTTGGTACGCCGGGCATGACCCGGAAGATTATCAGCATGCGGTTGGAGACCCGCCCACCGATCTCACGCTTCACAAAAACTCTCCAGGCTACAGGCTCATCCTGAACAATGTACTCTTCCCTGCTGCAAAGAAAAAACAACAGAAAACGTAGTTGTCCTGACACGCGGTGAAGTTTTGCGCCTCGCTATCATTTCTGACATTCACGGCAACCTTGAAGCGTTGACGAAAGCCCTGGAACTCATCGGACGAATGGGCGTCGACGAAACCGTGTGTCTCGGCGATGTCGTCGGGTATGGGGCGAATCCCAATGAATGTGTCGATCTCGTTCGTCAGAAGTGCAGCTTCATCCTCAGAGGCAATCACGACGCGGCTGCCGTTGACCTCTCCGTTGCCGAGACGTTCACCATGAACGCCCGACTCTCCGCCGTCTGGACGAACAAGAATCTGGGAAAAGAAAACAAGGACTTCCTCGTGAGCTTGCCGTTCACGCAGGAAAAAGAACGGTCGTTGTATGTCCACGCAACACCGTGCAACCCGCCCGAATGGGAATACATTCTGACAGAATACGACGCGAAATCGTCCTTTCGATGTTTTGAACAGGCTGTCTGCTTCATTGGCCACACCCATACACCTGTGATCTTCGACGAAAACGGAAAAACCAAGACGATTCGTAGAGACATCAGATGCATCGTTAATGTGGGGAGTGTTGGACAGCCTCGCGATGGAAACCCAAAACTCAGCTTTGGTGTCTTCGATTCCACGCGGTGGGAATACGAAAATGTCAGAAGCGCCTACGACATTACTAACGCCTCACAAAAAATTGCCGATGCCGGCCTCCCTCGCGGGCTTGCCGAGCGATTGTGGGTGGGTGTCTAAGGCGGGTTTACGGGGTGGAAAGAAAAGCGACCAGACGATCTTTCTCCATTGTGGAGACTGCTGCGCAGAGGGTGCCGTTGGAAGTCCAGACAACAACGCTATGATCCGCATGGAGAGGGTCGGTATACCATCCTGTCTTCGTCAATGATTCTTTTGCGGCGGGCGGGATGGAAAGCGTTGACCCCGCCATCGCATCATCCTTCTTCACTTCATACACATACGTCATGTCGTCTCCCATCTGGTACATGACATGAGCAAGCTGAACTCCTTCGAATTCTGAATGCAATGCACCGTACCAATCGCAGTCGTCAATGATTTTTGTGTCGGCGGCGAAATGAAGTCCGTTCTTTTGGAAGTATGATTTGATCACGGTCGGGTCGCATGCAACGGATTTTGGCTTGAGTCGTCCTTCACGGAGGCTCAAGAAATTTTGCAGCGATTGAAAGATGACGTCGTTGGAAGCGGCATGAACTGCCAGACGAGAAGCCGAGGGTTCCGGCGGTGCAAGATAGGAAATGAGCGCTATGACAACGAGTGCCGTAACGAGCGACGGGAACAAGCGACGCCCCGCAAACAGCCTCTCCCAGAAAGGAATCTCTGCTGCCTCTTGTTCGTATTCCCTCCGAAGAGCATTCAAGACGCTGTTGCGGACCTCTGTTGACGCGTTCAGTCGACGCACCGATTTCCGTACAATCTGTTTTGTCAAGGACTCGAACTCGAATTCCTTTCTACAATGGCCGCAGAGTGAGAGGTGTTGAAAAAGTTCGTCCCGCCCGCTCAGGGAAAGCGCACCGTCAAGAGCACTGCCGAATTGTTCCTGCGCTTCAGTACATTTCACCGTGTGGTCTCTTTAAATATTCAGCTCTAATCGTGAGGTATCATTCCGCGTTGTTTGGCATACTCAAACAACCTTGACTGCAAGAGTTTTCTTCCGCGATGTAGTCTCGACCGAACGGTCCCAATAGGCCGCTCGATAAACTCCGCGATTTCTTCGTAGGTGAGTCCCTCGATATCGCAGAGGATCACGACGGTCCGAAAGTCTTCAGGAAGGCTCTTGAGTGCGCTCGTCACTTCGTCACCGAGCAAGCCGCCGAAAAGCTTTTCCTGCAAATCGTTCGTATCCGTCGACTCGGCGCGAATGGAGTCGTAGAAATTCTCGACGTCGGCGTAATCGACGGTATCCGGTTCCCGCGTTTCCTTCCGGTATCGGTTGATGTACGAGTTCTTCATGATCCGGAAAAGCCAGGCGCGGATGTTTGTGCCCCTCTCGTACTTGTCCCAGAACCGATACGCCTTCAGGTATGTTTCCTGGAGTAAATCGCGGGCGTCGTCTTCGTTGCCTGTGGTCCGGAGCGCGAAGTTGTAAAGAACATCCATGTGCGGAAGTGCTTCCGCTTCAAACTCTGATTGTTTCAGCTTTGTCGTGCGAGACAGAGCTGCTAAAAGTACAGGAATCATGGCCGCTTTTTCAGTCTCTCCCGCCAACACATGCCCTCTCCGCCCGGAAACAACTGGTTCAAAGCGACCTGCCTAGTAAACGCTGTACGGGTAAGGCGAGTTCCGTCGCGTTGCAGGTACAACCCGAGGTCGGATGGTGAATTTACTGCGGGAGTATCAATAACGAACTTACAAAAAATACAGAATCCGAGCAAATGAAGCTTCGTTAACAAGACTAAGTCTTATTTTTGCTTCACCAGGCCTCGGATATCCTCATACGGGATCGATGTTTCCAGACGTATGCGACCGGCGTCGAGGTCCCTCCCGGCGGCATCAATTTCTTCGAACGCCCCATATGTGCTCAGGTCACCCACATCCACAATTTTTGCGCTCAAACGGATTTTCCCAGAGGAAGGGTCGATTTCTTCGTCAACGTTGAATCCCACATCGACCTTCAAGGGGGCGACGGACTCGTTTGCTCTGAGCCTACCGTTGCGAACGACCACATCGTAGAGGTTCTTTGTGTTCAATGGCAGGCGTTCGTAGGCCGAGATATCCTCATCGAGGAAGGATGCATCGGCGATGGCCGCAAGGCTTGAGAGGATGGCGACGAAGTTCATTTTTCTGAGAAACATTTTGTCCCGATCCTGTGGCCAGCCTCCCGATTCAATCAGAACTGTGCTCGTTCCCCAGCGCTGGACGTTATCCCCGAAGGCCCGCGGTTCAAACGTATCGTCGTATTTTGCGACGTGTCCGGAGATGAACCGGCTCAGAACGGCGGTGATCACGGCTGCGACCTTCTTTGCGCGTGTCCGGACCGGATTGTCAGCGCGCGTGCCGTCTGTGGCGGGTGCAAGAAGAGCGATGGCTGTTACGTTCTTTGATTGACCGACGGTGTACCTCGGATCCTGGTCGTGGAGGTTGAAGCCGAATTCGGGCTTGTATTTTTGCTGAACTTCCTTGAGCACGCGCGCTTCCGGGGTCTCCAGCTGCAATGCATCCCGGTTCATATCGATGAGCTGGGCTGTGCGGCGCTGAAAACGCTCCGCCCCGTCGGGGTTCAACATGGGAATGACAAGCAACGTGAGTTTCTCACGAACGGATTTGACGATGGGGTGCGATGTCTGTTGGGTGAAAAAGTTGAAGATATCCAGGAGAGCCATGGTCGCCGTCGCTTCATCGCCGTGCATTTGCGACCAGAGCAGAACTTTTGTGGGGCCGTTGCCAAGCGTGTACATCGAAATGGTTTTTCCTTCTGCAGATTTCCCGACGTCAGTCTTTTGGAAAACTCTCGCCTTTTCCAGCGGCTGAAACCATCGAAGCATGTCTTCTTGAGTGAAACGGCGGGAGGTGATTTCCTGGATCTTTTGGTTGTCGTAAACATCAAAGAGCTCTTGAGCAATTTGAGCTTGAAGTGACATGGATTGGCCCCAGAGTAGTAGGAATAGATATCGAATCCGCATCGCACTTCATTTACTCAAAAAATCCTCCGAAAATCAACCCATTAACGTGCCACCACATTCGGGAGCACGATGTTGACATTCAGGGGGTCATTCTTTATATTGGCGTCGAGTTTTCCGCACGCGGCGGACGCTTCCAGATATAACCTCAATACAAAGGAGAATCTCAATGTCTGACATTTCGCTCGACGCTCTCGGCATGGTGGAAACGAAAGGCCTCGTGGGCTCCATCGAGGCAGCCGATGCCATGGTGAAAGCAGCCAAGGTGACATTAATCGGAAAAGAGCAGATCGGCGGCGGGTATGTGACGGTGATGGTGCGCGGCGATGTGGGAGCAGTCAAAGCAGCGACGGATGCCGGCGCTGCGGCGGCCCAGCGTGTTGGCGAATTGGTCTCCGTCCATGTGATCCCCCGTCCTCATAGCGATGTGGAAATGATTCTCCCCAAACGTCCCGCTCAAAAGTAGTTTTGCCGGACCTTCCGAAGGTCTCCGGGCACGTTCAGGACCTTCGGAAGGTTCACTTTGCCCCCAATCCTCCCTATGATTGACTATGCTCTCGGTCTCGTTGAAACGAAAGGTCTCGTCGGAGCCATCGAAGCGGCCGATGCAATGGTCAAAACTGCCAATGTCGTGCTGGTCGGCAAGGAGCGGACCGATCCCGCAATGATCACGGTAAAGATCGTTGGGGATACAGCCGCGGTTCGATCGGCGGTCGAAGCGGGAGCAGCGGCGGCGCAGAAGGTCAGTCAGCTGATTTCCAAACACGTCATCCCACGCCCAGCCGAAGGAATAGAAGAGTTGTTATACGCAAAGAGTTCGAGAACCAGAGAAGAAGTCGAAGAAATCCTCGCCTCGGGGAGTGCTGAATTTGAGGAAGATGTGGATGAATCTGAAGCTGAACCAGAGGAGGAGTATGCACCTCCTCAGGGGTTAAACGCTGAGGAGCAAAGGTATTTCGACAAACTCGACGCGATGACAGTTCATGAGTTGCGGCGATTTGCCAGGGGCCTCGAAGGATTATCCATTTACGGCAGAGAAATCTCCAAAGCAAACAAGAAGAGGCTCATTGAAGAACTGATGAAAGCGAAGTTCAAGAGATAACGAGACATAGGTTTGACAAACAAAGAAAGGGGCGGCCATGTTGGCTGCCCCTTTTGCGTTTTATAAAACATGAACTCGAATTACTGGCTGAAGAGCGCCTTCGGAATTTTCCAACGTTCAAAATGGCTCAAGGGTTCGCACCCTTTCATTGCGCTCAAAATCGTAGAGGGTTAACCGGCGCAGGCGATAGTAGGCCGCCCAGTAGTCCCAGAGTGTCTGAATCCGCGTTCTGTGCGCAGCATTCTTTTCATTCTGGGCAAGAAAGAGGTTTGTCACGTCGATTTTCCCGATGAGGTAGCGGTCTTTTGCGACATCAAAACGTCGTTGAGCAATGGTATCGGCCTTGGCTGAAATGCCGACTTGCTTTTCAAGTTGTCGGAGACTCATCACGAGATGCATGACCTCCTCCTCAACACTGTTGGCGCGAATAGCACCGGCAGTTTCCACGCGCCCCTGCTCGGATAGCGCCGACTGCACAGCTGCTGATCCTCCGCCCCACTGAACCAGAGGAATCTCAAAAGAAATGCTCAGTTGTTGCTGATCTAAGAGGTTCTGGTAGGACAGTGGAATAGTCTCTGAGCGCTGGTTCAAACCGGCATTTGCCGATAATGTTGCGGAGAACGAGTTTGTGAGCCTCGCCTCAGTGAGACTACGCTCAGCTGAAAGAGTCTGGAGGGACATTTCAGCGAAGTCGCTTCGGTTGTTCCTTGCCTGAGCGACAGCAGCAGTGGGGTCAAGGTTCAACAGGGGAACCGAGGGTGGAGGAATAAGTTCCAGCACTGTTTCTTTCGATGCTCCAATAAGAAATGCAAGCGTCCTCATCGCTCGCGCAGCGGCAATGTCCGCGCTCGAAAGCTGCGTTTTTGCGTTCAGGAGTGCCAGCTCTCCCTGGAGCAAATCGTTCTCAGCGATTTTTCCTACATTGTACCGGCCGACGGAAATATTATAGAGAGTATCGTTGATCATCACGTTGTTACGCGCATTTCTCTGGCTCATTACGGCAAGATACGTTTCGAAGAATCGGTTCGTCACCTCTATGGCTATGTCCTCGACGGCCTCCTGCCACTGTTTTTCAGCGATGCTGAGGCGCAATTCCTGGGCTCTGGAATCCCAGTGAAAGCGGTTCAGTTGGAAGATCGGTTGGCGATAAGTGACCGAAAGAGGTGTGGAGCGGTAGAACTTCGTCTGGCTTTCCAGAAGATCGATACGGTTGAGGCCCGATGAAATGGAGATCTCTCCACCCGTGAATGGAAGTTGTTGAGTCAGGGACAGGCTCAAGGAAGAGTTTGCCTGGCTTTGAGGTACAAAGACAATGGTACCGTCAGGCTGTATGACGGAAGAAATGGACCGGAAATAGCCGGGCGCCTGGCCCTGCAGTCTCAGTTGTGGATATGTCATTGAGGAAAAAGCCTCATATGAATAAAACGCTGTTTTGTACGATTCACGTGCTGCTGCAATCGTCGGACCTTCGTCTAAGGCCATTCGAATACATTGGTCGAGTTTTACGGTGAGGGTGTCGCCGGGCGAGGCCGAAAACGAAAAGTGTGGAACGACCAATAAATTAACGCAGAGGAAGAGCAGGATCGTGCAACGCTTATTCATAGCGAAGCGCAACGATGGGGTCTTGTTCGGCCGCCCGCTTTGCAGGCAGAATCCCGAAGATGATGCCAATAGATATGGAAATGACGAATGAAAGGAGAACAGAATCGACCGTTACGATGGAAAGAATTCCTGCAAAACGCACCACGCCCAAGCTGAGTCCCGCTCCCAGAAGCACGCCGACGCACCCACCGGTGACACTGATCGCCACTGCTTCACTGAGGAACTGCAGCACGACGTCCCTTTGCGTTGCGCCGAGTGAGCGGCGGATGCCGATTTCTTTGGTGCGCTCAAGGACGGATGCAAGCATGATGTTCATGATGCCGATACCTCCGACGAGCAAAGAGATGGAAGCAATTGCACCGAGGACGATACTGAAGATTTGTTTTGTTCGCTGTTCTTGCCGGAGGAGCTCTTCGGGGACCGTCACCTGATAATCCACCACGCCATTATGCCTTCGCTGGAGCATCCGAGTAAGGACCTCTGAGACGGATGGCACGAAGCGGCTTTCCGAGACCCGTGCAACCATGCGGTCCAGCTGGTGATAGTTTTTTGGCTTTTTGTCCTCAGTGTTCTCGTTGCCGGATTGTGTCGAACGGGAAGCCTGCTGAATATCCTGTCGGGTCACCAGCGTGCGGTTCTTGTACCGCAACAGAAGTGTCGTGACAGGAGTGTAAATGTCCATATTGTAATCACGCAGGCCAAGGTGTTGGATGTTTTGCTTTGTGATCTTTCTTTCTTCGAGCACGCCGATCACCGTGAGCCAGAGGTTGCCGCATTTGATCTCCCGGCCAATCGGCTCCTCACGCGCAAAAAACTTAGTACGGATGCCGTATCCGATAATACACACCGGGGCGGAGTGAAGGAGGTGAAGAGGGGTAAAACCCGCCCCGCGCACGATCTTGAAATCGGTTGTGCGGAAAAAAGTGGAATCTACGCCGACGAGCTTCCCCGACCGCTTAAGCCCTTCGCGTAGCACAGTGGTCTCGACAACAATTTCAGGGCTCACGAAATCCACGTGCGGAATCGTCTCCCAGGCAGCAGCCGCATCCCGGAGAGTCAACCCAGTGGTGAATTTCTTTCTTAGTTTGGCCTGCTCGGACTCCGTGGCGTTTTCCACCTTCCCCTCTTCCTGCTCCACAATCGGCGTGACGATAACGTTATTGGTTCCGAGGAGCTTCATCTGTTCAAGGATCTCTTGTTCAGCCCCGCGGCCGATGGCAAGCATGGAGATCACAGAGGCAACGCCAAAAACAATTCCCAGGGAAGTAAGAATACCCCGCAGCTTATTATGCGCGATCGCTTGAAGAGCAACGGAAAAGTTGAGCAGGAGCGCCTTCTTCAAGGCTTTACTTCCTTGCGGTTGAAGCGGAAAGCGAATCCGTGGGAATTCCTTTGAGAGACTCGGGCTGCGACAGGTACACGAGGTCGTTTTCCGAAAGGCCCCGTTCAACAATCACATTGTTCTCGTTCATCATCCCGAGGACAACTTCTTGCCTGGTCACACTCCCGCCAGAGTTACGGAAGACAAAGGACCTTCCTCCCTCAGTTTGCACTGCCTCGAGAGGGACCGACAAAACGTTCTCAAGCGTTGAAACGATGATCGTGTTGCTTGTGGTCATTGCCGGCCGGAGTGTTGTATCGGACTCGTTCACGAGAATCTTGACTTCGAAGACCTTTGAGTCGGCGTTTGGCCGTTGTTCGCCGATGTTGGCAAGCTGCGTGACTTTGCCCGACAGCTTTTTGTTCGGGTCAGCGTCGAGTTTCAACTCCACCCTCTGCCCGACGGCGAGTTTTTGGATGTCCACTTCATTGATGTAGGTGATCGATTCCATGACGGACAAATCAGGGAGAGTCGCAACTGTGGGATCCCACGCATTAATCGTCGACCCGACAACCTTTTTTCGGCCGTTCCATTCCCGCGCGTAGATGACCATTCCGTCGGCCGGAGCCTTGATGGTGAAGTCCATGAGCGTCCTCGCCATGATATCCATGCGCGATTTTTCTTTCATCAAATCCGCGTCGACCACTCGAATCTTGGCAATGGCTTGTTTTTGTTTCGTCCGGTAGTTTTTTCGAGCCTGCTCGAGCGCTTTTTGAGCACGCTCCTGGTCGATTTCAGCCTGGCGCTTCATCGCAGGCGCTTCGTAGATGGCCTGCTCTTTCGCGATCCTTTTCTCCTCCATCGTATAAGCTAGATTCACTATCTCATCACGGGCTTTGGAAAGCTCGAGCGCACTGTCAAGGATAGCCTGCTCGAACTGCGACTGAAATTTTTGGACAGAAAGCTCCGAGTCCTTCAATTTCTGAGCGATCTCGGAACGGTCGAGTTCAGCGACAAAGCCGCCGCTTTTGACGACGGTACCCTCGGGCACAAGGTTTGAGATCTTCATCTGCCAGATGTTTGCCGCGCGCGCCATTTCCGGCCCTTTGATTTCGATGGACTTTTTAGCCTGCAATTCACCAGTCGTCGTCACGGAAACAACAAACTGACCCCGTTTGACGGCTACGACGATCGAGGAGTCCACCTCAGGCTGGGAAGAAGGAAACATCAACCAGGCGGGGATGACAAGAATAAGGCTCAGGCCAAGAGCGATGAGAATTCTTTTCGTCTTCATCACACAACTCCACAACGTTGAAGAATTCTGACGCTGAATGCGTCAGTCACGCGCGAAAAAGGAGAGAAACCGCCTCCCTCTATAGACGCTCGCGAATACAATTTAGTTGCTTCGAACCGTACATGCCAGAAGCAGAGGCTGATCCTTAATGGAAAACCAGGAATGATTCGTATCTACCTTGTAGTCATAACGACGAAAAGAAAAAGGCGACCGTGACGGTCGCCTTTCGAAACGCCTTTGGAACCAGCATCCCAGCATCCTTAGAAGGGCCTGTTAAACCTGAAAATGAACCGCGCAGGCTCCTTCACGTCGGTGCGCCACACCACGGCAATCTTGAACGATCCGCTTCTGTTTGCAACACCCACGCCGATGTCAGTTTTGAATTCACTCCAGGTGATTCCTTTGAATCCTTCGTTCCACGAGGCTGTTGACGGGGCTTCGCGCGTCAAGCCGGCATCCGTCATCAGGATAATGTTAATGCGTCTCATGAGCCAGCTCGGCCAGAATTCGATATCGTTCAGGAAATCTCCGTTGAGAATGTATTCGGCATTCATCAGTAGCATGCGATTTCCAACTTCGGATTTGAACGGAAACGCATGCAGCGTGCTTAGTCCGCCGATCTCGAAGCGCTTTTGCGGCGGCAACGTGCCTTCCGCTGTTCCCGCGCGCACGCGGATGTTGAAGTTGTCGTATGTGCTGACAGGTTGATAGCGGCGGAAATCGACGATGTACTGCCCAAAGTGAAAATCTCCCCCGAGATTTTTATCCGTGAACTCCATTGACCCTAGGATATTCCAGCCCTCCTGGCCGAACATCGTTTTTGACACTGTGCTAAAGCCGACAGCGGTCAGAACGCTCCTCATAACTCCAGCGTCGATGGCGGGATTCACTCGGAACACCTTTTCGCCGCCAAAGAGCGCCCACTCTGCCCGATTGGCCATAGATTCATACCTATCGGCGAGTAAAGCGACTTTGAACTCACCGTTGATATAATCCTGGCGCGTATAATACCCCACGTGGGCGGAATACCCGCGCCGCTCAAAATAATCCCGGAAGTCTTCGTGAATGAGAAGCGCAGCCGCAGTGTTCTCGTGGACTCCGATGATCCATTGATCTTTTGAATCTGTGAGATTGTACCCCTCGACGCCAATCTCCAATAATTCATCACCGTCTGAGTTGCGAAGGGGAAATTGTCTGGCAACGCCGAGATTGTATCTCCATGTGTGAGACTTCAACCCCCAGCCGATAGAACCAAAGGAGTTAAATTTCTTTCGTCCATCCCAGTAGTACCGTTTTTCAGAGCCAAGTCCAAGGAACAGACCCTCGACGCGATTGTAACGGAAAATGAAATTCTCGAGGGCATGACTTTCCATGAGCCAGGGAGGGTCGAATCTGGTGCTGGGTTGTGTGAATTTCTTTCGGTCTTCGCGATATCCCGCGGTTGTCGATCTTGTTTTGTCAACGTAGCCGTCGATCTTGCCGCCGTCCTCGCGGATCACATCGCCGCTGATGATGCGCGCATTGCCGGTGATGCGTCCCCCGTCCTTTACAAAAAGCGTCCCGCCGACGACCAGAACGTCACCGTCGATTTTGCCAAAGACGGTGAGATCCCCACCTTTGACGACGATGTTGCCGTCGACTGTCTCAGATTCGTTGACCGTCTTATCCCCTTCGTAGGTAAACGTATTGCTCTCTGATTCGAGGTCCGTGGATACGGTTCTTCGTTTCCGTTTTGACGAAAGCGTGTCATCGTCGAAAAAGCCTTCGTCAACATCATACCTGCTTATGACGCGTGCAAGACGATTGACGAGCTTCTCAATTTCGTTT
Organism: Ignavibacteriales bacterium; assembly: GCA_016207415.1. Lineage (GTDB taxonomy): Bacteria > Bacteroidota > Ignavibacteria > UBA10030 > UBA10030 > JACQPT01. The sequence continues at coordinate 18,230 of JACQPT010000111.1, forward strand.
CCTACACGCGTACCGAGTTCTTCATAACGCTCGTCGTTTACCGGTTCGTTTTTCTTTGCTTGAGCGCTGACGAAAATGAGAGCGAACGTCAAAACGAAGCCAATGGAGAGAATTCTCAGGGAGTTTTTCATATGTTCACCTTGGACGTGAGAGCCACCAAAATTTACGCTTTTTTGAGACAAAAGTTGCGGAAGCAAACGCGAACCATCCTGGCTTAAACAAAAGAGGAAAATGATTATATTCTTTTCGGTGTAAAGATAAAATGAGACTCGCTATCAATATTGACCACATAGCCACGCTGCGGAATGCACGTGGAGGCCATGACCCGGATCCTGTTGAAGCGGCATTGATCTGCGAAAAAGCAGGAGCCGTTGGCATTGTCTGTCATTTGCGGGAAGACCGACGGCACATTAAGGACCGGGACGTTCAGCTGTTGCGCAAGAAAGTAGAGTCAAAACTAGACCTGGAGATGGCGGCAACGCCCGAGATCATCAGGATTGCTGTCGACGTGAAGCCGGATCTCGTGACGCTGGTCCCGGAGAAGCGCCAGGAGTTGACGACGGAGGGCGGGCTTGATGTCGTTGGTCAGAAAGAATACCTCAAAGGAGTCATCGATACCTTTCACTCGCATCGAATTCAGGTCAGCTTGTTTGTTGATCCGACCGAACCGCAACTCGATGCATCGAAAGATATTGGTACCGACATGATCGAGATTCACACGGGAGAATACGCGGAAGCGGTGTCTCCGAGGGACAAACGCACGCAGCTCAAGAGAATCAAAAGCGTGGCGAAGTATGGCAAATTTCTTGGCCTCGGCGTCAACGCGGGCCACGGGCTGGGTTACTCAAACATAAAACCGGTCGCCGCAATAAAAGAAATTGACGAGGTGAGCATCGGCCACGCAATTATTGTTCGAGCGATGTTTGTGGGGCTGGAGCGAGCTGTGAAGGAGATGATAAAACTCGTGAAGGAGAAGAGATGAGGCGCCGCTTTTTCTTTGAGGTGACGCCAAAGTACGTTTTCAGCGTTTCGAAGTCATACCCGAACGGCGAGAGCAGCGTTTCAATGGCTTTGAGTGTAAATTCGGTATACTGCTCAATATCGTAGCCGTCCTCGAACGCGTACAACGCAAGTGGTTTTGCCTTTTCCGGTTTTTTCTTCCCGGACTGATCGATAATAATGAACTGAATCGACTCACCCGCCGACAGCTTTACTCCCATCTCTTCCACAAGCCTCGATACCACGGCGCTGATACTGTTGTTGGTGTATTCCTGCGGCTCTTTGGTGATGTTTCTGCGCAGAACCAGTTCCATGGGGTTTGCCTTACCGCTGCGAAGGACCGAGACAAAATCCGATGCAATATCGAGCAAATCAGGCACCATCGCTTCTATCTCTTTTGCGTTGCGAGCTTTTGACATGCGTTCCAGCATACGCGCCTGCATCTGTTTGATGAATTTCGGTGTGTCGTGGCGGCGGGCTTCGATACCGCGGATTTTGACCTCCCCATGACGATACCAGCCCATGTAGCGATTCGCCGTCGTGATGGCGGGGTCTTGCTTCGAAGCGGGGAAAAGAATCCAATTGTAAATGCCTTCCAGGGAAATATCGATGTTGACGCGAGCGGCAATTTCTTTGCAGAGGTTCTCGTAGTCAGCTTCGGTGGCGCCCGGTTTTTTTAACCACATGCAGTCGATAATAGCGTGGAGAAGCTCATAGCCGTGATTTTCGGCAATTTCCTTGGCGGTTAAAATAGCGTCGCGTGAGAACGCGTTGACAGACTCATGCGCTTCGATCCTGCCAAAACGGGCATTTTTGTAGCCGAGGTAGCCGAAACAGCTGACGAGCATCCATTTCAGGGCGTTCTGCCGCCGGTCGTAGCTGCGGGCAAGAGCGTCGTTTTTTCCTCTGAGTTCTTTCTTTCTCCTTTTATAGTACGCGCGTTTTTCGACGACGGCCCGGAGTGTTGCCGGCACGATCCCCGTCCGTTTTTCGCAAATGGTATAGCCCAGCTCCGGCACTTTTTCGTTGTGACAGCACCGGCAGTTGACCGTCTCGGGCGAAACGTTGTGCCTGACCATGATGGTCGGGTACATGGAGGCAAAATCGAGTTCGGCCACATCTTCATGGTATCCCAGCGGCGGGTTGAAAATCAATCCGCCCCGGTCGGCGAGGAGCAAGGTTGCGGCGGATTTGAATTCTTCCGGCTCGCGTTTCTTTGCCGGGATGAGGATGCCGTTGCGGTATGCCCAGGAAAGCTGCAGCGACGACATGGACGTGCCGATGCTTGCCCGCGCCTGACGCTGGCCGCACATCTGCGTAAGGCGTACCATCTCGAACAGTCCGTCGAGGTCGGATTCTCCGACGGTGAAGGAATTTTCCTCATCGATGTGCCACCGTCCGGCAAGTTCAAAGGCGCCATCCTTGTGCACAATTTTCCCGTACTGGAAAAAGCTGGACGCCCGCGTTGTGGTGTATTCTGTCGCAAGGTCGCGGTTCAGCAGCAGCGGAATTCGGTGACGCTTTGCGAGTTCAGTGATGCGCGGCAGTAAAACGGGATCGCCGTATTTTGTCAGTATAATATCCGGGTCGCAACGGTGGAGATGCCAGTTGAGCGCCTCGAGGACTTCCTGCGGTGTTTCCTGTTCCAGCAGGTAGACGTGGTTGTCGTAAGCAAGCTCGAGTTGGAGCGAGCGCTGGTATTTTGGTGGTACAAAGTCGTTTGCGTTGCGCATCCAGAGGATGGACAGGGGCGGCAGTTTGTACTCAGTAGCTTCGCGGGAGTCATTCAGTTTCCAGTTTATCAGTTCACCGGTTTCGTTCAGTTCGTAGTCGCCTTGAGCGAGGAGAAACAAGTCGGTGTCGTAAAGGAACAGCTGTGCGGGGAGAATGTCGGAGTTAAAAAACGCGAAGTGAGGGAAAAATTTCTCGAAATACCAGACGGCTTCTTTGAAATACGTGGAGTCGCGCACGAACACCTGGAGGACGGACAACGGATCGCCGGAATAGATTTCGGTGCGCAACGTCCGCTTGAGCGACAGCGGTACCGGGCACCGCGTGGCCAGCAGCTCGGCGCGCCGGGTTTCAGCATCGTTGAGGTAAAGAAAGAAGTGAGGGAGGAAACGCCGGTGGCCACGATGCTTGTTTCCGTTTTCGTCGATGATCCAAAGCGTAACACCCCGCAGCGAGGGGTAGACATCGAAGAGCCAGCCCGACAGTTTTTGAGTGGATGTTGCAGGGAGGTCACACATGGGGTTAAACGACAAATTTGTCTTTGTTGATTACGTTATACGACAAATTTGTCGTAGTGTCAAGAGGCGGCTACCAACCGCAGAGGTCTGGTTCGCAGCCTTTTCTCTGTTCAAGGACTCCTCATTCTTTCCTCAAACGTCTGCCCTTAGCCTGAAGAAAGGCAACATCAGAATGATATGTTTCAACCGGGGGGCGAAGCATCTATCTGGATGATACAGGCTCGACACGGAATAACGATCGGCGGAACCTGCGTCTCTTCACTATTCACTCTTTACTCTTCACTCCTTTCTCCCTCTAACCGCCTTTTTATTGATTCTCCCTCAACTTCTCATTACATTCGAACCTGTCCGGCACCAGTTTTCCGACTGCATTTCGAATTGATGAACATCGCTGTCTTCGCGTCAGGGCGCGGGTCAAACTTCCAGGCAATTCTCAACGCGATCGATCACGGCGTCCTTCCAGCGCGGGTAACACTGGTCGTCAGCAACAAAGCGGAAGCGGGCGCGCTGGAGATTGCCCGTTCACGGAACATACCGGCAGCTCACATCAGTCAGCAAGCATTCCCCGCGGAAGACTCTTATGTGGCACAGCTGCTTGAGCTTCTCGTCAAGCATGAGGCGGACATTATTGCTCTGGCGGGATATTTGAAGCGCATTCCGTCGGCGGTGGTCGGCAAATTTCGGAACAGGATCTTGAACGTCCATCCTGCCCTCCTTCCAGCATTCGGCGGAGCGGGGATGTATGGAATGCATGTGCATCAGGCAGTCATTCAGTCGGGCGTGAAAGTTTCGGGCGCAACCGTCCACGTCGTCGACGAAGAGTATGACCGCGGCCCGATTGTTCTGCAAAAAACTGTTGAAGTTGTTCAGAGCGATACTCCCGAGTCGCTCGCATCAAAAGTTCTCAAGGTTGAGCATGAGATTTATCCGCTTGCGCTGAAAGCATTTGCCGAAGGACGCGTCAACATCGAAGGAAGAAGAATTTGGATACAACCGTGATGCTTAATACTCCCGAACAAAGAACATTGCAATCACGAGAAGAGGGGTCTCTCCTGAAAATCCAGCGGGCAATCGTCAGTGTGTCCGAGAAAAGAGGACTTTTCGAGTTCGTGAAAGCGCTCCAGGAATTCGGCGTGGAGATCATCTCCACGGGTGGAACGTACAAGAACCTTCGAGACCTCGGTTTGCAAGTGACCTCGGTGTCGGAAGTTACAGGATTTCCGGAAATCCTCGACGGCCGGGTTAAAACGCTGCATCCGAATATTCATGCAGGCATCCTTGCCGTTCTCGACAACCCTTCTCACCGCAATCAGCTTCAAGAGCAGAAAATCCAACCCATTGATCTTGTCGTGGTAAACCTCTATCCGTTTGAGGAAACCATCGCAAAAGAAAATGTTCATCTCGACGAAGCGATTGAGCAAATCGATATCGGCGGCCCGGCGATGGTTCGCGCAGCGGCGAAGAATTTCAGGCACACGGCTGTTGTCGTGAACCCCGCGTTGTACGGTGTCATCATAGAAGAAATGAGGGAACATCAGGGCGGAATAACGGCGCAGACACGCTTCCAGCTTGCACGAGCCGCATTCGAACACACCGCTCATTATGACTCCGCCGTCTCACAATACCTCAGCGGACTCACCTCGCGCAGTCAGTTGCCGGATGCATTGACGGTTTCCATGAGAAAAGCCCAGGATTTGCGCTACGGAGAAAACCCGCATCAGAACGCCGCACTGTATGGGAAGTTCAATGAGCATTTCAAGAAACTTCACGGAAAGGAACTCTCGTACAATAATATCCTCGACATGAATGCGGCTGCGCTGTTGTGCGCGGAGTTTGACGAGCCGACCGCCGTCATCGTCAAGCACAACAACCCTTGCGGAGCGGCTTCGGGCGAAAACCTCCTCGATGCATATCAAAAAGCGCTTGCCACCGATTCAAAATCCGCCTTCGGTGGAATTGTGTGCGTCAACCGGACGCTGGATTCGGATACGGCACAAGCCATCAATGATATATTCACCGAGGTCATTATCGCTCCGGAATATGGAGGCAGGGTTCTCGAATTGCTTATGAAGAAAAAAGACCGGAGACTGATACAACAGGCAGTGAACCTGAGGAAACTCCGCGATCTTGAAATTCGCAGCGTTGTTGGAGGCTTGCTTGCACAAGACCCCGACCAGCACAGACTATTCCCCGACCAAATGAAAATTGTGACCAAACGAAAGCCGACGGACGATGAGCTGGCCTCAATGATGTTTGCCTGGAAGGTAGCCAAACACGTGAAGTCCAATACGATCGTCTATGCCCGCGGGGACAGAACGCTGGGTGTTGGAGCCGGCCAGATGTCTCGCGTAGATTCGGCCAAAATAGCCGCTCTGAAGGCTGCAGAAGCGGGCCTCAATCTCCAAGGTTGTGCCGTAGCCTCGGACGCATTTTTCCCGTTTGCGGACGGACTTCTAGAGGCTATCAAAGTTGGAGCCACGGCGGTCATTCAGCCGGGCGGATCCGTGCGTGATGAAGAGGTGATCAAAGCCGCCGACGAGCACAACGTTGCCATGGCATTCACCGGAATCCGGCATTTCAGACACTAACGGGAACTTCTAAAACCCGAAACTCTAAACACGAAATCTAAACTAATGGGCTTACTTTCTCTTTTCTCTTCCGACCTTGCAGTTGACCTCGGAACTGCCAACACCGTTATCTGGATGAAAGGCAAGGGCATTGTGCTCAACGAGCCTTCCATTGTCGCTTTCGACCGGAACACAAAGCGTATCATTGCCATTGGAAACGAAGCACGGGAAATGCTTGGCCGAACGCACCGTGATATTCGCACCATTCGGCCTATGAAAGACGGCGTGATTGCTGATTTTGAGATTGCAGAGGGAATGTTGCGCGAGTTTATCAAAAAGGTAAACGCCGGCTGGGTTCCAAGCCGCAGGATCGTTGTCTCTGTCCCGTCGGGGATTACGGAAGTCGAGAAGAGGGCCGTGCGCGATTCTGCCGAACATGCCGGGGCAAAAGAAGTGCATCTACTTGCCGAACCGATGGCCGCCGCAATTGGCATCGGACTCGACGTCGACGCGCCGGTGGGAAACATGGTTATTGACGTCGGTGGCGGGACGACGGAGATCGCCGTTATTGCTTTGTCGGGGCTTGTCAACGAGGAATCCATCCGTGTGGCGGGCGATGAAATGAACAACGCGATCATTCAATTTTTTAAGCGCAACCATAATATTTTGATCGGGGAACGAACGGCAGAGGCCATCAAATGTGAAGTCGGTTCCGCCATGCCGCTGAAGGAAGAAATTACCATTCAAGTTAAAGGGCGCGATTTGGTGAACGGCGTACCAAAAACGACCGAAGTCAGCTCCGTGGAAATCCGCGAAGCATTAAACGAGCCTATCGCCCAAATCGTCGAAGCAGTGAAGCTTACCCTCGAAAGAACTCCGCCCGAACTTTCCGCCGATATTCTCGACCGCGGCATTATGCTGACTGGCGGAGGAGCCTTGCTGAAAGGCTTGGATGAGAGGCTCCGTCTCGAAACAAACCTCCCGATCCACGTCGCCGAAGATCCATTGACCGCCGTTGTCCGCGGCACGGGAAAAGTGCTCGAAAGTCTGGACAAATACACCAAAGTCATTCTGAAAGGCCGAAGATATTAGTGCGCGAAGCATTGGAAAGAATTTACGACCTCCTGTTTGGCCTCAAAGAATACGCTATCCTTACTTTCCTCATCATTGTCTCGCTCGTTCTGCTCTCGCTGAACGATAACAGCCAGGTGAAAAACATTCGCTCAGTCGCCACGGTGGTCTTCGGTGTCGGCCAGGATCAGCTCTCTTTTATCACTCGCTATTTTAGCTTGTGGCGGGAGAACGAGCTGCTTCGCAGAGTCAACATCGAGCTTGCCGACCAGGCAAATCAATTACGCGAAGCAAAACTTGAGAACCTGCGGTTGCGCCAAATGGTCGGTCTCAAGGAGCAATCACAGTATCCGCTCGTCGGGGCAAAAGTCATCGGAAAAAACCTGACGCTCATGCGCAACACCATCACACTTGACAAAGGAAAATCGGACGGCGTGCAGGAGCACATGCCTGTTGTGAGTGAAGCGGGGCTTGTCGGCGTAGTTGTCGCTGCGAGTGATCATTATGCGGTGGCAAACATCATCCTGAATGTGGATTTCCGGGCGAGCGCAAAAATTCAACGTTCCCGAGTCGATGGAATCCTCGCGTGGGATGGAAAAACGCTTCTGCTCAAGAACATTGCAAAGACTCTCGACGTTAACGTCGGCGATGTTGTTATAACGTCGGAATACAGCAGCACCTACCCTCCCGGTATTCGTGTAGGAATCGTAAGCAACGTCAGAGAGCAAGCAGGGACATTATTCAAGACGGTGCTCATTGTGCCGTCGGTGGATTTTGTGAAAATGGAAGAAATTTTCGTGGTGACGCAAACCCCGGACGCCGAACGGCTTGAATTGGAACAAAAAGCGTTCAGGATGTTGAAATAGTATGTCGTTTTGCTTGAATTTCAAGGTGCAAGTGTGTATCATGTTGCAGTTCAACATTCGCACTTTGCCTGTCCGTTCTTTCTGCTGACAGGCATTGTTGCCTTAAGGAGGCTTTTCCATTGACCCCACATGCAATGCAACGTCAACATGCTCACGCATCGAAGTACGAAGTGCTGGCGAGCCTCGAGTCTTTCGTCAAAGACCTGATGGAAAAACATGAATCGAAACGCGAAATCTGGTATTCCTCTCAAATCCTTCCGGTGGACCAGGACTCGAACAACGACAAGGAAATAAAGGAGCTTCGTGATCGCGCCCGCGGTGTGCCGGACAGCGCACGGGTTGCGCTTGCACTCAACCTTCTTACGGAGGAGGGGCTGCCGCATTTTCACCGGTTGATTGCGGAACACTTCGGCAGCGACACATTCTGGAGTAAGTGGAACAACCTGTGGACGGCCGAGGAGGACAGGCACGGGAATATTCTGAGAGATTACATCCGCGACTCGCGGCTGTTGAACTTCCAGGTCCTCGAAAAGCTTCAGTTCAATTACATCAGAGCCGGCTTTAACCCTGATTGGGGCGGCGATCCCTACAAAGTGTTTGTCTACACCAGCTGTCAGGAGAAAGCCACACAAGTCTCCCACGCCAACACGGGCAGAATTGTCGTGGATAAAGAGCCGATGATCAATGCGATTACACAAAAAATAGCGCAGGACGAAGCGCGGCATTATGCTTTTTACATGAATGTTTTCAAAGAGATCCTCGAGCGCGACCCCGATCATGCCCTCGACGCAGCTTCCGCCATCATGCCGAGCATCGAAATGCCGGGGATTTCGGTGGTGAATTTTAACGAGTATGCCGACGTCGTGCGCCGTTCTGGCATTTACGGACCGCGCGATTACAAAAAGATCGTCGAACAGCTCATTATTGCCTGGGGGATCGAAGTGATGAAATGCTTAAATGAGCTTGGCCGGAAGGCGCAGGAAAAAATCATGGGGATCCCTGCGCGGCTGGAAAAAGTTGCAGAGTATATAGAACTCCGCAGTAAAACCAAAAGCTTTCGATTTGAGGTCGTCTTCGGGCGAGTCCTGGAAATGGCATAGGCGGTCGCTGAATGGAACAGTACCTTCGCTCTGCGCTGGTGGCCGTTCTTCTGCTCTTGGTTCAAACCACGTTTATCCCGTATGTCTCTGTCTGGGGATACCTTCCCGATATCTTCATCCCGTGGCTTGTTTATCTGGCGCTCCGTCGCGGGCAAATTGAGGCTACCGTCAGCGGTTTTGCAGCCGGCCTTCTCCAGGACCTGGTAGCGACAAAGTTTCTCGGCTTGGCAGCTCTTTCGAAAACAATCTGCTGCTTCATCGCTGGGTATTTTTTCAACGAGAATCAAATCGAACGAACGCTCGGTTCCTACCGCTATGTTCTGATTGTAACGCTCTGCTCCCTCATCCACACCGTTGTGTATTTTCTCATCTTCTTTCAAGGCGCTGAAGGGTCTTTCTTGATGTCGGTCATTCAGGCAAGCATCGGGACAACGCTCTACACGTCAGTCATCAGCGTGCTGCCGATGTTTGGATTCTCACAACGATACCACACATCCTGGGCGCAATAATGGAAACGGTCGATTTTGGCTCCCCGCGACGTGGCAATATCATGTTTATGGTTGTCGCAGCAGCCTTCGCCATTCTGTTCCTCCGACTGTATCAGCTGCAGCTGTTTTACCATGATGAGCTGGGGAAGCAATCGGAGGAAAACAGCATCAGAACATTTGTCAAGGAGCCGATCCGTGGCTATGTGTACGACCGCAACGGGAAACTCATCGTCGACGTCGGTCCTTCGTTTACCGTAACAGTCATCCCGGCCGGATTTGAGGCAGAGAATCTCGGCCTCCTTTCCTCATTCCTTCAAACCGACCCGCAATCCATACAGGACCGCATTACCAAGGGGCGCGCACATTCGCGTTTTTCTCCCGTGAAGGTCCGGCGGGATATCGATTTCACGGCTCTCTCTGCGATCGAAGAACATCTTTTTATGCTTCCCGGTGTTGGCTATGAGGTCGAATCGAAACGATACTATCCAACGAAGGCCCGTGCCTCACATTTGCTGGGCTACTGCAAAGAAATTACCGATGCACAATTGTCAAAAACAGGAGAATACTATCGGCAGGGCGACGTCATTGGATCGTCCGGGATTGAGGCGAGCTATGAGACGTTCCTGCGGGGGGAAAAAGGATACGAGTATGTGGCAGTGAACTCCAAAGGCCAAATGCTCGGGAGTTTCGAAAACGGGAAAAATGACAAGCGCCCGACCGAAGGGTTTGACCTTGTGCTCAGCATTGACGCAGATGTTCAGGCGTTCGCAGAGTCGTTGATGGCGAATTATCGCGGCTCGGTAGTTGCTCTCGACCCCAATGACGGCGGGATCCTGGCAATGGTGAGCAAGCCCGATTTCGACCCGTCTGTTTTCAGCGGTGTTACGCCGGCTGAACTCTGGAACCGCCTCAACAACGACCCGGAAAAACCGCTCTTTAATCGCGCGACGATGACGAGGTACCCGCCCGGGTCAACGTTCAAGATGCTGGTGGCGGCCGCGGCGCTGCAGGAAGGAATCATTGACGAAAACTATCGTATCATCTGTCGAGGCGGATACAGGTTCGGCAACAGAACCTACAAGGATTTGCATGTCCACGGTTCAACGAATGTGGTGGAAGCGATTCAAAAATCGTGCAACACTTTCTTCTATCAACTGATCCTGAAAGTTGGGCTTGGCAATCTGAACCGATACAGCCGTCAATTCGGGTTTAGCCAGCCGACAGGGATCGACATCGGCGAAGAGACCGCCGGACTGATTCCGTCAGTTGAATACTATGATCTTGTGTATGGCAAAGGAAAATGGACTCAAGGCTATCTTGTCAGCCTGGGGGTTGGGCAGGGGGAAATCGGCGCTTCTCCTTTGCAAATGGCACGCTATGCCGCAGTCTTGGCAAACGGCGGGACGCTTTTGCAGCCCCATGCGGTGAACCTTGTCCGGAACAAACAGACAAACCGCATGAACACCATTGAACACCGGTCTGGCGATGTTGGGATTTCGCCGAAAGTCATGGCGTTGATCCGGGAAGGGATGCGTCGGGTAGTTCAAGCGCCCGGCGGTACGGGTGGTATGGCGCGCATTCCCGATGTTGTTGCCGCAGGAAAGACTGGCACTGCGGAAAACCCGCATGGAGAAGACCACTCATGGTTTGTCGGGTTTGCGCCTTTCGTCAATCCGCGGATTGCCGTCGCGGTGATGGTTGAGAATGCCGGCTTTGGTGGGACGAAGGCCGCACCCATCGGCGGGTTTGTGATGGAAAAGTACCTCTTCGGCGAGATTCGCCGAAGAGTCTACATCCCTCCGGCAAAAAAGGATAGCGTGGTGAAGGTCACTCAGAGTATCACACAATGAACGCGTCTTTCAAAGAGTATTTTGATTACAAGTCCTTGGGGATTTGTCTCGCCCTCGTAGTGATCGGGTTAGTGTCCATTTACAGCGCAACGTTCGACATTAACAACGCGGCAAATTTCGGCCGACAGGTTGTGTGGGCAGTTGCCGGACTCGTGGCGTTGCTTGTTGCCGCTTTCTTCCCGCTGAAGTCCATTCAGCGATTAGCCATTCCACTCTATGTGGTGACTCTGGTGTTTTTGCTGTTTGTGTTGATTATCGGCAAAACAACATCGGGCTCGAAGAGCTGGTTCGGTCTTGGCGGCTTTGGGATGTCGTTTAAGTTGCAGCCTTCGGAGTTTGCGAAAGTGATCACCGTGTTGGCATTTGCAGCGTTTCTCTCAAAGACGACGGTTTCACTTTCCAACATGAAACATCTGATTATCGGCCTTGCGATTTTTGCCGTTCCCATGGGGTTTGTCCTCGCGCAGCCCGACCTGGGAACCTCTGTCATTTTCTTTGGAGCGATGATTCCTCTCCTGTATTGGGCGGGAGCGTCGAGGTTCATGTTCGCGGCTGTGCTGGCGCCCATTCTTGTGGCGTTTGGAGCGCTTCTGGGAACGACGGCATTTTTGATCGCGGTTGTTCTGAGTGCCTTGCTGTTGTATGTCACGCGCGAGAATTACTTCGCTGCCGCGCTGGCGCTCGGGATCACACTTGCGGTTGGACTGAGCGTGCAGATAATTTATGAGCGATTGCCCACCTATCAACGCAACCGTATTGCGACGTTTCTCGACCCCGGCCATGACCCGCTCGGTGCGGGGTACAATGTGTTGCAGGCGAAGGTCGCGATCGGGTCCGGAGGGTTCCTGGGAAAGGGATACATGAAGGGGACGCAAACGCAGCTGAACTTCATTCCGGAGCAATGGACGGACTTCATTTTCTGCGTGCCGGGAGAGGAGTTCGGGCTTCTGGGCGCTTCTGTCGTACTGGTTCTTTTTGCGGCTCTGCTCTTCCACGGGATTAAAATCGGAGAACTCTCTAAAAATAAATTCGGCAGCCTGGCAGCGATCGGCATAACGGCGATTCTTGCTACGCACGTGTTTATCAACATCGGCATGTCCATGGGACTGATGCCGGTGATCGGCATTCCTCTGCCATTCCTGAGCTACGGTGGGTCATCTCTCGTTTCCAACATGATCATGGTCGGTCTGCTGATGAATGTGTACGCCAATCGGAAGTCGTACTAAGCCATTTTAAGCACAATCCTTGCAATCCTCATCGGCGCACGGTTCCAATGTTTTCATGAATCTCAAAGCTTAAAACGTCCCTCTCGAGCGTTGGAGTGCGGGTTGAGAGAGGAGAGCAAAGGGGTGTGTTCTTTATTGTGGGATGAATAATTCCAAAAGGAAAAACGACACACCCCTGCAATGAATAAGCGAAGAGAATCCCTCTCGCCTATGCTC
>JACQPT010000004.1 GCA_016207415.1 Ignavibacteriales bacterium
CACCGTCGAAACTGCGATCGATGGTGTCGCCGCTATTAACAAGCTTCAGAGTAAGGCGTTTGACCTCGTCCTTTGCGACATGAAAATGCCCCGCGTTGACGGGCTCGAAGTTCTGAAATTCGTTAAAGATCATTATATGGATACGCAGGTCATCATGCTCACCGGAGTGAATGATATCGGCATCGCTGTGGACTGCATGAGGCTCGGCGCATACCATTACCTCACGAAACCCTACTCAGCTACGGAACTGCTTGCTGTTATCGAGCGTGCGCTCGAGAGGAAGAATCTTGCAATTGAAAATAAAGTACTCAGGTCAGAACTTGCGCGCCATTCGTTTGGAGGTCAGATCATTGGCAACGGCAGGGCGTTCCTCGAAGTTCTTCAAGTGGCTTCGAAAGTTGCGCCAACCGACTCGACGGTCCTCATCCAGGGCGCAAGCGGCACGGGAAAGGAACTGATCGCCGGCTTTCTCCATCGAAACAGTCTTCGTAAAGACCAGCAGTTCGTTGCGCTGAACTGCGCCTCGATCCCAGAGACCTTGATTGAAAGCGAACTCTTCGGACACGAAAAAGGCGCTTTCACGGACGCTGTGGCGACAAGGCAAGGACTTGTGGAGATTGCCAGCGGCGGCACGCTTTTTCTCGACGAAGTGGGCGAGATTTCGACGATGGTGCAGCCGAAGCTCCTCCGGTTTCTTCAAACCGGCGAATTCCGACGTGTGGGCGGGAACAAGAATCTGAAAGCCGATGTGCGAGTCATCTCAGCAACGAACAAAAATTTGAGGGATGAAGTCTCCCAGGGAAAATTCCGCGAAGACCTTTTGTACAGAATTAACGTCATCACTCTGCAGCTCCCCTCTCTGAAGGAGCGCAAGGATGACGTCCCTTTACTCGTCGACTATTTTCTGAAGAAGCGTGTTCGCTCGAAAGAACAGAAGCGCATCGATCAAAAAGCTCTGGAACTGCTGGAAAAATACGACTGGCCGGGAAACGTCCGCGAGCTTGAGAATGTCATCGAACGCGCGGCGATCCTGTGCAAAGATGGCGTGATTCGCGTGGAAGACCTTGCCCTCCCGCTGGGAAGCAGGTCTTTTCAGGACCAACGATCTGGCGGCGTCGTCTCTTGGCCGATCATCGGCAGCGCCGTTTCGATAAGAGAGATTGAAAAGGCGCACATCGAAGGCGTTTTAAAAACAGTCAACTGGAACAAGAACACGGCCTCAAAAATCCTGGGGATTAGTCTGAAGACGTTGTACACGAAAATTCAGCAATACAACCTGTCAAAAGACTAGGCCGGCATACTCTCACCGGCCTGTAGCTTGTTGTGATGGAATGCTGATTTATTTGCTCCGACACGGAGATGCATCTCAGGATCCCTCCCTGCATGACAGCGAACGTCCTTTGACGCAATTGGGACAGCAGCAGGCCGAAACCGTTGCCCGTTTTCTTCAGAGGTCCCGTACCTCCATCAGCACAATCCTCTCCAGCCCATTGCAGCGTGCCCGAGAGATGGCAGCTCCTTTGCAGGAACATCTTGGCGTCCGGAACTTCCGCATCACCGAATATCTCATTCCGGGAAACGATGTACGGCAAGTGATTGCCCAGATCAATGGTGATTCCGTGGAATCGGTTTTGCTGGTTGGACATGAGCCTCTCCTCGGAGAGCTGGCATCGCTTCTCGTGACGACTGCAGACGATCTCAACGTCGAATTTAAAAAAGGCGCACTTGCTCTGATCGAAGCCGGTTCACCTGTTCGAGAAGCTCAAGGCGTCTTGAAATGGCTCATCACTGCCGAATCTATGGACCTGGTGAAATGAATTTCGCGTCGTCGTTCTTCGAACATCCGGAGGAATTATGGAACTCTCAACCTTGCGAATCGACAAGCCCGAAGCAACAAACTTCATTCTCGGCCAATCTCATTTCATAAAGACCGTCGAGGATATTTACGAAGCTGTCGTCCAGACGAATCCTCAAATAAAATTCGGCCTTGGATTTTGCGAGTCTTCAGGCCCTGCGCTCGTCCGCTGGGTGGGAAACGACGCGAACCTCATTGATTTGGCAAAGAAAAATGCAAAAGCCCTCTCCTGCGGACACTGTTTCATTCTATTTCTCGAAAACGGTTTTCCGGTCAACGTCCTCAATGCTGTCAAAGGCTTGCCTGAGGTTTGCCATATTTATTGTGCAACGGCCAATCCCGTAGAAGTCATCATCGCGGAGACGGAACAAGGGCGAGGTATTCTGGGCGTTATTGACGGAGTAAAAACAAAAGGAATCGAGACAGAATCGGATATCACAACACGAAAGGAGTTCTTGAGAAAAATCGGATACAAGCTCTGATTGAACCGGGAAAATGCCCGGTTGTTTGAATACCTGGATGAAGATGGGAAATTGTATTGAAATCATTACGACGGAGAACTAGCATGAAAATATTTGTCCTTTTGTGCTGCATCTGGCTCTTGGGTTGTGGAAGGTCCGAAGACGAGCTGAGAAAATTCATTCACGAAGAAATGGTGAAGGCTTCAGCCAAGAGTTTCATAACCAATGCTCAGGTCGTTGGGCCTTATAGCCCTGCGGTAAAGGTTGGAAACTTCTTGTTTATTTCTGGGCAGATCGGCATCAGCCAGGAAACCGCGGAACTTGTTGGAAACGATATCGAAGCACAAACCAGGCAGGCCATGATTAACCTCTTGTCGCTTCTGACTGAGGCAGGGTTTGATTCGTCCGACGTTGTCCAATGCTCCGTGTTTCTCAAAGACATCAAGGATTTTCCAAAAATGAATTTGATTTACGGCGGTTTCTTTGCTGAGAACCGATATCCGGCAAGGTCCACTGTAGAGGTTTCCAATCTTCCAAGGAACGCAAGTGTAGAAATTGCGGCGATTGCCTTCAAAAGCAAAATCTGATCTCCAAATACGGTAATTCTTCAAAACCTTCGTATGACCGGAAAAGACAACTACACTTTGGTTTAACAAAAATGAAAAACAAACCACCGAGTAAGCCCAGAACCATTCGCGCGCCCCGAGGCTCAACACTCAACTGCAAGGGTTGGCTCCAGGAAGCCGCTCTGCGTATGCTGATGAACAACCTTGACCCGGAGGTGGCCGAAAAGCCTCAAGACTTGATTGTCTACGGCGGAACCGGAAAAGCCGCGCGCAACTGGGAATGCTTTGACGCCATCGTGAATGCGTTGAAGAATCTGGAGAACGACGAAACGCTGCTTGTTCAGTCCGGTAAGCCCGTCGGCGTCTTCAAAACCTACGCGGATGCGCCGCGTGTCCTCATTAGTAATGCAATGCTCGTTCCCAAATGGGCGACCTGGGACGAATTCCGCCGTCTGGAAGGCCTCGGACTCACCATGTACGGGCAAATGACGGCCGGGAGCTGGATTTACATTGGCACGCAAGGAATATTGCAGGGCACCTACGAAACCTTTGCCGCATGCGCCTCGAAACATTTTGGCGGAACGTTGGCGGGAAAGTTTCTCCTTACTGCCGGACTCGGAGGGATGGGCGGCGCTCAACCGTTAGCGGCGACAATGAACGGCGCAGCATGTCTGGTTGTTGAAGTGGATAGAAAAAGGATCGAGCGGCGGCTTCAAACAAGCTACCTCGACACCATGACAGAAGACCTCGATGATGCTCTCGCTCAAATCCGGGCCGCGAAAGAAAAGAAATTGCCTCTTTCTGTCGGATTGCTTGGAAACGCTGCCTCGATTATCCCGAAGATAGCCGGGGGAAAATTCCTGCCTGATATTGTGACCGACCAAACCTCAGCACACGACACTCTGAACGGCTATGTACCGGCCGGAATTTCCTACGCCAGGGCGTTGGACCTGAGGAAGAAGAATCCGAAGAAATATGTTCAGTTGGCAAAAGCATCTATTGTTGACCATGTTCAGGGCTTGTTGAAATTGCGTAAGAGGGGGGCTGTTGTTTTCGATTACGGCAACAACATACGAGGGGAGGCACAATCAAACGGCCTAAAGAATGCATTTGACATTCCTGGATTCGTTCCCGAGTACATTCGCCCGATGTTCTGCGACGGGAAAGGGCCGTTTCGTTGGGCGGCGCTCTCCGGCGATCCGGAGGACATCTTGCGAACAGACAGAGCAGTTATGGAAACTTTTCCGGAAAACAAACAGCTGTGTACTTGGATCGAAAAAGCCCAAAAAGAAGTCGCATTCCAGGGTCTCCCTGCCAGGATTTGTTGGCTTGGTTACGGCGAACGAGCAAAAATGGGAAAGATCTTTAATGACCTCGTGGCAAGCGGCGAAGTCAAAGCCCCCATCGTCATCGGCAGAGACCATCTCGATTGCGGGAGCGTAGCATCGCCAAACCGTGAAACAGAAAAAATGAAAGATGGAAGCGATGCCATCGCCGATTGGCCCATTTTGAATGCTTTGTTGAATGCCGTCGGCGGTGCGAGCTGGGTGAGTGTGCATCACGGAGGGGGAGTGGGAATCGGACTCGCGATTCATGCCGGTCAGGTCATCGTTTGCGACGGGACGAAAGAAGCTGAAGCGCGATTGGAACGCGTGTTGACGTATGATCCTAGCACGGGTATACTGCGGCATGCGGATGCGGGTTATGAACGCGCAATTCAGAACGCAAAAGAGTGGCACCTGAAAATACCCATGATAACTGACTTTTGAGCGATGAAGAAATTTCCTTTTCGGTTGAGACTTGTCGTCGGCTTTTCGCTTACGCTTGTAATTCTGATACTCATTAATGTGGTATCTCTGCGAACAGCCAACTCCCTTGCCGAAAACTCATTATGGATTGAGCGTTCACAGGAGGGTTTGCTGAAGCTGCAAAGGATCATCTCTTTGATCGTGAGCGCCGAAAGCGAGACAAGAGGATATGTCATAACCGGAAGAGAGAATTACCTTCACGTTTATCAGACAGCGCAAGAAACATTGCAGACTGCAATACAGGATTTGCGCTCGCGATCCTTGGCCAACCCGCGTCAACAAGAACAACTCGACGACCTTGACCAACTCATCAGGCAACGCCTGGAGTTATTAGAACGAACAAACGAGCTGCG
>JACQPT010000007.1 GCA_016207415.1 Ignavibacteriales bacterium
GAAAGCCCTCCCCGGGAGGCGGTGGAGAGGGCTCCGTCGACAGCCTTTACCAACTCTCCGAGCCGTGAAAGGCTGTTCGATTCATGACAAACAAACCGTCCACAGGATACAAAGCTGAACCCTGAAGAACAATCGAGTAAAGTGCTGAAAATGACCCTCAGTATTTTTGTGTAGTCGAAGTAGTCAGAAATGACGAGGAGGGAGGTCAGAGGAAGCGGAAAAGCGGCGGTATTGGAAGGGGAGTAGCTCAGGTCCTGCGTTGGTAACGACTGCGCACGGTGTCAGGGTTCTTGCTGGGCGTTTTGCTTTGGCACAATGTGAATCTCGTCTAGTTTGTGAATTACCACGGTCGAAAGATTTCTCATGGAGCTCACGCCGGAGGAGACAACCTGGACATCCTGCTCCAAATCCTTTAAAGTGACGAGCCATTGTTCCTTCATGTCAGCGTTGGCAGACTTCGAGATAATTTCCTGATGTTTTTTGATTTTTTCTGTCAACGCTGCGAGCCCACGCTCCACGAGCTGGCCAAGGGAATTCACCGTCGTGTGAAAAGACTGCAAGGCATCCAATTCCTTTTGCTTTTCCCTGAGCACGCGTTCTTCTGCTTCGCGTTCAATAATGGCTCTTTTGTACATGTGGCGTTCGTGAACGCTCTTCACTGCCAGCGCAAGCCTGTCCTTGCCCAGCTGGTCTTTCCTGACGTAGTCGTACACTCCATGTTTGATGGCTTCCACGGCTATTTCCTCAGAACCGGCGCCCGTAATCATAATGACGGGGATGTCCAATTTTTGCTGGTGCATCCACTCCAGGACGTCGATGCCGGACATGCCGGGCATTCGGTTGTCGAGAACGATGACGTCAAAGTCCTCCTTCTTAAGAATCTCAACAGCCGTATCGCCGGAATCGCACGACTCAACCACGAAGTTATTCGTCATTTTCAGAGCCATTTCGAGGCTGAGCCGAATAGAATTCTCATCGTCGACAATGAGAACACGCAGTAAACGCTGGTTTGCCATAGCCTATCCTGGTGAATGATTCAAAGCAAAAATTCTTCCGCGCGTTGCACGTGACACCGGTCTTGCGAAGGGGGTGTAGAAAGAGATAATGAAAATATAACAAAGAAAACCGGTCAAAACAAGGAATCATCAGTACGCAACGGCAGGAGTTTTTCTGATGTATGAGCGGTCGGCAAGCTGCTTCAGCATGAAATCGGCGACGTCGGCCCGCGAAATGTGGACAGTGATAATCCGGCTGCCGATGTTGGCTCCGTGCCGATACACACCTCGTTTACGTCCGTTGGTCAATTGACCCGGCCTGACGATGGTCCAATCTAGGGTACTGTCTTTGATGAGCCTCTCCTGCTTCTCCTTATCCTTGAAGTAAAAATACGTGATCACTGGAATGACGAACAACGAATAGTAAAGCCCCATACGACCCCGCGTGTCGCCGATGCCCAGCGTCGTTTCGCAAATGAACCTTCGTATGCCGTGTTTCTCCATGGCAGAGATGATGTTTTTCGTACCCTCGGAGAGTATTGTTGTTTTGATGAACCATTGTTTGTGGCCGAGGGCGGAAAGGACAGCATCTTTTCTTTCCACTACACGGACGAGAGACGCTTGGTCCAGAACATTTCCAATCGTAATTGCGAGGTTGGTGTGCTGAAGCCGTAGCTTTTCCGGCTTGCGGACAAGGGCGGTTACATTGTGCCCCTGCTCAAGGGCTTGTTTTACAAGCTCACGACCTGTTCCACCCGTTGCGCCGATGATCAGAAGATTCATTGTTCCGATTGTCGGGACAAGTTGCGCAAAAGCATTTCCTTTCTTACACCAAAGGCGAAAAAAATGGTTGCAAGAGCACCGCCGAGAGCTGCCGGATAGATGTAACAGACACTTGCCACAACAAGAAAAATTGCCGATAGGGATAGACTCAATACTGAAGAATAATGTCGGAGTTTGTGGCCTGGTGGAAGCTCTCGAAAAATGATGATGTTATATGCGGCAAGAAATGGAAGGCTGATGACCAGCCAGAGACTGAAACCCGCGAAAATGTAAAGCAGGTTGTTTCTTCCCAGAATTCCCCAATCGATGATTGTTGAATTCATGGTGCTCATGAGGGAGTCAGGAAGCCAGCGAACGTAGCTTGCCTCAAGTATCCAGACGGACACGTCCACAATAAGAAAATGACCGAGTGCACCCAGAATCAAAATGACCGATCCTAATTGTGACCATCTATTCATTGCTTTCAGCCCTTTCTTAACGGTGAAAATTCTTTCCGAACATCAGCCGCCGGCCCTGCCCACAACAAACCACACGTCCATATCGCCCTTTCCTTTAACGTGAATCGTGCCATGGGGCTCGCACGTGAAGCCGTCTTTGATTAACTCGTAGGTGTTGCGAGTGATTTGAATAACTCCTGCCTGGCCGTGGGATTCCATGCGGCTTGCAGTATTGACCGCATCTCCCCAGAGGTCGTAAATGAATTTCTTGCGTCCAATAACGCCGGCGACCACAGGTCCGCTGTTGATACCGATGCGGAACGAAAGTCTGTGGCCGCTAAATTCGGACCTCTGGATGAAGTCGCGCATTTCCAGCGCCAATTGCGTAAGAAGGACGGCGTGGTCAGTCCGGGGCCGCGGCACGCCGGCCGCAACCATGTAACAATCTCCAATCGTCTTGATTTTTTCCAGTCCGTACTTTTCCACAAGAACATCGAACTGCGAAAAGACTTCATTCAAGAGGTCCACAAGTTCCACGGGCCTCATCTTCGCAGAAAGAGGCGTGAAATTGACAACATCCGCAAACAGGATGCTGGCGCCCTCGAAACTGTCAGCGATCGTGCGTTGGTCGTTCTTTAAAATGGCCGCAATTTCCCGCGGCAGGATGTTTAACAGCAGATTGTCAGCCTTTTCTTGTTCGCCCCGCACGAGACGGTGGGCATCCTCCAACCTGGCCAGAAAGTACGCAAGCACCGCAGTGATCGCAAACGAGATGAAGCCGACACTCATGGCAAACATCGCATACATCATGACGGGAGGAAGCTTGTGAGTTGGGTTGAGAAAGGGACTCAACGCCGTGCCGATAAGGAGATTAAGAAAGAACAAAGCAAACCAACGGATTGCCGGGCGCGAACCGTACAACAGAAGGTTCGTAACAACGGGATGCCCGAGACCCCAGAGCAAGATTCCGCCCGACTCGACAAAGCCGCCGAGAAGGATGTGAGCGAGCAAGCAGGCAGGCAGGAACATCCAGGAAATAACACTGATGAAGCGGTCGTAACTTCCCCACAACGGTTGAACAAAAGCGATGCTCAGGCAAAACACCAATCCAACCAGTACATACTCCAGACCCGCCAATGTTTCCCCCAGCCACATGTACAAAGGACCGATGATGACAAAGTAGATTGAACTGGCAAAAAAAACCGCAACGTTGAAAATTCCCTTGCGCGTGCGCTGATCCTCCGTGTCGTCCCTCGAGACCCCTTGTCGGGCGAGCCATTGAATCGCGCCGTAGATTTTCGATTTCATCGGTCTCGGTATACCTGAATCCAGAAACTTATTCGATTTCCGTCAACCACTTCCACGAACGCAACCTTCCGGTTGTATCGAGGACCACATGCACCACAACGCTCGAATCATCTATGCCAAAAGCGGAAAAGACAATTGAATCTTTTGAAACCGCTGCCGTAGAGCGACTGGATTTTCAAAGCGAAAGATGCCAGGGAATTGAATAACCGCCGTAACTGTTTTCTCCGCCCTTCATGGAGAGAGGCCTTATTCGATATTGATAGGCATGAGCGGCCAAGTTCGAGAGGTCGTTTTCCACAAAATCACGAGAAGACATGCGACCGTCGTCAAAAGAGAAAATGTGATAAGGAATCAGGAGGGCATAGGAGACGCATTGAGCCGAGAGTGTATGCTTGAACGACATTCTGGAATAACCAAACGAGCCATCCTTAAGTGACCGGGCAAAAAAAGGCCATTCGATGGCCACAGAAGCAATAAAAAGAAGAATCAGAGTCAGCGGGAGTACAGTGCTGGAAAGGAGTTGAATGTCGGAGAAAGTGACGATCGCAAACAAGTATCCGAGGATTGAAGACACATAATTGGCCAGTATAATGATCCCGTAGGATGCGGACACCCTGAATACCCTGCGCACAAAGAAGGCCTCGATCAACCCGATGAAAAGATTTCCGACAATCACATGTAAGATTGCTGGGAAAAAGAAGCCTGTGCCGGCATTGGCGTAGAGAACGGAGGTGGTGAAAATTACAGAAGCAAGGATGAAAAATGTTATCGACTGCATTTCTTGTGAATGCGTCACGAGAGAATCCTTTTTTTCCAACGTGCGACTTGTGGATTCGCAAATCTCAATAAAGCAAGTCTTCCGGCTCTATGCCTACGTGATCCGGTTCAGGATCCTCATTGAATTGCACAGCTTCGATTTCTTTTCGGCCCATCAACAATGCTTTGACGACGCGATGCATGCCGTCCATAACGGCGCCACTTGATGATAGGATGATAGGGAATGATACATCCGCTTCATGGATCAATTTAATGTGACTAAACATCTTCCGCCATGTCATTGATTCATCCCATGCCTCGTCGAGTTCCTTGACCGAACTGAGCGCAATCCCTTTTCGTGGCAACTTGCTTGCGAGTTGAACCAAGCGATCTACATCCCACGCCAGAAGCCCTCGTCCGGAGGGCAGAAAGTAGTATTGTTTTCGCAAGGCGATTCCGCTTATTACTTTGATAAGGTCAATAAGAACTGATTGAGTTTACACTCTCTTCAATTAGTTGGCGGCGGCCGATGAATGAGTTCCCAGGTGGCCTCTCTTGGATCCTTGTATTTAAGAGGACCGCAGGGTGTTTCACTCAGTCGGAGACTCATTTGATCCAACGTAAGGTGGTTGTCTTGATACAAGTGAGCCCTCACCTGAAAAACGAAATCATTCATCGACCCAAGGGTAGTCCGATTGGTGTGCCGCGTAAACTGCACGTAATGCATCTCTCTGAGCTCTTCACCGACTATTGGCTTAGGCACTCGGATGGCTTGTAGCAGTTGCTCAAGTGAAACCATAAACCTGGGGTAGAATGTCTGAACGTTCTTGAAGAGAACTAAAACGGTTAACAACGTTTGCTCGTTTGTAACCATAATGCATGGGATTCGACTAATATTGAATGTGTTTGCACACCAAGAGCCAAGTCTGTTTGTATTTGGTAGAAGCTTCTCCGGCAAGCCGAATGGGAGGCGCTTAGCAAACTTCAATGTGCAGTTGACTGTGGTCATGTTTCCTCTGATCGGCCGCCGCGTTTCTCTTCGACAACCACAAGCGACGGCAATGGCGTATTACGGTCGGCGGCACTACGCAGTGGCGCACAAATGGAACGGAGTAGAATGGGTGCGCCATGGAATGAGCACTTTTAAATTCTCTTCCTCTGAATTAACGCCGCCATATCAAATGAGCGAATGTCGTAGTGCGGCCTGTTATGTGCCATGCAGCCGTCTAGGGC
>JACQPT010000125.1 GCA_016207415.1 Ignavibacteriales bacterium
GATTACGAATCTGTCGAGAAAAAACGGAGACAAAACCTATTTTATCGGGCAGCTCGGCAGCTACATCCTGATTCCGGTGGGCAAGAACTTCCTGATTGGCATCGTGTCGGAATTTAAGAAGACGGACCATGCAGCAAACGGACAAACGGTTCATCGTTATGTCATGTTTGTCACGCCGATCGGCACCATGAAGGACGGCAAGTACGAGACGGGCGTGTCAGTGTTGCCGACAGCTGAGACTGTCGTGTATTTGCTCGAAGACAAGGACCTGAAAATCGCTTTTTCCGTCTTTCAGAAATTCAACTTCTCGGTGGGGAAACTTTCGATGTTTGAAGACCAGCGGGCATTTCTCGACCCCAACAGGTTTTTCGGCAAACACATCGCCGTTCTGGGCTCAAGCGGAGCGGGAAAATCGTGTACGGTTTCTTCCATCTTGCAAAAAGTCGTGGCCTTGCCCGACACGAACATCGTCCTGATCGATATTCACAATGAGTACAAAAAGGCCTTTCCCGATGGGTCGCAATATTTCGACCTTGCCGAGCTTGAGCTTCCGTACTGGCTGATGAACTTCGAAGAAGTTCAGGAAATGTTTGTCGACCCGACGGATGAAAACGCTGCCCTCCATGTGTCCATGCTGCAGGACCTTATTCTGCTCAACAAGAAAGTCAAGAATCAGCGGCTCGCCGACATGATCACCATTGATTCTCCCGTGTATTTCGATTTCAGCGAGGTGCGCGCGCGGATACAGTTTCTGGACACGGAGAAAACTGTCGGAACAGGAGGGTCGAAGGAAGGTCCCTACTTCGGCAAATTCACTCGTCTGTTGGTACGTCTCAACAGCAAGCTGACCGACCCTCGTTATGCGTTCATGTTCAAGCCAAAGATTATGGCCGATTCCGAATCCGCAAAGGCCTTCATGATGATGATATTCGGCCTGACAGGAAAATCAAAAATCACGATCATGGACATGAGCGGGATTCCATTTGACATCGTGAAAACCGTGGTCGCACTCGTCGCCCGTATATCGTTCGATTTCAACTTTTGGAACCCCAACCGGCGAGAACTTCCGATCCTGCTCGTGTTCGAGGAAGCTCATAACTATCTTTCGTCGAGCGACCGGGGCGCAACCGCGGCCCGCAGGATTGTCGAACGGATCGCCAAAGAAGGCCGAAAATATGGGGTGAGTTGTATGATTGTCAGTCAAAGGCCGTCGGAGATTTCAGAGACGATTCTCTCACAGTGCAACAATTTTGTCATCCTGCGGCTTCTCAATCCGATCGACCAGAGCTACATCCGGCGACTGGTGCCGGACTCCTTCAGCGGGCTCGACAGTGTCATCCCGTTGCTGCGCCAGGGAGAAGCCCTCATCTTGGGCGACTCCATGCCAATGCCGCTCCGTGTGCAGGTCGACATGCCAGCACCACCTCCGGACAGTTCCGACGTGAGCTTCTTCGACAAATGGAAACAAAAAGGCGCAAAAACCGATGCTCACGAGGTCATGGAACGGTGGTGGAGTCAACAAAGAACCCAGTAACAAATTTCTGCTTTCATCTTTGATTCAAATCAATAACCAGGCCTGGAAGGAAGAGTTATGTCTGTCGAACGAACATTGGCGATTCTCAAGCCGGATTGCGTCCGAAAAAATCTTCAGGGAGAAATCCTTGCAAGGATCCAAAAGGCCGGATTCAGAGTGCTTGCCCTGAAGCAGACACGGCTGACGACTGAAACGGCTGGTGCATTTTATGCTGTCCACAAGGGCAGGCCGTTCTATAACGGGCTCGTCGAGTTTATGTCCAGCGGGCCTTGTGTGCCGCTCGCCCTGGAAAAAGAAAACGCCGTCGCGGACTTCCGAAAACTCATTGGCGCAACAGACCCAAAAGATGCCGAAGCCGGTACCATCAGAAAACTTTTTGCCGACAACAAAGGCGAGAACATTGTCCACGGCTCGGATTCCCCTGAGAACGGGCGAATGGAAGTGGCCTTCTTCTTCTCTGAGAGTGAGTTAGTCTGAAGGGAAAAACATTCGCTGATGGGATTGCAGAAATGGAAAAGGCTGACAAGCACTCACGTCGTGAAAAATCCATGGTGGAGTTACGGGAAGGATGAGTTTGAGCTACCAAACGGCACGAAGGGCGAGTATCACTACGTGCATACCAACGGAGCCAGCCTTATTGTCCCCGTTCTCAACGACGGCCGCGTTGTGCTGGTAAATCAGTATCGATACCTGTGCGACCGCGAAAGCCTGGAGTTCCCGTGCGGTGGACTCAAAGACGGCTGGTCATATGACAAGACTGCTGTCATGGAGCTTGAGGAAGAAGCCGGTTACATCGCCAGAGACTGGCGCCTCGTTGGTGAGTTCAACCCATTTAACGGCGTTACAGATGAAATGTGCAGGGTCTACATTGCCCGAAATCTTTCTCAGGGCCAGCCGAAACCGGATGAAACAGAAGAATTCGAGAAGGTGACAATGCGGCCGGAAGAGCTTGAAGCAAAGATTATCTCCGGCGTGATATGGGACGGAATGACCATTGCCGCTTGGACGATCGCAAAACCGCACATCTAAGATAAAGAAATGAGAATAGTGAGCGTCGATTCGGATTTGCCCGCCCCAAAGCCCTATAAGCGAATAAGTGACGAAGGAACAGGAGTAAAGCAAATGTCCAGACTCTTTTCCGTAGTTGTTTTCTCTTTTTGCATAGCTTCGTCCCAGGTTAAGACGGGGGCTGATTTGCTTTTTGAAAAACACTTTCACCTTGTCGAGGGGAAGCGTGTGGGATTGGTTACCAACCATTCAGCCGTCTTGTCCAACGGAAAGCATCTTGCCGATACCCTGTTTGAGCATCCGAAGACAAAGCTCATCGTCCTGTTCGGGCCCGAACATGGGATTCGTGGCGACGCTCCTGACGGGAAATCCATTCAGCATGGCACCGACGCCAGGACCGGACTTCGGGTGTACTCCCTCTACGGCAAGATCAACAAGCCGACGCTGGAGATGCTGGAAGATGTCGATGTGCTTCTCTTCGACATTCAGGACGTGGGTGCTCGCTTCTACACGTTTGAAAGCACGATGTCGCTGGCCATGGAGGCGGCGGCTGAGAACGGCATTCCGTATGTGGTGCTCGACCGGCCGAACCCGATTCGCGGAACATGGGCGGAGGGATTTGTGCTGACAGATTCTCAGCGCTCATTTGTCGGGCTGCATCCGATCCCGATCGCTCATGGCTTGACCATCGGTGAGCTCGCGATTCTTTACAACCAGGAAAAGTGGCTCAAGAACGGCGTCCAGGCGAACCTACACGTTGTAAAGATGGAAGGGTGGAGTCGAGAGATGTGGTTTGACGGAACAGAGCTTCAATGGGTAAAGCCTTCACCAAACATGGCGACGTTGAAAACCGCAATTGTGTATCCTGGGACTTGTTTGATTGAGGGCACGAACCTTTCCGAAGGTCGTGGAACCGAACGGCCCTTCGAGTATCTTGGCGCCCCGTACGTGAACGGGAAAGAGTGGGCAAAAACGCTCAACTCGTTCAAACTCCCAGGGGTTACATTCGAGCCGATTCATTTTACCCCGCGCGATATTGCAAACGTCACTGCCAACCCGAAACACAAAGGCCAGGATTGCGAGGGTGTTTTTGTTAATGTCTGGGACCGCGAAAAATACGAACCGGTTAGGACCGCTGTTTATCTTCTCTGGAGTGCAAAAAAGCTCTTCCCAAGGAATCTTCAGTGGAGAAATGCTTTGGAACGCCTGGCCGGAACGCCAAAACTACGTCAGAGCGTCGAAGCCGGCGTCGAGCCCGCTCAGATTGTCGAATCTTGGAAGGAAGAACTGGAGAGGTTCACCGCAATTCGCAAGAAATATCTACTGTACTAACTTCCCTTTCTTCTCACTTTGTAATGATTCCGTCTCCGAATTTCATTTCTTCTGAAATCGTGACAGGGAGCCTTCCGGAGAATCCCTTTTTTCCAAATAAAGCTTCCGCGGCAACTTCCTGAAGAGCCTTCGCATTATCGTACGCGCAGATGTACGCCGAAAGCTGGAGAAAAGACCCGCCAATGTAAGGGTTCCCGAAGGAAACTAAGATGGTTCTCGAGTTTGCTTTCAAGAGACTGTCCACAAGCGCCTTATGCGTCTCGGGTAACTCGACCGTCCCGCTGCCGATAACAATTCGCACAAACGCCGCCAAAACTACGACATCAGCTTTGCCCGCAAGCTCAACGGCTTTTCTTGTTTCAGATGGCGAAAGTGATTCCGACAAAACCAGTGTATCGACGAGAGCGTTTTGCTTTTTCATGTCCGCCGGGAACGAAACGAGAGTCCTTGACATCGCCGCATTCCGGGACCGCGTGCTCAAAGTAACAACAAGCACTTTCTGTGAAGAGCTGAGCGGTAAAAGTCTGGATTTGTCTTTGACGAGCGTCAGGCATCCAGCGGCGATTCTCTTCGCTTCCTGATAGTTCTCCTCCGTTCCAACGAAGTCGTTTATCCCGGCTATGTCAACGAGACGGTTTTTGTGCAGGCCAACTTCGGTTTTTGCCCGCAGGATCCTTCTCACAGATTCATTGATTCTCTCTTCGGGGAGAAGTCCAGTCAGAATCGCATTTTTCAATGCCTCGACTGATGTGGTCGGGTTGCCAGGCCAAAGGATAATGTCGCATCCCGCCCGCAGAGTCCTGACCGATGCGTCCGCCAATGAGTAGGTTGAAGTGATTCCCCCCATGACCATCGCGTCTGTAATCACGATCCCGGGATACTTCAGCCGGTTTCGTAGGAGCTGACCAATTGCGTTCGGTGAAAGAGTTGCCGGAATGGTGTCGCTGTCGATCGGTTTCACCCAGAGATGAGCCGTCATAACCGCGGAGGTTGAACTCTTTTTCAGAACTTCCCTGTAAGGCAACAATTCGACGGACTCAAAATCTGCCGCCTCGCTCTCAATCATTCCAAGTCTTGAATGAGAATCAACCGACGTGTTACCATGTCCGGGGAAGTGTTTGGCGGTGGAAAGTAGTCCATTTTCCTGATAGCCGCGAATTGCGGCGGTGCCGAGTTCGGCGACGAGTTTTGGATCTTCACCAAACGACCGGATGTTGATGATGGGATTCTTCGGATTGTTGTTGACATCGAGGACAGGGGCAAAATTGAGGTGGACACCAAGAGAACGTGCTTCCTTCGCGGTGAGTTGAGAAGCACTGTAGACGAGTCTGGTGTTCCGGGAGGCTCCAAGCGCCATGTTGATGGGAAGGTCCGTGGCGCCATCGACGTGTGTGCCCGCGCCTTTTTCGAAGTCAGCGGCGATCAACAGCGGGTACTTGGATAGTTCCTGAAGTTTGTTCAGTTCACCTGCAATCCATTTGGCTTCAGCCTTGCCAAACCAAAATCCGCCGACGTTCAATTGTTGAACCATCTCGCTTGACTGGTTGAAATCTAAATGTGCCGGCATGATCAGTTGGCCGATTTTTTCATCGAGGGACATCTGATGGAGAGTCTGTTCGACCCACGAGGAATCAATCGGCATAAGTTGGGCTGGGGCGGATGTGGCTGAAATGAGGAGAAGCGGCAAGCACTTTCCGAAGTTTCGCATGACTTCAGGTCCGAATTTCGCAAGCCTAGAGAGCTCCCAAGGCTTGCTTCAAATCTGCAATGATATCTTCCACATCTTCGATGCCCACGGAGATTCGAACGAGGCCGTCGACAACGCCGACGCGTTTGCGTTCTTCTGGCGGGACGGAAGCATGCGTCATGGTGGCAGGGTGCGAGATGAGAGTCTCCACGCCTCCAAGGCTTTCGGCGAGTGCACAAAGGTTTACACGTTTCAAGAATTTCTTTGCGTTTTCAAGATTCCCAAGGTCGAATGAAATCATCCCGCCAAAACCGCGCATCTGCTTCTGCGCAAGGCGGTGTTGGGGATGCGAAAGGAGGCCGGGATAATTCACTTTTTTTACTTTTTTGTGTTTCCAGAGAAACGAAGCAACTTCCACCGCATTGGAGCAATGCCGTTCCATGCGCACAGCAAGCGTTTTGATGCCCCTCAGACAAAGCCAGGCCTCAAAAGGACTCATGATCCCTCCTGTCGACTTCTGCACGAATCGAAGCCTTTCCACGGTCTTCTGGTCATTCAACACAAGCAGCCCGCCCAACATATCGCTGTGGCCGTTCAGGTATTTAGTTGCGCTGTGCATGACGATGTCGATGCCGAAATCAATCGGGTTCTGCAAAAACGGGCTTGCAAATGTGTTGTCGCAGACCGACATCAGCCCTTTTGACCGGCAGATTCTGGCGACTCCGGTCAGATCGGTGATTTCCATCGTGGGGTTCGTCGGCGTTTCGACGAAAACAATTCTTGTCTTCGGCGTAATCGCCTTTTTAATATTCTCGAGGTCTGTCGTATCGACGAACTCAAAATCGAGGTTGAAGTTGTTGAGGACGAGCTTTCCTAAACGGTAGGTCCCGCCATAGACGTTGCGGGAAAGCACCACATGGTCGTCCGATTTCAACAGGTGAAAAAGTGAAGTGATGGCCGCCATGCCGGATCCAAATGCCAGGCCCTCGCTGCCGCCCTCCAGTGCCGCAATGTTTTTTTCGAGCACGGTGCGGGTGGGGTTGGAGACCCTGGCGTATTCGTAGCCTTTGTTGACGCCAAGTTCCTGCTGAACATAAGTCGACGTTGGATGAATAGGCGTCATAATGGACCCGTAGGTAGGGTCGGGTTCGATGGCTGCGTGAATTGCTTTTGTTGAGAATCCCATTCAGAACTCCTTGTTCGAAGAGCTGTGTGCTTGTCAGCGGCTCATGTACTCAATGACATCGAAGCGGGTGAGGATCCCGACAATCTTGCCTTCTTCTTCCACCAGCACCGCCGCGTGTTTCTTGGACAACGGACTGATCGCTGCGTTAATCTGTTCATCGATGTTGACGGTAGGGAACGACGATTTCATCAACGAACTGACGGGCGCGTCAAACTGTGCCGGGTTTGCAAGGACTGCGCTCATGAGATCGCTTTCCTCAATGCTCCCCACAGATCTTCCCTTATCCAGAACGGGCAACTGAGAGATGTTGTGCTGACCGATGAGGTCCAATGCTTTTCGGACCGTGGCAACGGGGTCAATGGAGATCAATTGAGGAACCGCTTTCTTGCCCTCAAGAATAAAGCGAATCGTAATTCTCTCTGGCACGAGGAACCTGTTCTCCCGCATCCAATCGTCGTTGTACATTTTACTCAGGTAGCGCTCACCGGTATCGGGCAAGAGCACGACCATCACGTCTTTCTCGTTCAATCGTTCGGCCACCTTGAGGGCTCCCGCCATGGCTGTCCCGGCGGATCCGCCCACAAAAATGCCCTCTTGACGAGTCAATTGTCGGGCAGTGAGAAAGGACTCTTTATCGGAGACCTCGATGACTTCGTCGACATACTTGAAATTCATGACTCCCGGAACGTAATCCTGCCCGATTCCTTCAACCTTGTAAATCTTGAACATCGGCGTGAATTTCTTCGTGTAAAAATATTCCCTGTAGATCGAGCCTTTTGGGTCAATCCCGATGATCTTGATGTCCGGATTCTGTTCCTTTAGATATCGGCCGGCTCCGGTGATTGTTCCACCGGTACCTATTCCACAGACAAAATAATCGACCTGGCCGTCCGTCTGTTCCCAAATTTCCGGGCCGGTCGTTTTATAGTGAGATTCAGGGTTCTTTGGGTTGTAATACTGATTGGCGAGAATAGAATTCGGAGTCTCGCGCACGATCCTCTTGGCGACCTCAGTGTAGCTTTCGGGCGATTCATGAGGCACCGCAGTGGGCGTGACGATAACTTCGGCTCCAAAAGCCCTCAAGAGTCGAATTTTCTCTATAGACATTTTGTCGGGCATGGTAAAGACGCATTTGTAGCCCTTCACGGCGGCCGCAAGAGCGATCCCCATGCCAGTATTGCCTGAAGTTGCCTCGACGACAGTCCCGCCAGGTCTCAGGCGACCCTGACGCTCAGCATCTTCGATGATTTCTATGCCAATCCTGTCCTTGACGGAGCCGCCCGGGTTAAATGTCTCTACCTTGGCAAAAGTCAACGGCTTGTATCCCCTCATGATCTTGTTAAGCCTGATCAGGGGTGTCCGGCCGATTGTGTGAAGGACATTTTCGCAGTATTGAATCTTTTTCAAATCTTTAAGCATTTACGACTCCAATCCACGAATAATGTAACTTTTCCATAAATTTGCGACTGAATATACCTTGAAAACCGGAGAGAAGAAAGAATACCTCAAAAAGGAGTAAATTGGATTTGCGGAACACAGAAAAGGACTCTATAGGAACACTCGTCGGTTGGCAATTCTAGGCATAGTGCTCACGATCGGGCCCCTAGCGGCCTTGAGTTTCATCCATTCTTTGTTCTGACCCAGGTATTACGGCAAACCTAGACATTCGAACTTACCTTGACATTCCAGGCAACATTGCTTATCTTTTACACCATTTTTATCAAAAACGCGTCATTTCTTGCCAAAAAGAGAGGATTTTTTGCATTTTTATGGCGACAACTGCAGATTTCCGAATTGGAATGATTATCCGGTATAACGGCGAATTGCATAGAATTGAGGAATATATCCACAGAACACCAGGAAACCTCAGGGCTTTTGTTCAGGCAAAGTTGAGGAATCTCAAGACAGGAAGGGTTTCGGAGAATCGATTCCGGTCGGGTGAGGAGGTCGAAGAAGTGAGGGTGGAGCAGAAGGAATTTCAGTATCTCTACCACGACGGTCAGAGCCTTCAGTTCATGGACAAAGAGTCCTATGAGCAAATGCCGGTCGATGCAAAGTCTTTGGGAGAGGGTGCGAAGTATCTTAAAGAGGGCGAAACTATACAGCTCATGATGGTTGGCCACGATATTGTTGGTGCCGAAATTCCGTTCAACGTCGAACTGAAAGTTGTCGAAACCGAGCCGGGAGTCCGCGGAAACACGGCGACAGGAGCAACAAAACCCGCAAAAGTAGAAACCGGTGCCCTGGTGAACGTTCCACTCTTCATTAACGAAGGTGACATCATCAGAGTCGATACGCGGTCGGGTGAGTATCTTGAAAGAGTAAAAAACTGAGGAATGTGCGGTTCGGCAGGTTGGAGTTCCCACCACCAATACGGAGAGTGAATGGACCTTTCATACATTAAGAAGATTATCAAACTTGTGGAGAACAGCAACGTCGATGAGATTGAGATTGAGGAAGAAGGAAAGAAGGTGCGGGTTGCCAAGCATCGCAACTCCATCATGAGTTACCCCATGCCGGTAGCTGGACTCCCCATGCCTCCAGCAACTCAGTTGTCTAGTCCAGCGTTACAACAAGCCCAGGCGATTCCCGAAGTCAAACCCAAACCCGAAGTTCTCTTTCACGAGATCCGTTCACCGATCGTCGGCACGTTTTATCGAGCGCCTTCCCCTGACGCCGAGCCCTATATCGAAGTAGGCCATTCAGTCAAGGCGGGTGATGTCCTTTGCATTGTTGAGGCCATGAAGCTGATGAACGAAATCGAATCGGACGTCGACGGAAAGATCATCAAAATCCTCGTCGAGAACGGAAAGCCCGTCGAATACAACCAGGTCCTCTTTCACGTTGAGAAGGCCTAGCGCGCTTTAGGCGGATCGAAAGCAGGAACAGACGTTGTTCAAGAAAGTTCTCATAGCCAACCGTGGAGAAATTGCGCTCAGAGTGATTCGAGCTTGTCGCGAATTAGGAGTGAAGACTGTTGCGGTGTACTCCGAGGCGGACCGGCTCTCACTCCACGTCAAATTCGCTGATGAAGCCGTCTGCATCGGTCCCCCGCCGAGCAAAGAAAGTTATCTCAACATTCCTCGCCTCATGGCCGCCGCAGAAGTAACGAACGCCGATGCGATCCATCCGGGCTACGGATTCCTTGCGGAAAATGCTGGATTTTCAGAGATTTGCGCGTCGTCGGGGCTGACTTTTATTGGGCCGAGACCGGATGCAATTTCCGCCATGGGAGACAAATCGCTGGCCAAAGAAACAATGCGCAAGGCCGGCGTGCCCGTCGTTTCTGGAAGCGATGGTGTAATCTCCGATGTGAATGAAGCAAAGAAGATTGCGGGCGAGGTGGGATACCCTGTAATCATTAAAGCGACGGCCGGAGGTGGTGGCAGAGGTATGAGGTACGTGCGCGAGGCGAGTGAGCTGGAGAATGCGTTCCGCACGGCTAGCCATGAAGCAGAAACGGCCTTCGGGAATCCGTCCGTGTATATCGAGAAGTTTGTGGAGGAGCCGAGGCATGTGGAAATTCAGGTCATGGGCGACAAGTCAGGCAATGTCGTGCATTTTGGGGAACGTGACTGTAGTATTCAGCGGCGTCATCAGAAACTTGTGGAGGAGTCTCCTTCGCCCGCTCTCACGGCGGAGTTACGCGAAGCGATGGGTGCCGCAGCCGTGAAAGGCGCCATGAGTGTGAACTACCTTGGGGCCGGCACAATCGAATTCCTGCTCGACAAACAGAAGAATTTCTATTTCATGGAGATGAACACGCGTATTCAAGTTGAGCATCCCGTCACAGAGGAAGCGTACGGCGTCGACCTCCTGAAGATGCAAATCGAAGTTACAGCCGGAGAAAGGATCAAGAAAGCGAGACCGAAGCCCCAATGGCATGCCATTGAGTGCCGCATTAATGCTGAAGATCCAAGCCATGATTTTCGCCCTTCTCCGGGGAAGATCAACACATTTCATTTTCCCGGAGGCTTCGGGGTCCGCGTGGACACACATGCCTACGACGGCTATCACATCCCTCCGCACTATGATTCCCTTGTTGCGAAGCTCATTGTCAAAAGCGCTACTCGCGCGGAAGCCATTGAGAAGATGTACTACGCTCTTGACGAGTTTGTCGTCGAGGGGATTAAGACGACGATTCCCTTCCACAAGAAACTGATGCGAGACGAGAAGTTTCGTAGCGGCCATTTTGACACAAAATTTGTTGAATCTTTCGACTTAAGCGACGAAACTCCTTGAAACACTCAGACAAGAATTGAGGACAACATGATTTTCCCGCAAAACATAAAATACACAAAGGACCATGAATGGATTAGAGTAGATGGGGAATTTGGGTGGGTTGGGATTACCGATTATGCCCAGAGCGAGCTGGGGGATATTGTGTTTGTGGAACTTCCAAAAGTTGGAAGCACATTGGACCAAGGGAAATCGTTTGGAACCATCGAAGCGGTGAAGGCGGTGTCCGACCTCTACGCCCCCCTGAACGGGGAAGTGGTGGAGTTGAACAAAGAGGTGCAGGATAGTCCGGAAGTTGTGAATAAAGAGCCATACGAGCGTGGGTGGATGTTGAAGATAAGAATCGAGAACCCCGCTCAGCTTGGTAGCTTGCTGGACGCCGAAGCGTACAAGAAGCTCGTCGCAAAGTAGTCGTGCCCTTTTTTGTAGCGTCCGATTGCGCCGGCTGTGTATGAAGCCGGACGTAAGTCGGATATTTTTTTGCTATATTAACATCCCAGCCCCACAAACCAACACGAAAACTTCAGATTTTCCATGATTCACGAAGAACAGTTTGCCTCCCGTCATCTGGGGCCTAACCCAGCGGAAACTCGTGAAATGCTCGATGTCGTCGGGAGCAAATCTCTCGACGATCTTATTGACGAAACCATTCCGCGAAGCATACGTTTAAAAAACCCGCTGAACCTTCCAGCCGGCATCAGCGAACATCGATTCCTGGAGTCGCTCCGCAAAACGGCAAAAAAGAACAAGACCTTCAGGTCGTACATAGGCCTCGGGTATTATGATACGATCACACCCCCGGTTATTCAGCGCAACATCCTCGAAAACCCCGGATGGTACACGCAATATACTCCCTATCAGGCTGAGGTTGCTCAGGGAAGGCTTGAAGGGTTGCTGAATTTTCAAACGATGGTCATGGACCTTACCAAAATGGATGTGGCCAATGCCTCATTGCTGGACGAGGCCACCGCGGCCGCAGAAGCGATGTCCATGGCCTACCATATTGCCAACAAGGGCGCAAGCGGCATCAACAGGTTTTTTGTATCCGAGAAATGCTTTCCTCAGACAATCAATGTCTTGAAGACAAGAGCACAGCCCCTGAACATCACGCTCGTTGTCGGAGACCACGCCACAGTTCCGCTGGACAAGTCATTCTTTGGAGCAATACTCCAGTATCCCGCAGATGACGGCGCAGTGCTGGATTATCGGGGATTTGTCCAACAAGCCCACGAGCACGGAGCTTTGGTTGTTGTGTCGGCCGACTTGCTCAGCCTGGTTTTGCTCACACCGCCCGGTGAATTCGGCGCAGATATCGTTGTCGGAAGCAGCCAGCGATTTGGTGTTCCTCTCGGGTTTGGCGGCCCACATGCCGCGTACTTCGCAACAAAGAATGAATACATCCGCCACATGCCCGGAAGGATTATCGGCGTTTCCGTCGACGCTCAAGGGAACAAGGCCTATCGGATGACCCTGCAGACACGAGAGCAGCATATCCGGCGGGAAAAAGCTACTTCGAATATTTGCACCGCTCAGGCCCTGCTGGCCAACATCGCGGCGATGTATGGCGTGTACCATGGCCCCGAAGGTCTCGCTCGAATTGCGTCAAATGTCCACGCCGCAGCGGTCGCGCTGGAACGAGAGCTGAAGAAACTCGGTTACCTGCAGGCAAATGAATTCTATTTTGATACCTTAAAGGTCAAGGTCAATTCCGCCGAGAGAATCAGAGAGGTTGCCGAGGCCGAAGGCATAAACTTTCGATACATCGCAAAAAACTGGGTTGGCGTTTCTCTCGACGAAACGACTCTCCCCGAGGACGTCCAGGCGATTGTCTCAATTTTTGCAACGGCGAGCAAGCAGAATTATCGACTGAACGGCGCGGAAGAACTCTTCGCGGGTACTCACACGGAATTCCCACGTCAGTTTGCGAGAACGAGTTCTTTTCTGACCCATCCAATTTTTCACCAACACCATTCAGAATCAGAAATGATGCGGTATCTGAAGGCGCTGGAGAACAAGGACCTTTCCTTGACTCACTCCATGATTCCCCTCGGCTCGTGCACAATGAAACTCAATGCGGCCTCTGAGCTTATGCCAATAACGTGGCAGGAGTTTTCGGCAATTCACCCGTTTGTACCGCTTGACCAGGTCGAAGGGTACTTGGGGATCTTCAAAGAACTCGAGGATCAACTCTGTGAGATTACGGGATTCAAGGCATGCTCGCTCCAACCGAATTCCGGAGCCCAGGGAGAGTACTCCGGCCTCATGGTTATACGGGCATATCATCGAGATCGCGGCGAAGCTCATCGCAACGTGGCTCTTATCCCGCAATCGGCGCATGGAACCAATCCCGCCAGCGCCGTCATGGCGGGGATGAGTGTCGTCGTCGTGAAGTGCGACAGTCAGGGCAATATCGATCTGACTGACTTGCGCGCAAAGGCGGAGATGCACAAGAAGGATCTCTCCGCTCTTATCGTTACTTATCCTTCCACCCACGGCGTGTTCGAAGAGAGCATTCGGGAGATTTGCGAGGTTATTCACCAGCACGGGGGGCAGGTGTACATGGATGGTGCAAATCTCAATGCTCAGGTTGGGCTTACGAGTCCCGCCTCGATCGGCGCGGATGTCTGTCATATCAACCTGCATAAGACATTCAGTATTCCCCACGGCGGTGGGGGGCCGGGGATGGGACCAATTTGCGTCGCAAAACATCTCGCACCGTACCTGCCCGGACATCCGTTGACAAAAACTGGAGGCGAGAAAGCTATCGGTGCTGTTTCTGCGGCACCGTGGGGAAGCTCCAGCATCCTGCTGATTTCATACGGCTACAATAAGATGCTCGGAGGCCACGGTGCGACAGAGGCGACCATGTACGCCATTCTGAACGCAAATTATCTTATGGCTCGGCTTCAAAAGTACTACACCGTGTTGTACCGGGGCGCAAACGGACGATGCGCACATGAGTTTATCCTCGATATGCGCGAGTTCAAGCAATCTGCGTCCATCGAGGTTGAAGATATTGCGAAACGACTGATGGATTATGGTTTCCACGCTCCCACTGTTTCATTCCCCGTCGCTGGAACATTGATGATTGAACCCACGGAAAGCGAGTCGAAAGCCGAACTGGACAGGTTCTCCGATGCCTTGATTTCAATCCGCAAAGAGATTCAGGAAATTATCGACGGGAAGGCAGATAAAAAGGACAATGTGTTGAAGAACGCCCCCCATACCATCAGGGAGGCGATGGGGGAAAACTGGAATCACCCCTACTCGCGCTACAAAGCAGTTTTTCCCCTGATGTATCTGCGTGAAAACAAATTTTGGCCGAGTGTTGGGCGTATTGACAACGCGTATGGTGACCGCAACATCATGTGTGCCTGTCCGCCGTTAGAGTCTTATGCGGAGGAGGTTGCCTCGTGAAGGTCGATCTTGCGCAAGAACAGTTTCAGCGCATTGTCGAGAGCTCACTTGATGGCATTATTATCATTCAGGATGGACGTCCGGTGTACGCCAATCCCGCCGCTCTCTCGACTTTCCGCTATGAATCTTCTGGTGACCTCCAATCCATCCGCTTTGTCGATCTCATGGCACCGGCGAGTCGACCATTCACCTTCCACGACCCCGAGGGGTATTCTCTTGGAGACTCTCTAAAGCAGAATGAAGAAATCCGGGCGCTGACAAAAGAGGGAACAATTCTGGACCTTGAGGTCAACGCACGTGTTGTGGAGTGGAACGGGCGGCAAGCTGTTCAAGCGTCGTTTCGAGACGTCACCGAGCGGAAGAAGCTCGAGCGGGATCAGGCACGGTGGTTGTGGGATCAGGAGACGCTCACCACGATCGACAGGCAGCTCGTTGCAATGATCGACCTCCAGAATGTCCTTGACGCCATCTCACACCATGCCAAAGC
>JACQPT010000118.1 GCA_016207415.1 Ignavibacteriales bacterium
GATATGGAGCGGCGGAAAATTTGCCGTGAACACCGGAGAAAAGCAGAGCAGGCTCGCCGAATCCGCCTACTTGTATAAGAGAGAGCCGAGGGCAAGCAACTGACATGCCCTGGTTCGTCTCGTTTACCCTGATCCTTTTTGCTCCGCTTATTCTCATTAGTTGGTATGTGGGGAGGAAGCTCCTTTCCGCTTTCGTTACACTGCTTGGTTGGGACAGGAAAAAAACGAAAAGAGCCATCATTCTTTCCTATGTGTTCCTTCACCTCCTTCCCATAAGCTTTGTAGTTCTGTTTCTTCTAGGGGGGCGGGCGGCAACGGCAGCGTTCACTGGAGAAAATCGCCTGGTGGATACGCTCGTCGTATATCCCTTCTGGATAGGGCTTATCATGAACGTCCAGCTGTTCCTTGTTTTTCTTCTAGCTGACATGCCAAAGATTTTGATCAGGCGACACTACAGAGCCCATCGGGATGCGTGGAGAGAAAAAGAAGCAAAATTCATGATGGGAGCCGCCGCTTTTGTCGCCCTATACTCTCTGATAACAGTAAGTGTGAACACGTGGGGCATCAGAATAACCGAAAAAGAAATCCTTTTGCCCTCTCAATTCAGCAATCTCGACGGTACACGGATTGCACTGATTTCTGACACACAAGGAGACGGCAGGACAACTCCTCGCCGTTTAACGGACTTTGTGGAACGTGTGAACGCTCTCCAGCCCGACATCATCCTGTTTGCTGGCGATGTGGTAACATCCGGAGAGAAATACATTGAATCGACTGCTGAGATTCTTGGAAAACTCCGGGCACCATACGGGCTCTATGCCGCAGTTGGCGACCATGACATTTTCTCCAATCAGAAGCGGATTGTGGATGCCCTCACGATGAACGGTATTCAGGTTATCGATGATTCGAGCATGGTAGCTCAAATAGAAAAAGGAAAACTGGAAATAACAGGCATCACGTACACGTACCGCCGTCGTCCGAATGAAATCACACTCGCAAGAACAACCAACGGGAACAACGGTGCATACAAGATCATGCTTTGTCATCAGCCGGCGGAGCCACTAGTTGAGCATGCACGTCTGAAGGGATACAACCTGTTTCTTGCCGGGCACACCCATGGCGGAGGAATTGCTTTCGGCATACCGGGCGTTTTTCTTGTCGCCCCTGCGTCCTTCGAAACAAAATACCTCAGCGGCATGTACAAGACGGGGGAGCTAGTCGTCAGTGTCACCAACGGACTGGGTTTTACACTCGCACCTGTGCGCTTTCACGCTCCAGCTGAAATCACCCTCCTGCAATTAAAGAAATGAACTCAGGTCCTACAGGTCTGGCTTCCGTCCATCGGATTCAGAGAGAACAGCCTTTATTGTTTGATATTTCGGATCGCGTTCTCTTATCGCTCAAGGGGCCCGATGCCTTAGATTTCCTCCACCGCATTTCCACGAATGACATTCTCAAGCTGAAGGCCGGAGCGTCCACCCAAACAATTCTCACGAACGAAAAAGGGAGAATTGTAGAAGTTGTTTCTGTTATCCGCCTTGATCATGATGAGCTCCTGCTTGCCGGATCCTCAACTGATGACGATAGGATAATCCGGTGGGTCAATAAGTTCATCATCATGGAGGATGTGAGAGTTGTATCCGTGAAAACATCATACAAACAACTTCTTTTGGCCTTTGATAACTCATTGCCCTCCTATGAATTAGTGCATCCTGGTTCGTTTCCAATCTATGAAGTCAAGGAAAACTGGGGATCGATTGTATGGACACGGCTCGTCGTCAGTCCTGAAGTTGCATCAGCAGCCTCCCTGAAAAATTTTCGTTGCGGGAGTGATCAAGATTTCGATGAGCTACGAATAGTCAATGGGATACCGGCGTCACCGAATGAAATCAATGAGAGTGCGAACCCGCACGAGGTCAACCTCATCCACTTGGTCGATTTCAAAAAGGGATGCTACATTGGACAGGAAGTAATATCGCGACTGGATACGTACGAAAAGGTACAACGCCGCCTAAACTCGTTCACGTTGTCTAAATTGCCGCGCCAGCTTCCTGCTCCCGTCTTGCAGAGAGGGCACGAAGTGGGCATTGTGACCAGCGCTGTTTATTCGTCTACGGTGGGCTCTGTCATCGGCATGGGATTCCTCAATGTCAAAAATGTCAAGTCAGCACGTGAAAACACAACCATGGAGTTATCCGAGGATCGAATTGGCGTAGAATTACGATTACAAAAGTAGATCTAGCAACCTTTTTTCATTCGAATGTGGGAAGTCTCATTTCGATTAAATCCTTAAACAAGGAAGAGCGCTACGAAGAAATCCTTCCGCAGATCGAGTCCCTGATAAACGGGGAGGCGGATTTCATTGCCAACCTTGCGAATGTGGCCGCAGCGCTAAAGCTGGCATTCAAGGATGAAATTTCGTGGGTCGGATTCTATCTCGCGAAATCGGGAGAGCTCGTGCTTGGTCCATTTCAAGGCAAACCGGCCTGCGTGAGGATTCAAATGGGAAGGGGCGTGTGCGGGACTGCTGCCAAAGAAAAGCGCACAGTCATTGTTCCTGACGTTTCCAAATTTCCCGGGCATATTTACTGCGACCCTGATTCAAAGTCTGAGATTGTCGTTCCTCTTATGCGCAATGGAGAAGTTCTTGGCGTTCTCGACGTTGATAGTTCGTCGCTCGGTGCCTTCGATGAGACAGACATGCGGCACCTCGAACGCGTTGCCGACATGATTGTTCGGAAGCAGCTCTAGCCAGAACTCGCCACACCTTACTCCTGACAAACATCTTGCCCCGTCCACTTTCCAAGGCTGAAAAAGCCTACAAAAATCTAGGCTTCCTCAATTCTCCCGGAGCACGGCCTCTTCGTATACTCTCTGAGTTTCTCGAACCGATGAACAGGTTCAGATCCCTGGGTATCAAGGACACGATTGTTTTTTTTGGCTCCGCAAGAATCAAATCCAGACGAGAGGCAAAGAAGTGGTATCAAGCTCTTAAAGCTAAGTATGGGAAAAAAAGGAGTTTGTCATCAGGTGAAAAAAGGAACTTAGAAGATGCCGCTACTGCATTGGCCATGTCGCGCTACTATGAGGAAGCCGTTGAACTATCCGGTATGCTCACCAGATGGTCCAAACGACTCTCCCAGCATAATCGCTTTGTCGTCTGTTCAGGTGGGGGGCCGGGAATCATGGAAGCTGCGAACAAGGGAGCATACCTGGCAGGTGGGAAGTCCTTGGGTTTGAACATCAGCCTGCCCTTTGAACAATTCGCCAATGCTTACATCTCCAGGGATCTGAACTTCGATTTTCATTATTTCTTCATGCGCAAGTTCTGGTTTGTGTATCTTGCCAAAGCTCTCATTATGTTCCCGGGCGGGTTCGGAACCTTAGATGAACTTATGGAGGTTCTGACACTCCTTCAGACAAACAAGATCAAGAAGCGAATTACTGTTGTGTTATATGGGTCCGCCTATTGGCGAGACACCATCAACTTCGGTCGAATGGTAGACTTTGGCGTAATCAGCCAAAGCGACCTCCAATTATTTACTTACGCCGATTCTCCTGAAGAAACATTCAAGTATCTCACAAAGGAGCTCCGAAGAAATTATCCGGTGGAAACGGAGGTGCGCTGACAAGACCTCGTTTCTGGATTTGTTTCACTCAACTGAGCTTCGTATCTTACAGCGAGGGGGTGATGTGGCTTCGACGGGGATGGGGAAATTCAGGACTGCATACCGTGGTCTCCGCGTCCACGATAAAGAAGCGGTAAACAATGAAGTGCTGACTACAACTACGCACTGGCTGCTTAACATAAATTAAGCGACC
>JACQPT010000112.1 GCA_016207415.1 Ignavibacteriales bacterium
CCGAGAATGAGAACAGCGCTTATAATGAATTTTCTCATTGCGTTCTCCGTGCTTTCCTGTCGGCTTGATTCAGAATTTCAACAACCTGTAAGTGGTGTGCTTCCTTTGCCAGGTCAATTGCGTTTTTGCCGTAGATATTTGTAGAAACCGTGCTCGCCCCGTGTTGCAGCAGGATTTTGACAATCTCGATATGTCCCCGCGCAGAAGCAATCATCAGAGCCGTGCTCACTGTGCTGTCTGCAATATTGATGTTCGGGACTCTTTTTCGTTCTATCAAAGTCTTTACAATGACCGTATTTCCGTCATGGACGTTTCTCAGAAATTTGTTGTCGGTCGACCCTGAAGAAAAGCAGCCCGCGAAAATGAAGATTGCAGCAGCGGAAAGTGTTTTCATGTGTCTGAACCCCATGTTGTTATCGACCGAGAAGAACAGTGACTGTCGAACTTTCCAGGTTGCTTGTCACGACATCGGTTTTGCGGTCACCGTTCACGTCCCCGACGGCAAGTCGCCAAGTTCCACTGCCTGTGGCATAGGGTGAGTTCAACTCAGGACTGAAGCTGCCGAGACCGTCGCCGAGCATTACACGGACACCGGTCCCGGCTGCTGCGACAACATCAGGTTTCCCATCGCCATTCACATCGACAAGGTTCACACGCC
Source organism: Ignavibacteriales bacterium (assembly GCA_016207415.1). Taxonomy (GTDB): domain Bacteria; phylum Bacteroidota; class Ignavibacteria; order UBA10030; family UBA10030; genus JACQPT01. Next base: position 659 of record JACQPT010000112.1, read on the forward strand.
AGGCGGAACGGCCGAGGTCGAACGGCGATTCTTTTGCCTCAATGAATTTTCCTCCGCCTTCGCCGAGTAAAACCGTAAGCGGGCTGCTTTCGCGATGCGTGCAGATGATATCGGGTTTTGAATCGCCGTTGACGTCTGCGATTCCCACGCACCATGGCTCGCGAGTTCGCAGAGGAATGTCGGCTCTCCGAAAATCCCCTCGTCCGTCGCCGAAAAGAATCGTCAAGGCTTTGCTTGAAGTGGCGGTGCGCGACACGCTTGGCCCGGTCATCGTTGTCGTTGCAACAATATCAAGATGCCCGTCCTGATTCAGGTCGCCAAGAGCAGGGGGATAAGGGCTCTGACCAACTGCAAAAGGAGACCGGGAGGCCCGAACAAAGTTGGCTTTTCCGTCGCCGAGCGCCACAGAGATGTCGTTGTTGTTATTATTCACCGTTATGAGGTCGAAGATGCCGTCTCCGTTGAGGTCACCCATTTCAAGCCCATGTGTGTGGGGCGCGGTCCCATCTCTCATGACGAAGGGCGAATTCTGCGCAGGCACAAATGTCCCCTTGCCATCTCCGAGGAGCAGGGTAACGCCGTAACTGTCATGGTCGGCAAAAGCAATATCCGGTTTGCCGTCACTATTGATGTCGCCAACTGCCATTTCGCCGGGACTTGCGGAAACTGGAAATGGACTCTTTTGAGCAAGCACAAAGCTTCCGTTACCGCTGCCAAGAAGAATGCTGATGGTTCGCCCCTGACCGCACGCGACAACAAGGTCAACCTTGCCATCGATGTTCATGTCAGCAAGAGAGATATTTGCTGGTCCGCCCTGGATGCTGATTGGCGATCCCGGAGCCGCGACGAAGATCGGCGATTTATTTTGTGCAGATGTGAAAGGACAGAACGCGAGGAACAATGCAGCCAGAATCGTGTTCAGTGTTATAGTTTTCATTGATTCACTCAGAGCTTTCTCGCTGTGAATTTTTCAAGTACCAAACCTCATCGCCCGAGTCATGACTTTTGCCCGTCTTACCTCCGAACATCCAGAGTTTGTTCCTGAATGCGACGCTGTAGCCCGGCGCTCTTGGCGACCATGGAGCGTTTTGCATGACCAGTTTCCATTCTGCTCCGTCTTCTGAACTCCAAACGTCATTGAGTCCGTCTCCGCCAAATATCCAAATTTTGTTGTCGAAGACAGCCGAACCTCGCGCGTATCGTCCTTTCCAGGCTGCTCGCTCGGTTGCCATTTTCCAATCGTGCCCATTTTCTGAAAACCAAACGGAGTTGGTTCCGGGGGCTCCGACCATCCAGAGTTTTCCATTGAACACATGTACGGGTGTCGTCGTATTAAATGAATTTAGAGAGAATGTTCTTGACCAGGGGGCTTGCGATGCCTCGCAGATCCAGGTGCTTCCGTCAGCCGACGACCAAACATCGGCCAGTGACCGGCGTGGTAAAACATCGGCCCTGCCGGAGCTTTCGGCTCCTCCCACAATCCACAAGCGGCCGTTGAAAACGAGGGCACCATGTCCGCGCCGTTCGGTCCAGGGAGCCCTGTCTGCTACCTGTATCCAGTGAACTCCGTCAGAAGAAGACCAAACGTCATTGGAAAAGCTTTCCCAGGATTTCATTCCGCCCATATACCAGATCTTGCCCGCGAATACCGCTTGCGCCGAACCGTATCGCTGGCCCCAGCCGCCGTCATGTTTGCGTCTCTGCCAGCGGATTCCATCGGCCGACGTCCATGTGAATTCCTTTCCGATCATGAAGAGTGTGTCTTTCCAAACGACGGGGGAGACGTGGATGTTCGGCCATTGGCCCTCAGTAAACTTCTTCTCGTCACTGCCGCTTTTGCCGCTGTTGATCGCAAGCACCCAGTCGTACGACGTTGAGGAGCCGATAAGGAAGAGCGGGATGATAATGGTGAGCAAAAAAAGAGAATGGTTCATTGGGTGCATTCAGTGATTGCAGAGGAGATACTCATTTCGCTGTTCCGACCAATGTGGTCAGGCCGTCGGGAGAGATTTTCCGGACACGCGGCCCTCCGAAGCCGGTCATGCGAAGAAGTTCGCCGATTCCGACCCGATCTTCCAGGATAAAGACAGCATCTGGCAGAGCCAGAACACCTACGGGGGCCCATCCCGTTGACGATTCATAGAAGCGGGATACATTTCCATTTTTGTCAACACGGATGACGACTTTCTTTTCCCAGCTCGCTGCATACATCGATCCGTCGTATGAGACGGTGACGCCGAGAATCCCCGATGCACGCGGGCCTTCAGGGTCGCCAAACCCATGCTCCTCACCGGCGAGCGTTGAAACTGTGCCATCAAGGGAAAGTTTGCGTAGGATGCCGCCGGCTCCAAAAATCAACGCTGAGTCTGCCGTCCAAACGGAGGGCCCGAAATTCCGAAACTGGGCGGTGAGTCCCTTCCCATCGCGATCGCCCCAGCCTCCCCCCGCGAAATGAATGGTGTCGCCGTCTGCGCTGACCCTCAAAACTCGTGCAACATTCTTATGTGCGTCTGAACTGAAGACAAATGTATTCTTATGGACGTCGATAAGTTCAAAGAGATGCCTGTAGGTGTGAGAATCCAGGCCGGAAACATTTCCAGCTGGAGTTGCCTTCCATCTTTGATTGAGCCACTTTTCGGTTTTCGAATCATACTCAACATGGACCCCGTAAATGTTGTCGCGTTCATCGACGAAGAGTTCATGCGAATGTTTTCGAGATACGAATCTCGAAACCGTCCCCATGGTGTCGGCCTTCCAGACAACGTTTCGGCCGACATCAACGAAATAGATGTTGCCTTTTGAGTCTCTCACCAATCCCCAGCCCGGATGCGAAAAGGCTCGTGCCATCAGAGTTACAGAGCAGATGAGAAGAGAGAATGTAAAACGTCGTCGCATTTGTTTTTCAGAAACTCCAACACTAGGATTCCACTGCGTGCAAAAAGGTTTATAGGCATAGAATGGAGCTGCATTTGAGACAGGGATGATTGGAACGGGAGAAAGAATCGGCATATAATCAAATTCACATTGAATTACAGGCACCGGGGATTTTTACCCTCTTTTGCAGGAAATGAGAAGGGATTCGAGAGGAAG
>JACQPT010000113.1 GCA_016207415.1 Ignavibacteriales bacterium
GGTCTCCGGATTCATCGTCTTTCAGAGCCTTAAACGATGTGCCGACGCTGAACGTAATCGGGATCGGTGATTCGACGTCGTAGTACTTGATGCCCGACCCCAGGTTGCTCAATCGTGCCGAAACCTTCCAGTCATTGACAAAACTTGCGACCGTTCCAATCGTGTAAATGGAGCCGAGATCCACAGCAACAGCACTCTTCGTCATATCATCGAGTGTCTCGCTGATGTATTTCACGGTGGCCCCGAGGGAAAGCTGGTCGGAGAAGTTTCGCGCAAACGAGGCCTGGAGAGACAGGTCAGCATAACTGTAGGTATCGGATGTTGCCTGGTCAATCTGTTGCGACTTGAGTGACGCGGGGGCAATGTCCCGATACGCCGCAATGCCGCTGACACCAAACATGATGACGCCCACGCCGACTGTCCCGATGTCTTCCAGCTTGTACGACAAGCCGAAAGCGTTGTGATTCAAGTCAGCTATCCATTTATTGTATGAAACTGTCGCCTGCATGTTTGAATTCCGAAGGGCAATGCCTGCCGGATTCCAGAACATTTGGCCAACATCCTCGGAGATTGAAGTGCTCGCCGACCCCAGGCCAACATTCCGTGCACCGACACCAACCTTCAGGAACGCCGCAGAGTTCAACCCTGCCTTACGGACTTGTGCTCCCGCTTCAAAAAGAAGCAGGAGTATCGAGAGCATAATGAGAACTGATCTTCGTAGTTTCATGGTCATTTCCTCTACAATGTGGTCTCAGACACTTTTAGTTATGCTGTTTTCAAACTCTATCTCATGATCGCAAAATAGTTTCGCTCCATCCCTCCGGGATATTCCACGATGTAAATATAAAGCCCGTTGGCGACCTCCATGCCGTCTTTGGAAAAGAGGTCCCAGAAGAATGTGCCGCTGGTCGGACTGGTGATGGTCTGCTGAAAAACAATCTGACCCGCAACATCCAGGATGGTGATCTTGGACTGGTCTGGAATGTTGTTAAATGCAATCTTGTGTTCGAGTCCCACGTCGAAAAGAGCTGTGCGCTTGTAAGGATTGGGTTTGACGAAGATCTTTACGTTACCGCTGGCGACGTCTGCAGCCGCGGGGACATCCGGTGCCAGAACAAATGCCGATCCAAGAGCCCGCTGCGAAGCGACATCCCTCGGATAAAAGGCATTAAAGTTGCTATTGGCGAAAGGATAGGTTCCCATCCAAAGGCCGCTGCGTCCATTGACGTTAACCTTATGGGATTCGATTCTCGTCGTGGTGGCACCGCCCGGCCCCGTATACCCTCCTGATTTTTCAGCGTACGCAGACACATAATACCAATAGGTGAATCCCTGGAGCACATCCTCATCTGTGTCTTCATATGAATAGTCAAATTGGCCGCTTGCATCGGCATACGTTCCTTTACTCGCTGTAGGGATTACCTTTACCAAACGATACGGGCCCCACGAGTCCGCCTGTTGAGGGGTTTGAACCTCCGACGTCGCATCAAATTTCGGATTGACAGGTTTGAGGTATGTCGCTTCAGTCTCACCAAGGTTCATTTGTTCCTGGTAACGATCCAAGCCACGCATTCCACCGTTGAGCGTAATAAATTTTGGGAAGGGCTGAGCCCGCCAGATCTTGTACCCCCTGAAATCCGGGTCCGATTCTGCGCCGTTATCCCATCGAACGCGAACTTTTCCGGTAGGAGCTCCGCTCACCGAGATAATCGGCGCTGGGGGTGGTGTCGGTAAAACGGCCTCATTGTAACCACCGGGTGCTACTCCCCAGGCATTCTGATACGCCCAGCGCGCTGCATAAAGCGCTTGCTGGACACCTTCAAGCCTGTAGCCGCCGCCCTCTACCCAAACTACGGTTATTGAGGAATCGACGTCCAGAGAGAAGGGACCTACCGCATTCATAATATCTCCGCCGAATGTGTGTTCGAAAACAAATCCCTTCGTCCATCTCCCAAAACCCGTCGGGTAGTTTGTGCTCGCGTCCGCCTTTCCGTCTTCCCACGGACCCTGGCTAAATGCTGCAAGCGTCGCCACCTCATCTGAATACAGCTTCTTGTCTCCA
>JACQPT010000119.1 GCA_016207415.1 Ignavibacteriales bacterium
ATGGCCTTCCAAAAACTCAGATCGTTTCTCTACAATTACAGAAACGCGATATTCTCCTGGCTGGCCATTGCAGTCCTTGTCCTCCTCGGCCTCTATTTTAACATTGACGAGCACATCCTGGGGGCGGTCGTCATCCTTGTCGGATTCCTTGGGCAGGCCTTTGGCGCCCTGATCGCCTGGATAGCGCTCGTTCCGCTGATTGGGCCAATAATTGCTAAGGTTCTGAGTCTTCCCTTCATCTGGATTATTAACGGAATCGGGTATCTGGCCTCCGCCTTCGCCATAAAAAGAGGATATACGAAAGACGTCCTGAACCACAGGATAATCACCATCACTCTTCTCGTTGGAATAACTCTCGGCTACGTCCTCGGAAAAATCATTTGATCGGCTCGGAAATAATGGGGACTTGCCACAGGGGCGCAGCTCAAGTCCAATCATGCCGCGCTTGATACTTATTCGCCGAAACGTTAACTTCTTTTAACGCTTTCATCCCTGTTGTATTACCAAATTTCTTAACCTCTTCTCATTCTTTATCGCAGGCGTGGGCAAGATTATTGCCATAGCCATCCCAAAGGGAGGCGTCGGAAAAACCACTACGGCTGTCAACCTCGCTGCGAGTTTCGCAGTGTACGAAAAACGCACGTTGCTTGTTGACGGCGACCCCTTCGGCGCGTGCAGCATGTCGCTCGGCTTCACGCAGGAACGACAGACAAGCGGTCTTTACGAAGTGTTCAACTTCATGCATTCGATGAGCCAGGCGATCCAGCGGACGGAAATTCCCTTCCTGGACTTTGTCCCGTGTAACGTTCGCTCGACGCAGATGGAGGAACGTTTACTGCGTCTTGCAGAGAATAGGACGATGATGAAGAACGTCCTCCGTCAGGTCGTGCCGCACTATGATTACATCATTGTGGACACACCGCCGTTTTTACGCGGGATTACTACCAATGCGATGACGTGCGCCGATTCCGTGCTCGTCCCCGTTAAGTCCGGACATTTTTCGCTGGAGGGAATTGAAAAGCTGTTCAAGTATTTCGAATGGATTCACGAAGCTGCCAATCCTACACTTCAAGTAGAGGGCATACTTCAGACGATGTATGAGCCCCATTTGAAAGTCACAGAAATCACCGACCGCGAGCTGCAGTTACGATTCCGCAAGTACCTTCTCAAGACCAGCATTCCCAAGAATACGCATCTGACGGAATCGTCATTTTACGGAAAGCCGTCTGTCCTGTTTAATGCCACCTCCAGAGGAACGCTGGCTTACCTTGAGCTCGCGCGAGAACTCATCGAACGACATCTGGCCCTGACCGAGCCTCAAATCCTCCCCCTTGCACACCAGCAATCCGCATAGAGCGGATTGAATTCATCCGGTATTTTTTGTTTATTCCAGAACAGTTTGGACACCGGGAATTCATGACGCCTTTTCCATGTTTACGAATACTAGAAATGAGTTCGACATCCATCCTTAAACGGAGTTCATGAGCTGCCAAAACAAAGTGTCAAGATTCTTTGGGTGAGATGATTCCGGTTCGTTTTCTCATCCTCGCGGTACTGGTCGGCTTCAATCCCCCCCATTTTTCTTTCTCCCCTTTTTTTCCGCCTCTACGTGATGATGTTCTTTCTCCAGGTGATTCCGACGATGAAATCTACGCCGATTTTGGTTCTCTCAGCACCGACCTCGAAGATTACTCCTGGCCAACGGAAGCGAGCACAGTCTTAACCTCGGGTTTTGCCGAATTCCGTACGACACACTTTCATGCAGGGATTGATATTTCGACCTGGAGCAGGACGGGTTACAAAGTTCTCGCTTCGCGTGACGGGTACGTGGCACGCGCCAACATCTCGCCGTACGGCTATGGGAAAATACTGTTCCTACGCCACGCAGATGGATATTACACAGCATACGCGCATCTGCAGCGTTTCAACGATGTGATCGACCAGTATGCACGGAGCGTTCAATATGCAAACAGACGGTATTCAGCGGACCTGGAACTTCCCCCGCATGAAATCCCCGTGCTCAAAGGCGACGTTATCGGCTACACCGGAAATACAGGGATCGGCTCGCCGCATTTGCACTTTGAGATACGCGACGAACGCCTGAACCCCGTGAATCCGCTTCTCGTTCCCCTGTTTTCGAAGCTGATCGAAGACGTGACACCTCCCGTGTTCGAGGAAATCGCGTTTACGCCGTTAGACTATTCTTCTGTGGTGCAGGGAGACCACCGTCCGTGGATAGGACGTGTGAAGAAGATTTCCTCACACGAGTATCGTTTAAGCACCCCCGTGTACCTCGCAGGAATGGTGGGCGTCAGTGTCAAGGCTTTCGACCGCGCGAATCATTCGTATTATCGCAACAGCATCCGGTCGCTTGAGTTCTATGTCGACTCTCTCCTGCTGTTCAACGTCAGGCTCGACCGTTTTCCCGCGCATGAATCAAAACAGATTGCCCTCTATTACGACTGGAACCTGCTTCAACAGCGCAAAGGAAAGTTCCAAAAACTTTATATTGAGCCGGGGAATCGTCTGCCGCTCTACGAGCGCCTTCCAGAGAGTTCCGGCGTTTTCGATTCCTCTTTTCTTCCCGAGGGACTTCACACGTTTCGCGTTGTAGCGTCGGACCACCGCGGACACGCTTCCGAGCTTCGTGGAACAACGATTGTCAGTGTGCCTCCGACCTTCGATGTCAGTGTCATTGGGCAATCGCTGTACCTTCAGCCGTCGGATGCTTCGGCAGTACGTGCGGTACGTGTCGGCCGGCGCCGCGGGAGTGGGTGGACCATGCAAACGCTATCATTGGCACAGCTGACTTCAACGGAAAATGGCTACGCCCTTCACGGAAAATTTGCGCAGGTAGGGGTTCTTCGGATCGAGCTCGAAAATCATTTCGGTACCAGTTCTGCTCCTCAGTTTATCGTGCCGGGAAAAGCTTCGGATCGCGCGGGGAAAATACGGCTGGAAAAAGAATTCTTCCGGGATTATTTGTACCTCGAGATGAGCGCTCCCTCCGCCTTTTTGGAAAAACCCCGAGTACACGTCAGCGGCCCTTCCGGTCTGGCGGAAATCACCGCAACCGCAAAAGATCCCAAAAAATACTTCGCGATTATCCCTTATGCCCTCGTTCACAACGACCGCTTGCGGGTTGACGTGTACGGCGTTTTTCAGAACGGGATGTCGTCAGCGAATCTTGATATCCCCATCTTTCCAGTAACGCCGGGCGAGAGCAGAACTCTTTCCGCGAACACGGATGTCATACTCTTTTTCCCGCATGGCGCTATGTACCATCCGGCCTACATCAGGGTCGAGCCGACGGAGACTGGATACTCGCTTCTTCCTCACGACATTGTGCTCAACAAAGGGGTCCATGTTCAATACCGCGTTCGCGAACCCAGAGATCGTCTCGGACTCTACATGATGGAGGAAAGAGGCTGGGAACTCCTTGCTCGATTGGATTCGGCAGCGGCCCAAACCATCACAGGCCGCCTCACCCGACAACTCGGATCTCTTGCGCTCTTTTACGATAACTCTTCTCCGACCATTTTGAATTTCACGTCGAGATATCGCCAAGGTCGATTCTCTTTTTCGTTCCGGCTCAACGATGTGGGGTCCGGCGTGGACTATAACCGCACGCGCATAACTCTCGACAACGCTTTGGCCATTGCAGAGTACGACCCTTATCTCCACCGTGTACAATTCGATGAACCGCGGGAACTCTCTGACGGAGTTCATCGGCTGGCCATCGAAGTCTACGATAAGATGGGCAACAGAGCAGCCAGAGAATTCAGCATCCGAACCAGCCGCCGCTGATTCATTGATTTCCTCTCAGATTTTTCGTTAATTCAAAAGGGTAGCCATTGTGCTACCTTTTTCTTTGACCTTGACTACTTGACTTCACAACACACCTCCCGCCCGAGGAGGACCCCCTTTGGATGAGGCGAGAAATACCGATGGCTGAGCTTCCAAAAACATACAACCCAAAAGACGTGGAAGAGAGATGGTATCAGTCCTGGGAAACGAACGGTCTTTTCCACGCAAACGTCAATAAAAAGAAGAAGCCGTACACTGTCGTTATCCCGCCGCCAAACATTACTGGCATTCTCACCATGGGGCATGTTCTGAACAACACGATTCAGGACATTTTTGTCCGGTGGAAACGCATGCAAGGCTATGAGGCGTGCTGGGTTCCGGGGACAGACCACGCCGGGATCGCAACGCAAAATGCCGTAGAAAAAGCGCTCGCCAAAGAAGGAACGAACCGGCATATCCTCGGCAGGGAGAAGTTCGTTGAGCGCGTGTGGCGGTGGCGCGAAGAATACGGCAGGACGATCATCAAGCAGCTACGCAAACTCGGTGCGTCATGCGACTGGGAACGAGAGCGGTTTACGATGGACGACGGCCTTTCACGCGCCGTCAATGAAGTGTTCGTACGACTTTACAAGAAGGGACTCATCTACCGCGGTAAATACATCGTTAACTGGTGCCCTTATCATCAGACTGCGCTGAGCGACGACGAAGTAGACTCTTCTCCGATCAACGGCCATCTGTATTTTATCAAGTATCCCATCGAAGGTTCAAACGAGTTTGCCGTCGTTGCCACCACGAGACCGGAGACGATCCTCGGCGACACGGCCGTCTGCGTCCATCCAAAGGACGAACGGTACAAACACCTCGTCGGAAAAACAGCGATCCTCCCTGTCGTCGGACGGAAGCTGCCGATTATCGCGGACGATTACATCGATTACACGTTCGCGACAGGGATGATGAAAGTCACGCCCGCCCACGACGCGAACGACTTCCTGCTTGGCCAGCGGCATAACCTGCAACAAATCAACATCCTAGATGAAAAGGGGCGGATGAATGAGTCGGTACCAAAGCAGTATGAAGGCATGGACCGGTTCGAATGCAGAAAACAGCTGGTGAAAGATCTCCAGGCACAAGGCAATCTCGCAAAAGTCGATGCTTACACATTCAACATTGGAAAATGCTACCGTTGCGAGACGATTGTCGAGCCCTATCTCTCCGACCAGTGGTTTGTTCGCATGAAGCCTTTAGCCGCTCCCGCATTGAGAGTGGTTCATCAGGGAAAAGTCAGGTTCCATCCGGAGCGCTGGGAAAAAGTGTACGAGCACTGGATGACGAATATCCGCGACTGGTGCATCTCGCGACAAATCTGGTGGGGGCATCGCATTCCCGTTTTCTATTGCACGAAATGCGATTACTACGACGCCGCTCTCGAGAAACCCCAATCTCCGTGCCCAAAATGCGACTCGACTGAGTACCGTCAGGATGAAGACGTTCTTGATACCTGGTTTTCTTCGTGGCTCTGGCCGATCTCCACATTGGGCTGGCCGAAAGACACAGAGGACCTTCGCTATTTCAACCCGACGGACACGCTCGTGACGGGGCCCGATATTATTTTCTTTTGGGTCGCGCGGATGATCATGGCCAACATGGAGTTCATGAAAGGGATGCCCGACCGCACTGGAAAACCGCGCAAGAAAGAAGAAGACCTTGTGCCGTTTCGAGACGTGTATTTCACAAGCATTATCCGCGACGCTCAAGGCCGGAAGATGAGCAAGTCTCTCGGCAACTCGCCCGATCCGCTGAACGTGATTTCGGACTTCGGCGCTGACGCGTTGCGTTTCACGGTTGCCTACCTCTCCCCGCTCGGACAGGATGTGTTGTTTTCCACAGACAAATGCGAAATCGGCAGAAACTTCGCCAATAAAATCTGGAATGCGGGCCGTTTCCTGCTTATGAACCGCGACGAAATTGAAGGAAAGGATTCGGCGAAAACCGTCGAAACGCTCCCGGCGAAGAACCTCGACCTTGCAGATAAGTGGATTCTCTCACGTCTAAACCACGCGATACGAGACTGTAACAAAGCGCTCGATGAGTTTCACATCAACGAAGCGAGTAAGATTCTCTACGATTTCGTCTGGCACGACTTCTGCGATTGGTACGTAGAGCTTGTGAAGACTCGTTTTTATGGTGATGAGCCAAAAAAGACAAAGCAAGTTGTCATTCAGCGGGCGATGTGGATATTCGACCAGGCGTTGAGAATGCTTCATCCTTTTATGCCGTTTATCACGGAAGAACTCTGGCAAGCCCTGGGCGGGCGAAAAGGGACATCTCTGATGAAGGCCGAGTTTCCGAAGATTGCGAAGAAGTGGATTAACTCCAAAACGGAAGAAGAGATGGATTTCGTTCAGAAGGTCATTGATTCGTTGCGGAACATCAGAGGGGAAAACAATATACCGCCTTCAAAAGAGATTAAAGTTCAGGTTCGTACGGCAAACAAGAAAAAAAGCTCGGTTTTTGAATCTTACGACGCATATCTCAGAAAGCTGGCCCGCGTAGATGAAGTGGAATTTGTCTCAAAGAAGTTCAAACCGAAATTTTCTTCGAGTGCCGTTGTCGACGGCTCAGAGATTTTTGTTCCGCTTGAAGGTTTGATCGATGTAAGTGCTGAGCGTTCACGCCTAGAAAAGGAGATCGCCAGGTTGGAGGATTTGCTGCGAAACACCGAACGGAAACTTGCAAATCCTCAGTTTGTGGATAAAGCCCCGAAGGGAGTAGTTGAACGCGAACGGGAAAAACTTTCAAGCGTTCGCAGCAATCTGGAAAAGTTGAGAAACAGCCTGGAATTGCTTACTATTTCTTCATGAAAAAAATCGTCCTCTTCCTCGCCCTCGTGGCCGGCCTTGTTGCTGGGTATTTCGATTTCATCTCCAGCGAAATGCTTGTTCCCCTCCTCATTATTGTTGGTTTCACATTTATTTTCGGTTACCTCCTGCCTTCGATCGCCTGGAGACTGGCTGTGCTTGCCGGAATCGGCGTGCCGCTCGTTATTTTTACGGCGTACTACCTCGGCTATGAGCCACCGTTTGTTGAAGAATTAAAGGATCAAATGCCGGATTTCGATTACGACATTTCTGAGGCCGTCGAGTCATTCATTGCGTTCATCCCCTCTTTTCTGGGAGCGTACGGAGGAGTCCTTGTGAAAAAAATTGTCTCGGGCGCATTTAAGAAAGCGACCGGCATCGAGCCGCCCTCGACGTAGGCTTCCGATGGTCTCTCAAAACACATTTTATGTCGGCGAGCTTCGCTGCAAAGCCACGCACGGCCCGAGCAAAGTGGAACTTGTGACCGACGCACCAACGGACAATCACGGCCGCGGCGAAAGTTTTTCACCCACAGACCTTGTCGTCACGGCACTTTCGACGTGCATGATCACCACAGCAGGCATCGCCGCTCAACGTGATAACGTGAGCTTAGACGGAACGAAAATCTACGCTGAAAAGCATATGACACCTGAACCTCCACGCCGCATTGCAAAAGTCGTGATTCGCCTTGACGTTTCGTCAGGCGTGCCCCGGGACTACAGGCCAAAATTCGAACAC
>JACQPT010000114.1 GCA_016207415.1 Ignavibacteriales bacterium
AACTGGAGCAGTCGGTAGGGCGTCTCCATAACGACGATCGTGCGGGGTTCTTTCCTCAACTGTTGAAGTTCTGCGATGCGGCGGTTCCGTTTCGGCGAAAGGAATCCGTAGAAAAGAAATCGGTTGATGGGAAACCCGGAAACAATGAGTGCGGGAAGCAGCGACGACGCTCCCGGGATCGGAACCACTGTGACGCCAGCCGATATTGCTTTTTCGACAAGAAGCTGGCCGGGGTCGGAAAACACCGGTGTTCCCGCATCCGAAATCAGCGCAACGGATTTTCCCTCTTTCAATCGTTCCAGAATGACAGAACTGGCGGCAAGCTCATTGTGCTCGTTGAGGCTCTCGACCGGTTTTTCCACGCCCAAATGCCGCAGTAAGCGCCCGCCTTCCTTCCGTTCTTCGTAGACAACTACGTCGGCCTCTTTCAGAACGCGCACGGCCCGAAAAGTCATGTCCTCCGGATTACCGATTGGAGTTGCGACGAGGTACAATATGCCCGGCATGTGTCAGTAAGGAACGGAGAGCTCGGATTCCGGAGGCGGGAATCCGTGTTTGCGCTTCTCCCAGTCTCGAACGAAAAGGATAGTGAGTGCGGTGACGGGAACTGCGATCAAGAGCCCGACAAAACCGAGGAATTGGAAAAAGACAAGTAGCGAAAGTATAATCAACAGAGGATGCAGGCCAACTTTGCTCCCGACGATCCGCGGCGAAAGAAACACGACCTCAACGATATGGAAGAGCCCGATCGTCCCAAGGGCAAAGAGGACTTTGGGCAGCACAGGAGGATCACTGAACGTAGCGACAATGCCCGAGAGTAACATAATGACGATCAAGCCAAAATACGGGATCAGATCGAGGATGGATGCGAGCAAGGCGAGGAGCAACGCATACTTGATGTCAAAAAGTGTGAACGCGATGAAAATTGCAATACCCTGTAAAAGAGCGACACGCAGTGCGCCACGCAAATACCGGCCGATCAGGTCATCCGCCTGCTTCATGTACTCTTTTGTCCTCTCACGGCGTTGTCTTGGGAACAACATGGTGAATCGATACGCGATCTTGGGGAAGTCAGTGAGAATATAGAATGTCAGAAAAGGAACCAGGAAAACATAAAAGACCTGCGTAACGACTCTCGACAAACTGCTGACCAACTGCAGGAAACCTTGAAAACCAGTTTTCAAAACATCCTCGAGTTTTGGCGTGAGCCTGGAGGTAATCGTTGTGCGAATCTCCTCCGATGAAATACCATATCTCTCAAGCGCGGTGAGCCAGGTACTGCTCTGTATGTACGTCCGAAAATCAGCCACGAGCTGTGACGTTGACTGGAGAAAGCCCTCGACCTGGGAAGCAGCGACGGGAAGAACAAAAAACAGTACCAGGACAATGCTTCCCAGCAGAAATAGAATCAAAACAAGCGAACTCACCCATCGCGGAATCTTCCACCGTTCAAAAAAATCCACGATCGGGTCAAGAATGTAGGCAAAAACCATCCCGACAACAAACGGGGCGAGGATATCCGAGATTTCACTCAGCAGCCAGAGAGAAAAAAGCATGACGCTGAGCCACATGACGTTTCGGGCGAGCGAGTATCTCCGGAGAGGAAAAAGGAGAAAGATAATAGCCCCCAGGACAAGAAATGGCGAGAGGATGGTATTGATCGTATAAAACAGAACCAGCAGGAGAAGTACTCCTCCAACGAGAAGCACAACTTCGATCCGTCCCAGAGATTGAAAAATGCTGTCACTGCCTTGAGGAAGCAGCTCCGCGCTTTTGGACCGCCCATACAAGTGACGTCGTTTTGCGGCCATAGTCAGATTTTTTGTGGGGTAGTTCCTGTGTGCCCAAAGCCACCGTCGCCCCTCAACGTCTCATTGACACCCTCGGTTTCTTGCCACATAACCCGTTCATACCTGCTGATGACCATTTGAGCAATGCGGTCGCCGCGCCGTATCCTGAACGGTTCTTTGCCGAAATTTGTTAAAATCACCTTGACCTCTCCGCGATAATCCGAATCGATCGTCCCAGGTGAATTCAGTAT
>JACQPT010000115.1 GCA_016207415.1 Ignavibacteriales bacterium
CAGGTTTTATGGATGCTCTTCATGATCAGGTGCAACCGGTTATCGACTTCCTCCCTCGTCCACGAAAGCCTCATGCTGTTTTGCGACATTTCAAGGCCCGAGGTCGCCACGCCTCCGGCGTTCGACGCTTTGCCGGGAGCGTAGAGAATGCCGGCATCGAGAAAAACCTTTACGCCGTCGAGTGTCGTGGGCATGTTGGCCCCTTCGGAAACAGCATACACGCCATTGCGCACGAGGTTTTGAGCGTCCTTCGCGTTGATCTCGTTCTGGGTCGCACTGGGAAACGCGCAATCGGCTTTCCGGTTCCAGAGTGGGTTGAAGTCCATCTTTTGGTCAAACGGAGAATAGGTCACACCCTTGAATGTGTCGGCGTATTCCTTGATCCTGCCCCGGCGGACGTTTTTCAGCTCCATCACGAAATCGAGCTTCTTTCTGTCGATGCCTTCAGGGTCGTAGATGTAGCCGTTCGAATCGGAAAGTGTCACAGCTTTTCCGCCGAGCTGCTGAATTTTTTCGACGGTGTATTGTGCAACGTTACCACTTCCTGAAACGAGACAGGTTTTCCCCTCGAGCGTCTTCTTCCTGGTCGTCAACATCTCCGCAGCAAAATACACTGCGCCGTATCCCGTGGCCTCGGGACGGATCAGAGAACCACCCCAGTTCAGACCTTTTCCGGTAAGGACGCCGGTGAACTCGTTGCGGAGCCTCTTGTAGTACCCGAACAGGTAGCCAATTTCTCTTCCACCAACGCCAATGTCGCCGGCGGGTACGTCGGTGTCCGGGCCGATGTGACGGAAGAGTTCCGTCATAAAACTCTGACAAAATCTCATGACTTCGTTATCGCTTTTTCCTTTGGGGTCAAAATCGGAGCCGCCCTTTCCGCCGCCCATAGGAAGCGTCGTGAGGCTGTTTTTGAAGACTTGTTCAAAGGCAAGGAACTTCAGTATTCCCAGCGTCACCGACGGATGGAATCGCAACCCGCCTTTGTACGGCCCGATGGCGCTATTCATTTCGATCCTGAACCCTCGATTCACCTGAACTTCGCCCTGGTCGTCCATCCAGGGAACGCGGAACATAATCACACGCTCCGGTTCAACGATGCGTTCCAAAATTTTCGCCGAGCGGTATTCCGGATGACGTTCAAGGACAAGACTCAACGATTCCACAACTTCCTGAACCGCCTGGTGAAATTCCGGCTCTGCGGGGTTCTTTACCTTTACTCTCGCTACAAATTCATTGACATAACCTGACATAAATCCTCCTGTACGTTCTTAAGCAGATTGTTCTTTGTGAGACGTGAATAGCAGGGTTGTTTATTCCAATCAGCGGTGAGTGAACAACATCCGTTCCATGATTTAGTGGAGAAAACAGGCCACAGGCGGGTATCCGCAAAAACATTCCTCTAACTCTTAGGAATTTTTTTCGAATATGAAAATAGGAGACATTCTCGTCTTACGGAAAGATGCCGAGTTCCATGTACGATGTCGCCACTTTATTGATGGCCGAGATAAATGCCGCCGTCCGCAAATCGATGCCCGGCGTCTTCTTCCAGATTTCTCTGATTTCGTTGTACGCGTTGATCATCGTGTCTTCAAGCCCGGAATTGACAAGGTCTTCCTCGCTGGGTCCACGGGCAAGCCTTTCTTTCTCCTGTGGAGCGAGTTTATGCCCTGTTGCGCGCTCAATAGTAATGATCAGCTGCGCAAGAGACGTTTCTGTGAACCTCTTTCCCATCCTCCCCAGCCTCACGTGTTGCAAGTTCTTCAGCCACTCAAAATATGATACCGTGACGCCGCCGGCATTGAGATACATATCCGGCACTATGAGCACCTGCCTTTTCTTCAAAACCTCTTCCGCATCCGGTGTCACCGGCCCGTTAGCCCCCTCACCGATGATTTTTGCTTTGATCCGTCCTGCATTCTCTGCTGTGATCTGATTCTCCAGGGCCGCTGGAACAAGGATGTCGCACTCCAGTTCCAACGCATCCAGTGTTCTCGGAACATCTTTGGCCCCCGGAAATCCAAGAATTGTCTTCGTTTCCTTTCGGTGCTTGACCACTCTGTCAATGTCAAGACCCTGGGGATCGTAGATGGCTCCTTCGAACTCGGACAGACCGACAATGACACAATCCGCTTCCTGGAGAAACTTTGCTGCATGGTAGCCGACATTGCCAAGTCCTTGCACGACAACGGTCTTCCCTTTCAAGCCTGGAGTTAAGCCAAGGCCTTTCATGTCCTCTGCGTGCAGGCTGGCTTCGCGAATCCCAAAATAGACACCTCTTCCCGTAGCCTCGCGCCTTCCACGAATTCCTCCCTGGCTCACGGGTTTTCCCGTAACGCACGCGACCGCATCGATGGCTTCAGGGTGAAAGGCAGAGTATGTATCTGCAATCCATGCCATTTCGCGTTCGCCCGTGCCATAATCCGGCGCAGGTACATCGATCCCCGGGCCGATAAAGTTCTTCCTCACAAGTTCGGCGGTGTACCGACGCGTGATTCTCTGCAACTGGGCGATCGAGTATTTTTTAGGGTTTACTTTGACCGCCCCTTTCGCCCCTCCGAAGGGAACATCAACAAGCGCACATTTGTAGGTCATCAGGGCTGCAAGAGCTTTGACCTCATCTTCGTTCACCTCTTCGCTGTAACGAATCCCTCCCTTGGTCGGCAACTTATGTTGACTGTGCTCCACACGCCATGCCTGGACAACTTCATACCCGCCGTCCTTCTGAATCGGAAACTGGAAATGGTAGACACTGTTGCAGGCTTTGATCTGGTCGAGAAGACCACTGGGGTGTTCTGTAAAAGAGGCGGCTTTGTCGAAATTCAACGATACGTTTTCGAAAAAGCTTCGCTGGGATGTTGAACCGGACATGGAGACAATCGCTCGTTGGTTGTGCGCTCCGAAACCGTTCTCCGCCACGGCGGATCAGCCTTTGGCAGAAAAGCGTGCTAATATAGAATCATTTTGGAGTAAGAAGCAAGGGAGAATTCCCGAAGCAACATCAGAAATCCCTCAGGAAATCGCTAAAACGGAAAAATAGTTGCTTGCTCTCAGAATTCCCGCGTGTATCTGATCCCGACAGACCAGATGAACTGGGACGTACGAGTGGCGAGCTCCGAGGGGGAATAGACAAATGACGGAGTGAAAGATGCTGTGAAACCCTGTCCAGCGGGATACAGAAGGACCAGCAAAAAGCTGGCATTGCTCATTCCAGTAACTGACTGAATTGCGGATCCTATTTGCGCCTTTGGCTTTCCTCTGTTCGACTTGAGAAAAGTTCCCTGGATGTCCTGAGAGACAAAGCCAACTTGAAGCAACGGCACTACGGTCACATCGCCGGCTGAAACATACCCTGACGCGCTCACGCCAAAATAATTCGCGCTGCTGCCGCCGAGGTAGACGTCATAAAACACAGAGATCGAAACAATCTCAAGATCGAAATCTGCGTTGGCAGAGAGCGAATTCGACAACCCTGACAGTGCGCTGAGTGTGTCGCTTCTATAGAAATAATGCGAGAACTCGAATGAGAGGCTTATCAACGCACTGAGCGATCGTTCGTATTCCAGTGAAATCGACGACTGTTGAATCCCACCACTTGAACCGAGCACGTTGACAACCTCGCTCGAAAACGTAAACCCGCTTCGATGCGAAATCCCGAATCCAAACGGCATGGCTGCCCTGTCTTGCCCTAAGTCGATACCGTAGTTTGTATATTTGCTCAGATACCTCGCCCCAACGTCGACCGACCACGGCAATTCTTCCTCCTCCTCTTCCTGCGCCACTCCAGCAGTGAACAGCAGCCAGGCCATCACAAACGCACTCAGAAACCTTCTTTTGTTTTGGGCAGTCAAGGCTATCTGAAAAAAAAGGTCTCCAGTTTTTTCTGGAGACCTTCTGAAGGACTTGTGGCTAAAGAGAAGAATCTATTGATTCTTTGATTCCGCCTTTGCGGCTTTCTTGGCGGCCTTTGCTTGCTTCTTCGCAGCTTTCTTCTGTGACTTTGCCGCCTTTTTGGCATCCCTCTTTTCCATGTTTTCGGCCTTTTTCTCCATGCCATGCTGGGCGTTTGGCGAAGGAGTTGCAGGCGTGGATTTCTCGCCCTTCTCTGTCGGCGGTTTTGCCGGGGTTGCTGGCTCAGATTTGCCTTTTTCCTGTGCGACCGAGACCGACATGAGGCCTAAGACGAGCACAGCGATGAGTAGTTTTTTCATGTAACCTCCATCGATAAAGTGAACCTTTTGATGAAATCTAACACGATGAACCCGTTCGGTATCTGGTACACAAAATACATGTGCACCATCGTGAAGTCAAGCTGATCTCTATTAAATGTCGTTAATTGTGACCTGTATCTATTTTGTCACAACCGTTTGTTTTCCCGCAGTTACCGGCACAAGTTTGTTCACAAGTTCAAGGATGCCGAACATCACGCCGGTATACAACACATCGCCAAGAACGGTATTTTGGAAGAACGGGACTGCCGCGATGTAGCATTCCAGGATTCCCGCTATCGACCTGGGATAAATCGACCCGTCGGCGAGGAGCCAAACGCCGAAGTTCGACACAACAAAAAACAGGCAGGAGCTTGCAAGGGCAGCTCCGAAAACAGGCAGGGGTTTCTTGTGCGACTTCAGCCAGAGTCCAATGAAGCTGATTGCCAGGAAACTTCCATAGACAAAAACCATGAGACTATGAAAACCGATGATTGCGTCACTCAACAAGAGAGCTGCCAAAGGTACAATGATGGCAAACCGTTTATCGAGATAAACGCCTCCGGCTAACGCCATAGCCGCGATCGGCGCAAAGTTTGGCGGATGCGGGATCAAGCGCGAGAGTGCCGCAGCAAGTATCAGAACAAAAGCGATGATGGCGTGTTTCATAC
>JACQPT010000005.1 GCA_016207415.1 Ignavibacteriales bacterium
TGAACGCTGAGCTGTATGAACGAACGGTATCCACTCTCGGTAACTATTGGTTGACCATGAATGAAAACCCGGAATACAATATCACAGATTTTCTCGAAACAGCCCGACCCGGTTGAGGAAGTCATCAACATGGTAACGCAGGGGGAATTCAGAGGCCGTTCGCAGGAATGGAAAGAGCGGGGCCTCCGCGTCCTGATTGTCGAAGATATCGAGGCGGACGCCGAGTTGATGGAGTTGGAGCTCAAACGTGCCCGCATTCCTTTTGTTTCCAACAGGGTTTCCACAAAAGACGACTTCATGCTGGCTCTGGAATCGTTTAAACCCGACCTCGTGCTGGCAGACTATCTGCTTCCAAAATTCTCGGCGCTTGAAGTGTTGGAGCTCCTCAAAGAACGACGGCCCACGGTTCCCTGTATCCTCATCACCGGCACTCAGTCAGAAGAGATTGCCGTGGAATGCATCAAACATGGGGCTCAGGATTACATCCTCAAACAGAGTCTCATGAGGCTGCCCAATTCCATCCTCCAAACTCTGGAAAAGAAAAGCGCTGAGGAGAGGAAACTTGGAGCTGAAGAGGCGCTTCGGCAGAGCGAAAAGGAACTCCGGGCTCTCGCCGGCCATCTTCAGTCTGTCCGGGAGGAGGAGCGGGGGCGCATCTCCCGCGAAATCCATGACGAGCTGGGCCAGACGTTGACAGCGTTGAAAATGGATTTGATGTGGCTCGAAGGTAAACTTCGCGACCTGAAACAATCCGCGCTAGAGCCCCTGTTTCCGACAATCTTGTCCATGACGCAATTGATCGATTCATTGATCCAGACGATTCGAAGAATTGCGTCGGAACTGCGGCCGCGCGTGCTCGACGACCTGGGACTCATCTCCGCGATCGAATGGCAAACACATGAGTTCCGGACACGCATGGGCATCGAGTGCAAGTTCACGTCCACGACAGAGTATGTCAAGCTTGACAATGATCTTGCCGCAGCCGTCTTCCGCATCCTTCAGGAATCTCTGACAAACGTCGCTCGACACGCTCAAGCGACGAGAGTGCAGATTCATCTCGACACCAACAATCGAGCATTGAATCTCCGTATTGAAGATAACGGCGTCGGCATTGCCGACAGAGGCCTGATTGCCATCAAATCCCTTGGCCTCGTCGGTATGAGGGAGCGCGCAATGATGTTTGGCGGGACGGTACACATTCAAGGAGCTTCCGGCGGCGGAACCTCCGTGTTCGTGCAAATTCCCCTTGTGTTGCCCAGCCCCGATGAATCGCCATGATCAGAGTCCTCATCGCCGATGACCATGTCGTTGTGAGGCATGGCTTGCGGAAAATTCTCGGTGAACACTCCGATATGTCAGTCGTCGGTGAAGCGAACAACGCCACAGAAGCTCTTGCGCTTGCCCAGAACACAAAAGCCGACGTCCTGCTCCTGGACATCACCATGCCGGACAAAAGCGGACTCGATATCCTGAAAGATCTCAAACGTGCCAAACCTAAGCTCCCTGTGCTCATCCTCAGTATGCATCCCGAGGCACAGTTTGCCGTACGGGTGCTGCGCGCGGGTGGGTCCGGTTACCTGACGAAAGATGCTCCTCCCGAAGAGCTTGCCCGTGCAATTCGTAAAGTAGCTACCGGCGGGAAATATGTAGGGTCGCTCCTGGCGGAACAGCTTGCGTCAATGACGGAGGCCAACATTCAACGGCCTCCCCATGAAAAGCTTTCCGACCGCGAATTCCAGGTCCTGAGATTGATTGCTCAAGGCAAAACACTTACAGAGATTGCCGCAATTTTGGCACTCAGCGTGAAAACCATCAGCACGTATCGTGCACGCATCCTTGACAAAATGAATATGAAATCAAATGCCGAGATCGCACGTTATACTGTTGAACACAAGTTGATCGAATAAGAATTTCGTCTCTGCAATTCTCCCCAAGCCCCGAAGGTTGAAGAACCCCGGGGCTTTTTTCTTTCACTCCTCTTTTAAACGATTGCCCGCACCAACCTCGCGCCTTAGGTAATTGTCAGATTTGTCTCACACTGCCTTGTTCCCAAATCCTACGCGAGAATCAGTTTTCGCCGATACCGCCGGACACCTACCATCGCGTATTTTGCATCCACTTTAATCACGCCCGCGGAGAAGAACACTCTCCGACGTGGTCATCAGACAAAAAACATTCAGGTAACCAACAATGAAAATGTTTATCGCCGACGGATCACCACTCGGCAGCGCAAGGTTGATGACACTCCTGTCGGATGTCGACAACCTGGAAATCGTCGGCTATACGCAGGACGCCTTTGTTGCGCTTGAGACGATCCGGAAAGTCAGACCCGACGTTGTCGTCCTGGACATCGAACTGCGCGGGGGAAGCGGTGTCAACCTCCTGTGTCAACTCAAAGTCGAGTTCCCCTCTACAAAAATCTTCGTTGTCAGCAACGCCTCGAGCGAACAGTATCGCAAGAAATGCCTTGAGTGCGGGGCAGACTTCTTCTTTGATAAATCCACTGAGATCCACGAGGTCCCCCAAGCCATAAGGCAACTGGTGAGTCTCGGACCACAGCCATCCACAAGTCTCGCGTAAATCATCATTTCACAACTCTTGGAAAGGAGTAACTTCATCGTGAAAAAAATCTTCTCTCTCTTCCTTCTTCTGGCCGCACTGGTGATCAACCTGTCCGTCGAAAGCAGCGCCCAGTCGAACATCTGGGCCACGGCATACTATGCCGGGTGGCAGCAGGGCTATAACAACACCGGCTACATGCCCGCCCAAGACGTCGATTACTCGGCTTTTACACATCTCATCCACTTTGCTCTCGTCCCGCGGTCGGATGGCACTCTCGACGACGCGTCGAACAGCGTTACAGCGTTCAACGCAAACGAGGTCGTCACTCGCGCCCACGCCATCGGCAAAAAAGTGATCATTTGCGTCGGGGGATGGGCCACCGATGTATCATTTCGCGGCGCAACGAACTCCACCAACAGGTCGAAGTTCATAACAAACATCGTGAATCTGATGAGAGCGCGCGGGTACGACGGCGTGGACATCGACTGGGAGCCGCTGGCAGGATCCGATGGTCCTCAGTATGTTGCATTTATCACGGAACTGCGTGCGGCGCTGGATGCAGTGAGTCCCCGGCCGTTGCTTATGGCTGCGACTGCATGGCAACCGTCAGTCTTTGCCCTGGTGGAAAACAAGTTTGACCAGATCAACCTCATGACCTACGACCTGGCAGGTGCGTGGCCAGGCTGGATCACATGGCATAACTCCGCAGTCACAGATGGAGGTTACCGCTTCTCCAGCACCGGTGCAGCGCCTCCTTCAGCAGACGGTATGGCGAAGAATTTTATCGCCGCAGGAATCCCCGCAGCCAAACTCGGCATCGGCATTGATTTCTATGGGTACGTGTGGAACGGCGGAACTGGCACGTCGACAGGCGGAGCTACCGAACCTCGTCAGTCCTGGACAACGGCGCCTTCCGTCCAGGCAAACGTCCCGTACTCTACCATCATGAAGAATTATTATCAGCCCCAATACTATCGATGGGATGAAGCGCCTCAGGCTGCGTATCTCAGCATTGACAACACCGGCTCCTCGAGCGATAAGTTCATCTCGTACGACGACGAGAAAACCGTTGCTGCAAAAATTGGCTACGCCAAAAACAAAGGTATGGGCGGCGTCATCATCTGGGAACTCGGCGGCGGTTACAGGGCTGATCAACCCCTGGGGCAAAAAGACGTGCTCCTCCAAGTGGTGAAACAATCTCTTGGCGGTTCAATACCGTCGGTCGACATGACGCCTCCAACAGTTGCTATTACCTTCCCGGCAATCGGGGCCACAGTTTCTGGAACAACCACTGTTACGGCAAATGCCTCCGATAACATGGGCGTCGTCGGTGTACAGTTCAAAGTCGACGGAAATAACCTTGGCAGCGAGGACATCTCATCGCCGTACGCGGTCTCTCTGAATAGTGTTCAGCTCTCCAATGGCTCCCACACGATCTCCGCAGTTGCGCGGGATGCAGCAGGAAATACGGCCACGAGTTCGGTGTCTGTCAGCGTACTGAACTCGTCGGTGGATACGACACCACCGACTATCACGTGGTCATCACCGGTCAATGGTTCATCCGTTCTCGGTACGGTGACACTAAGCGTGTCCGCCAGCGACAACATCGGCGTGGCAGGAGTGCAGTTTAAGGTCGATGGAATAAACTTCGGTAGTGAAGTCTCATCCGCGCCATACTCCCTTGCCTGGAATACGACACAAGTCGCCAACGGATCCCACACAGTTTCAGCGGTCGCACGCGACGCGGCGGGGAATACGTCGACATCCTTTGTGACGGTGACAGTCTCCAATTCGACAACACCGCCGCCTTCGGTTACTTCAGATCTCATCGTTTTTGATGAGACGCTCAAATCTCCTTGGGTTAATGCTTCATGGAGTGCGACGGTAACCTTCGGCAGTACAGAGCAAGCCTACGCGAGTACATATTCAATCAAAACGGCGATCACCGGCGCCTGGGCTGCGTTGAGCTTGCATCATGGCAACTGGGGTTCCGCCGGAATCTCTCCTTCAGGGTATAAGAGCCTCGAGTTCTTTGTCTATGCCGCAACCTCAGGAACAAGTCTGTCCATCTTTTTTGAAAACGATGCGGGGCAGTCGTTCCCGAAAGTGAACTATGGAACTGTGTCCGCCGGTCAATGGGTCGCCATTTCTCTTCCCATGAGCCAGTTAAATCCAAACAACCAGGTCATCAACCGCATCGACATCCAGGAAGTGAGCGGTTCGACGAAGACATGGTATGTCGACAACCTTCGGCTTGTTGGAACTGTTACGGCGCCATCCGCACCAACGTTGGCATCTCCTGCAAACGGGTCAACAGGCGTTGCCCTCAACCCAACGCTCTCGTGGAATCCTTCGGCAAACGCAACCACCTACCAGGTCCAGGTGTCGTCAAAAAGCGATTTTTCAACGACGGCGGTGAGCCAATCTGGAGTCACAGCCACATCGTTGGCAGTCAACGGGCTTTCGAACAACACTGTCTATTACTGGCGCGTCAATGCCACCAACAGTAACGGAACAAGCGCATGGTCTTCCGTGGCGAGCTTTGCGACCGTCCCGGCGGCAGATACAACTGCGCCAATCGTGACCATTACTGCACCCTCCAACGGTTCGACGGTTTCCGGAACAATCACTGTATCCGCAAACGCTTCGGACAACCAAAAAGCCGTGGGCGTGCAGTTTAAGTTAGACGGGGTCAATATGGGTGCCGAATTGACTGCCGAACCATTCAACCTGTCATGGAACACAATGCAGATCGCAAACGGGTCGCACACGCTCACCGCAATTGCACGAGATTCTGCAGGCAATCAATCGTCGGCCTCGGTAACCGTGACGGTTTCCAATATCGTGACCCCGCCGACCCCCAGTTCAGACCTCTGGGTTTATCAGGATAATGTAAATTCACCGTGGATCAACGCTTCCTGGAGTGCAAGCATTACCTTCCAGAGTACTGAGCAAAAACAAACGGGCACGAGCTCCATCGAAGTCGTACAAAACGGATGGGGTGCATTGCGCCTCCATAGCGGCCCCTGGGGAGCTCAGGTTGACGTGAAAGGAACCGACTATGCAGGCTTCGAATTTGCAGTTTACGGCGGTTCTGTCGGGTTGTCCCTCGGCGTGTACTTTGAGAACGACCTGAATCAGAGTTTCCCGTCCGTGAAGTATATCTATATTCCCGTCAACCAATGGAAAGTGCTTTCTTTTCCCATGACACAGCTCAATCCGAACAAGCAGACGATTCACCGCATTGTCATTCAGGATCTTTCCGGACGGCAGAGAACGTACTACGTCGACAACATCCGTTTCATCGGATCTTCGACAACGGTGGCAGCAAATTCACCTGCGACAAGCGTCGGCACCGAGTTGGCGGAAATGCCATCCTCTTTTGCTCTTTCGCAGAATTTCCCCAATCCCTTCAACCCGACAACACAAATCAGATATGCCTTACCTGAGGATGCCAGTGTTACCGTGGAAGTCTTCAATGCACTCGGACAATCTGTCGCTGTGCTGCACAGCGGTGAGCAGAAAGCTGGATTGCATCATGTAGAGTTTCAAGGGACGGGTTTGGCAACGGGCACCTACTTCTATCGGCTGACAGCGCAGTCCTTGGACGGCCAGAAGAATTTGTTCGTCGAGACCCGGAAGATGCTTCTCGCAAGATAAACCGACACAACCAATCCGAATCCTCCCGGCAAAGAGATTGGTTGTGAAGATTCAAAAGTGGCTGGTGCGGGCCGTCCGCGGGAGGCGACGGCCCGATTTCCAGGCAAACGACCCAAGTCTGTTCCCCTACGGACTTGGGCGTTTTGCTTTTTAGGATGTTTTGCTCGTCCAACCCTCATGCCAGATTGTTTCTTTTTGACTCAAATGAAAATTTATTTAAGAAAAACAATGGCCTTGAAACTATTTCATGTTTTTTTATCTTTTCTTCAGCAGGGCACTTCTCAGCTATTCCTCGCAGGCGACGGGAAATAAGATGGGCCGTTTTACCACCCTTGTGTGTAGTACATCTCGAAAACCCTACACAAGACTCTGCATCCATCTTTTGGGATATCAAAAAGGATGAAGACAGCCGCTTCTGTGATCTTTATTTTCTTTCAAAGTATGACGCTCCTTCGGGGGCAATCTTCCACTCCAGGTTCTTCTGACATCTGGGTAACGGCCTATTATGCGGGTTGGAGTCAAGGCTGGTTCAACAACGGCGTCCTCCCTGCGCAGCAGATTGATTACTCAGCAGTAACCCACATTATCCATTTTTCGCTGGTCCCTCAGTCGGATGGCTCTCTCGACAGCAACTCCAACAGCATTCGTCCCAACAACGCCGAAGAGCTCGTTTCACGAGCGCATGAGGCAGGCAAAAAAATCCTTATTTGCGTTGGAGGATGGGGAACCGATGCGCGCTTCCGCGGAGCCACGAGTCCCCTCAACCTCTCCAGCTTTGTTGACAACCTCATAGGATTCATGTCCCGCCACGGCTACGACGGCATTGATGTTGACTGGGAAGTTCTTGAAGCCACCGACGCTCCACAATACACTTTGTTTATCAAACTCCTGAGGCAGCGGCTGGACGAAATCACTCCCCGACCTTTGCTTACCGCTGCTGTTATCTGGCAGTCATCGATTTTTGCAGCTTTGTTGGACGAGTTCGACCAGATTAACCTCATGACGTATGATTTGTCCGGTGCCTGGCCCGGATGGGTGACCTGGCATAACGCTCCCATCACCGACGGCAGCTTCACCTTTCCGAGTACTGGCAGGCCGGTTCCTTCAGCTCATGGTATGGTAAACGTGTTTCGAAAAGCGGGCATTCCCCTTAACAAAATCGGTATTGGTATAGATTTTTACGGCTATGTATGGAAAGGCGGAGACGGAACTCCCACGGGAGGAGCAACCGACCCACGACAATCATGGACTTCTTCTCCACAGGTTCAGCCTAACGTCCCGTATTTTTCGATTATTCAGAATTACTATCAGCCTGAGTTCTATCGCTGGGACTCCTCGGCCCTTGCCTCCTACCTGAGCATCGATAGATCCGGATCGGACGACGACCGTTTTGTTTCGTTTGACAATGAAGTAATGTGCAAGGAAAAAATTGAATTCGCGCGCTCGCAGGGCCTGGGGGGCGTGATCATCTGGGAGCTGGGTGGCGGACAATTGCCATCGGCCTACACGTACCGCGACAGACTTCTTCAATCGGTGAAGTATACCCTCCTGAGGACCGCTGAAAAGCCCGCAGCCTCAAACATCGAATACCCGATAAACAACTGCGTGGGAATGCAAATACATCCTGCCAGCACATGGAGTGCCTCTCCTGTCGCAAGCTGGTATCATCTGCAGGTTTCTTTGGATTCCGCTTTTTCAACAATCATTATCGACCGACCATGGGTTCTCATGAGCTCCTACCAGCTGGGAACACTTTCCACGAATACCACATACTACGTGAGGGTAAAAGCATCCAATGTGAGCGCGACCGCCAATTGGTCTCCCGTCGCGAGATTCAGGACAACCGTGGACACACTTCTTCCCCCCAGATGGCTTTTCATGGCCGAAACCGGAAACAGTGCAGAGCTCATCATCCCTGCTGCGGCAAACCCCAAAGCGGGCAACCTTGCATTGAAATCAGGAGACCTCGTCGGTGTTTTTCTCAAAGAGAATGGACAGGTGGTTTGTGGTGGTTTTCAGGAGTGGAAAGACGGTGAAGACCTACGCATGATGGCCTGGGCAGACAACCCACTCACAGGCCGAAGAGATGGATTTGTCGAGGGGGACACGCTGTTTTTCACAATTTGGAACCGGGAAAAGCATAGGGAGTATGAAGCGCTGGCAACATTCCGATCCGGAGGCCCAACGTACATCGACGGCGGACAGTTCATACTTTCGTCTCTCGATGGTGTGGCCCGCATGATGCACCACGTCGCGCTCACGAAAGGGTCGAACATGATATCAAGTCACATCATACCTTCGGATTCCTCAATCGAGTCGATTACCTCTAGCTTCGCATCGAAGATCATTCTTGTACAAAACAATATCGGGCAGGTCTTTTGGCCGGATTCCGGAATCAACACCATTGGGAGGTGGGACCCACAGCATGCTTATCAGATCTACATGAAAGATGAGGGCGGGCTGACATTGGTCGGTGACGAATTGTCGCCTGAGCTCTTCCAGTTACAGATGGAGAGCGGATGGAACTTCGTGTCATATTTGCGAAACAGCTCCATGACTCCAGAATCCGCCCTCGCTTCAATCTCTGACGCCATCCACCTCATCAAAGACAACGAAGGAAGAGTATTCTGGCCTGAAATCAACATCAACACCATTGGTTCTCTGATGCCGGGCCATGCCTATAAAGTTCATTCAAGACGGTCTGCGACACTCGTGTATCCTCCAAATCGACTCGAGTCTGTACCGTGGAAACAGGACGTCGCTACATCAAACACATTTGCCTCTGAATTTCGCCGTGTCGGGCATCATTACCCCCCGCTCCCGAGCACCGGATACAGCGCGACACTTCTCATTCAGCATAATGTGCTAAAGGAAGGAGATGAAATTGGAGTGTGGACAAATGAAGGCGATCTTGTTGGCCGAGCCGATGCCATCAATGGAAAGGCAGTCGTTACCATCTGGGGAGCGAACGAAATCCTTCAATCCTTTGCCCACGGAGCAGAGGAGGACGCACCCCTTTCACTGACACATTGGTCCAGCTCCGAGGACTGGGAATACACACTTACCCTCACTCATATTCAGGATGCTGTCTCACGGAAGAGCGTAGAGCTGCCGCTTCGTTATCAATCGGACGCAATTTGGATTGCTTCGGTCAAGGCCATACCCCGAACATTCTTCCTTGAACAAAACTATCCGAATCCCTTCAACGCTTCAACAACTATTGCA
>JACQPT010000122.1 GCA_016207415.1 Ignavibacteriales bacterium
CTCTTTCCGCGCCAGGGAGCTCCTGCGCTATGGGCAGTTTGTCCGACGAAGGAATATTCTACGGAGATCAAACCATTTCCCGACGTTGTGCCCCATGACGTCTCAAGGTTGCTGCCGACGTGCGTGAAAAGACACGCATCGACGTCTTTGAAAAATCCTTCGCGAACGAAGTATGCTTTTGTGCCGACAAGTTCCTCTGCAACTCCCGGCCAGATTTTGATCGTTCCAGAAAGTCTTTCGCGCTCCATGATTTTCTTCATCACGAGAGCGGCGGTAATGTTCACCGCCTGGCCGGAATTATGGCCCTCGCCGTGTCCCGGAGCTCCTTCGATTGTCGGGCTGTGAAAGGCGACGCCGGGTTTTTGCGAAGCCTGAGGGATGCAGTCGATGTCCGAGCCGAGGGCAATGACCGGTTTGCCCGATCCCCACGAAGCCATCCATGCCGTTGGAATGCCGGCAATTCCTTCCTGCACTTTGAATCCATTTTTTCGCAGAATGTCAGTAAGATATTTGGACGTCTCGAATTCCTGAAAACCGAGCTCGCCGAAGCTGAAAATCATATCGACCATTTGCTGGGTGAAGTCCTTCATGGCGTCGACATTTTTGACAGATTCCTGTTTCAAAGCAGCCAGTTTTACTGAATCCGTCATGGTTTTTTGTTGTGCCAAAAGAGCCGAAAAGATGAAAAGATGTAAACCGATGATCCGAGTGGTGGGAGTATTCATGGGCGGTTCTCCTTCTACCTATTGTTCTGTTATTTTTTTGCGATTTCGATCCGACCTAAAGCGATGTCTTCCAGGACCATTTCACAAAAACTTCTCCAGTGTTCATTCTGCATAGTTTCGTCAGGACGGGACTCTAAGCTATAGAGAAGCTCTCCAAGGATGGAAAAACTCTTCGCCGAAAAACGCGGGCTTGAGGAATGGGCGACAGAATAGTTGTCACGGAGGTCATAGAAAAACACGAGCAGGTCATCTGCTAATACGGTCGCGTCTGTGGATGCACGCAAAATGTTAAGAAATTTCGAGGCTTTTTCACGCACGGAAGGGGTTCGTTGACTGTGAACCTGCTTTTGTGTACACTCGCATTGGGCAGGGAACTAATTAACAACTTTTTGTCAAGGAGGCAACTATGGCAACACCGCTCAGAACAACTTATTTCAAGGCAAACCTTGAGGACAAACCGGGAGCCTTACTCGCCGTTCTGAAAGAGTTGAAGGCGAAAAACCTTGGCCTTTCGGGGCTCTGGGGATTTTCGACGAGCGAAGGAAAGGCGGAGTTGTATGTCACGGCGAAGAATCCGGATAAAATCAGAGCAGCCTGGAAGTCATCGGGCATACTTGCCGAAGAAGGGACAGGTTTTTGGGTGAAGGGGACGGACAAAACCGGAGCTCTTCTCGGTGTACTGGAGGCCATTGCTCGCGCAGGTGTGAATATCATCGCGATCGACGCGGTCGCTGTGAGTGGCAAGTTCGGATCCTTCGTTTGGGTGAAGCCCGAAGATGTGGAAAGGGCAGCTAAGGCTTTGGGCGCACGATAATCTAGGTGTTCCGTGAAAGACTCCTGACAAGATCGCTCGCAGGTTTCGGAATGCTCGTCGGGGGAGACAAGAAAGAAACGCCAGCTCTCCCGTCCCCTGAGAGAGCTGGCGAGGTAGGTTTTCATCCCTGCCTCTCGGAATGAAATGAAGGTCACTTCACAAGAGCTGTCCTTAGAATCTTCGAATGGCTCTTTCCATCCTGCTCTGTGACGTCAATGCGATAGAAATACACCCCACTAGGCAGCCTGGAAGCTGAGAATGTTGCAGCATGCTTTCCAGCAACACGATGCCCGCTCACAAGCGACACTACTTCTCTTCCCAAGAGGTCGAGAACCTTTAAGCTGACGAAGGCATCGTTCGGCAGATCATAGCGAATGATGGTTTCAGGATTAAAAGGGTTCGGATAATTCTGGAACAGTTCAAACACCGTCGGCTTTTCCCGAACGGAAGCAGCATTTGTAAGCTGACTCGGCGATTGACTGCCCGTTTGTGTTGTTACCACCTGGTAGAATGTATACGGAGTTGGGCTCACGCTGTTGTTAATAAGTTGAAATGTGTACAACCCGACGGCTAATGGAACAACTCGCACGGCTTCCGTCGGATTTGTGAGTGTCGATTGAGTAACAACGCCTCCCAACGGATCAAGAACCTTCAGGTCCAAGTCTGCGTCGTCGGGCTGCTCCACTACTCCCGTCAACAGCGTCGTATTCGAAGTCGCGGAAAGAACCTGTGAGACCAAGCCCAGGGGGGAGGCATCGCCACTGCTTGGAGTTGAGGTTTCTGTTGAGGAAGCTGTACCTGTGCTGTGACCTCGAATAACAAAACCGTCGAGATAAATAATGTCTCGTGGCATATCCTTCGTTCCCTCAACATCGTTTGTTACATTGAGCCTGAAGGTGTGAGATCCATGAGAAACGGAGAAGGGGATAACGACGCCAAACGTCAGGTCTTTCTTGCCCGACCTATCTGGTTTCGACGGATCGGACGGTTCTCGGAAGAATTCAATTTTTCCCTGTGAGACGCCGTCGATAAAGACTTCCGCATTTCCACCGCGTGGCCCTTGCGCAATGTGAACGTCAATACCGGTTCCGGAGAACTCGAAGGAGAGGAAAGCATCCGGGTCGCCTTTTTTCTTGCTCACGTTTCTGCAGTATTGTCCGCTTGACGCGCGGTCGTCCTCTACTTCGTGCCATCCGCCAAAGCGCGTAATGCTCGGGTCGTCGCATTCAAGGGCGACCTGGATTTCAACGCCGCCGACAACGTAGGGAATGCCGCCGCGCGTGTAGTCGCGCTCAACGTCTGCGCCGGTGATACGTCCAATCGTAGGCCCGGTGATATCCACGCCGCCACCGGCGAAGCTAATCCCGCGCAGGCCGATCAAACGGCTTCCCATTCCGATATCCGGTTCGGCGATGGCATTAATCTTCCCAAAGCCGAGCGCGAGAGTAATCGCGTTAGCC
>JACQPT010000124.1 GCA_016207415.1 Ignavibacteriales bacterium
GCTCGGGATCGATATCCACGCAACAGCAGGAAAAGGGGATATCGGTTTTTGCAACACGTGGACGCTCGAGATTTCTGTGCGGCAACCGGTGAGAATTTATGCCGGCATGCCGATCGGCCAGCTGATTTATTTCGAGGTTTCAGGGGAAATCGAAGTCCCTTACAATCGCAAAAAAGGTGCGAAGTACAACAAGCGCACGATTAAGCCGGTGGAATCCATGATGTGGAAAAACTTCCAGAAATGATGACGTAGGTCGAAATGTCATTTCGACCACATTGAGACCCACGATTAATGACATTTCTCCAGAAGCTTCAGGCCGCCCAGAAGAATCAGGACGCCTTACTGTGCATCGGCCTCGATGTTGATGAGCAAAAAATCCCGAGTCATCTCTCAACCTCACCCAGCCCAGTCCTCGAATTCAACAAGCGTATCATCGAAGCCACCTACGATCTCATCTGCGCATACAAATTGAACCTTGCCTTCTATGAGTCGCTGGGAGAACAAGGGTGGCGGACGGTTCAACAAACCCTCTCGTTGATTCCCAAAGATGTTCTTACCATTGGCGACGGGAAGCGCGGGGATATCGGCAACACCTCCGAACACTACGTCAAAGTGCTTTTCTCCGATTTTGGCTTCGATGCTGCTACGGTGAACCCCTACATGGGTTTCGACTCTGTCGAGCCATTCATTCTCGACTCCGCAAAGGGAGTTTTTGTCCTTGCGCTAACATCGAATCCGGGGTCGAAAGATTTTCAGAGAGTGAAAGTTGCAGGGAGGCCTATATATGAAAAGGTGGTCATTGCCGCAAAAAAATGGAACACGAATGGCAATATTGGTCTCGTCGTTGGGGCAACGCATCCTAAGGAGCTGAAATCTATTAGGAAAATTGCACCCGATCTGCCTCTGCTTATTCCCGGCGTTGGAAAGCAGGGTGGCGATTTGAAATCGTCAGTTGGTTTTGGATGCGACAAGAAGGGTCGAATGGCGATCATCAATGTCGGCAGGAGCATCATTTACGCTTCATCCGCAAACGATTTTGCCAGCGTGGCTCGGAGAGAAGCGATAAAGTTGAGGGACCAAATTCGGCGTCATCAAGAGGAGTTTTTTGGTTAGAGCCCGATAACACCTCACCAGGTACTCAGGAGCGGAGATCCTTCGCAACTTGTTGTTCTTCGTTACTCTTGTTGTGAGGGAGCTCTGCTCCCGAACAACAAGTACACTGTCATCCGAACCAAACACGGAGTTTCAAATGAAAACACGCTTCAGAATTCTTCTCTCCTCGTGCTTGCTTCTCCTTGCCGGGCTTGTCCTGGCTCAAACACCAAAAGACACAACCAAAAAAGCCGACACGAAATGGGATGTCTCGGCAAAACAC
Organism: Ignavibacteriales bacterium; assembly: GCA_016207415.1. Lineage (GTDB taxonomy): Bacteria > Bacteroidota > Ignavibacteria > UBA10030 > UBA10030 > JACQPT01. Next base: position 1,376 of record JACQPT010000124.1, read on the forward strand.
GGACCATCCGTCGACGCGGAATTTGATACTGACGAAGGGACCTGGATGACTGTCGATGTGAGCCCCGACGGAAAAGGGATCGTCTTCGACCTTCTTGGGGATATCTACATCATGCCGAGCGGCGGCGGAGAAGCCAAGGCGCTCACCTCAGGTCCGGCTTATGACGTTCAGCCGCGCTTCAGTCCGGATGGCAAGAGAATTTCTTTTACGAGCGACCGCGACGGCATCGACAATCTGTGGATCATGAACGTTGACGGCTCAAAACCGTCACAAGTAACAAAAGAGAAAGAGCGGCAAGTCAACAACGCCGTATGGACACCTGACGGGAAGTATCTTGTTGGACGCAAACATTATCGCAACACTCGTTCACTCGGAGCAGGCGAAATGTGGCTGTATCACACAAGTGGCGGAGGAGGTTTGCAGCTCACAAAGCGGCGAAACTGGCAGCAAGATGCAGGAGAACCGTGCCTCTCGCCGGATGGCCGCTACCTCTATTACAGTGAGGACATTACGCCCGGTGGCACATTTCAGTACAACAAGGATCCCAACGATTTCATCTACGCCATTCAACGGCTCGACCGCGAAACCGGAAAAACGGAGACGTACATTCGTGTTCAAGGCGGAGCTGCGCGTCCTCAGGTCTCGCCCGACGGAAAAACAATTGCATTCGTCCGCCGGGTTCGTTTGAAGTCGGTTCTCTGCTTGTATGATGTCGAGAGTCAGAAGGTTACACAATTGTTTGATAACCTCGACCATGACCAACAGGAAGCGTGGGCAGTTTTTGGCGTCTACCCCGGATTCTCGTGGACGCCCGACAGTAAAGGCGTAGTTGTCTGGGCAAAGGGAAAAATCTGGAGGCTGGATGTTCAGACAAAGAAAGCAACGGAAATTCCGTTCAAGGCTAAAGTAAAGCAGACGGTCACCGACGCAGTGAGGTTTCCGCAGGATGTCGCGCCGGACAAGTTCGATGTGAAGACGCTTCGATGGGTGACTGTGTCTCCTGACCAGAAATTCGTTGTTTATGGAGCGCTTGGAAAGCTGTGGATCCGCGCCCTTCCCAGCGGTAGCCCGAAGCGATTGACAAAGGACGAAAAGAACCTCGAGATTTACCCCTCGTTTTCTCCAGACGGCCGGTGGATCGTCTACGCAACCTGGAATGATCAGGAACGCGGATCTCTTTATAAAGTACGCACAGACGGTGGGGGACAGACAAAGCTCAGCGCCGTAAAAGGAACATACATTGAGCCGTCATTCTCCAATGACGGCCGGAAGGTTGTTTACCGGCGCATCGGCGGGGATGATGTCCGAGGGCCTCTCTATTCAAAAGAAACAGGAGTGTACTGGATTCCCTCAGATGGTGGAAAACCAACGCTGATTACTGAAACAGGTTCACGTCCCAGGTTCACCAAGAATGACGAACGAATATTTCTTATCGCCTCAGAGGGAGAGAAGACGGCGCTCGTGAGCGTTGACATGACAGGAGGTAAGCGCTTCGTGCACCTTTTGTCCGAGAATGCCCAGCAAATCATTCCTTCGCCCGACGAACAATGGGTTGCTTTGGTCGAGCGATACAATGCTTACATTGCCGTGTTTCCACAAACCGGTCAGGGCGTCAACATCGGTCCGGCGACGCAGGATTACCCCATCAAACGAGTGACTCGCGACGCGGCGACATATCTCAGTTGGTCCGGAGATAGCAAAAAAATCTTCTGGTCTCTCGGCCCCGAACTTTTCACAAGAGATCTGACAAATACGTTTATCTTTGTTGAAGGCGCAAAAGATTCAGTTCAGGAAAAACCCGACACCGTTGGCCTGAATATTGCCTTCGAGGCAGCAACGGATAATCCAAACGGCGTAATTGCGCTCGTCGGTGCAACGGTGATTTCCATGAAAGGGGATGAAGTTATTCCAAATGCAACCGTCCTGGTGGAGCGAAGCAGGATCAAGGCTGTCGGAGTTGCCGGGAGTGTGACTGTGCCGGCCGGCGCAGCCCGGGTTGACGTCGCGGGGAAGTTCATTATGCCGGGAATCGTCGATGTCCACGCACATGCTAATTTCGGGGATTGGACGCCGCTGACGAACTGGCGCTACTATGCGAACCTCGCATTCGGTGTGACAACGATGCATGACCCTTCGGCCAGCACGGATTATGTGTTTACGAATGCGGAGATGATCAAAGCGGGGCTCATGGTTGGTCCGAGACAGTATTCAACCGGAACAATTCTGTACGGGGCAGAAGGCTCATTCAAGGCAATTGTGAATAGTCTGGATGATGCGATGTCGCATTTGAGAAGGCTCAAGGCCGTCGGCGCCTTCAGCGTCAAGAGTTATAATCAACCGAGACGCGATGCCCGTCAGCAGATTATTGAGGCTGCGAGAGCTCTCAAGATGATGGTTGTGCCCGAGGGAGGCTCCACGTTTTTCTGGAACATGTCGATGGTGCTGGATGGGCATACGGGAATTGAGCACAACATACCGATCGCTCCAATCTATAATGATGTCGTAAGGCTGATTGCGAAATCAAAAACCGGCCTGACGCCAACGCTCATTGTGAACTATGCGGGGCTCTCGGGCGAGTTTTACTGGTATCAGACGACGAACGTGTGGGAAAACGAAAAACTCCTCAGATTTGTGCCCCGGGAAATCATCGATGCACGCTCACGTCGCCGGCAAATGGCACCGGAGGACGATTACCAATACATGGAAACGTCGCGGGCCCTCAAACGCGTTCTCGATGCCGGCGGAAAAGTCCAGCTCGGTGCGCACGGCCAGTTGCAGGGACTTGGCGCTCACTGGGAACTCTGGATGCTGCAGCAAGGCGGCATGACCAACATGGAGGCTCTCCGATGTGCTACGCTGCTTGGCGCTCAGTATCTCGGCCTCGACAACGACCTTGGATCACTCGAGCAAGGAAAACTGGCCGATTTGATCGTGATGGACAAAAACCCGCTGGAGAATATCCGTAACAGCGAATCGATCCGCTATGTGATGATGAACGGCAGGCTGTATGATGCGAGCACCATGGACGAGGTTGGCAATCGCCCGACGAAACGTCCGAGATTTTGGTGGGAAGAATAAATATGTTTACTGTAGGGACGTTCAATTCCTGCCCGCCTCGTTGAACAAGGGGCAGGCGGGGAACGTCCCTACAGCACAGTACATCAGAATAGTCACGCAATTGTCCATCCTTTCTCAATTCAAAGAGTACCTCTCTCAGCATCAACCCTCGTTATACCGTGGAGCCAAGGACGCCTCTCTGGCTCTGCAATCATTATTGACGCGCAGGTCAGTGCAAGAAATCGTTTTCACAAGGATTTATCGCGGCGGAGGATGGAAGGCTGAAGAAACCGCCTCCGGAGTTGGATCTTCTTTAGTGAACACCGCAAATATCCGCAATCGACTGGAAACATTCCTGAAAAAATACTCGATTCAAACGCTCCTCGACATTCCGTGCGGCGATTTTCACTGGATGCAACATGTGGACGTGGGGAGAACGAAATACATCGGCGGAGAAATTGTGAGGGGGCTTGTCGATCGAAACAATCGATTGTATCGGTCTGAAAACAGAAGTTTTCTTCATTTTGATATTCTCACAAGTCGATTGCCGGAGGTAGATGCAATCTTGTGCCGTGATTGCCTTTCGCACCTTCCTCTTCAAGATATCGTCCGAGCCTTGGAAAACATTCGAACGAGCACGGCCGCCTTTCTCATTACTTCAACATATCTTGAATGCACGGAGAACCAGGATATTTCCATGGGAAAATTCCGAAGGATCAATCTCATGAGAGAGCCCTTCTTCCTGTCCGCGCCAGTCGAAACATGGGAAGATTTCGACGGCCAGTATGCTGATAAGGTTCTTGCCGTATGGAAGCTCACTGACTTGCCGTTTCCAGCCTCATAACGGGAATCCTCCCGTTTTCAGCGTTTTTTTGATGAACCCGCTTGAGCTGTTACCTCATTTCGTTTCTATAAGTAGGGGGGCATACAAACGACGGGCAGATCACAGATTATTCATGGCACACCGTGCACGGAATATCCATGAACGTTTTCTCCGTCACATTTGGAGTAATCAGTACTTGAATCAGACTCAGCTTAGAACAACAGACGGAAGAGCAGTCGCCGTCCTCAGCCCGGGTACACTTAACCTTGACGGAGGGCCGGATTTTTCCGACGCAATGGTGAAAATCGGCGCAAAAACATACAAAGGGGACGTAGAAATTCATCGAACTGTCCGGGAATGGACGCAACACCTCCATCAGCTGGATCCATACTACAACAAAGTCATCCTCCATGTTGTGCTGGAACGAAAGGACGAAAAATTCCCCACCCTCGTCACGAGCGGCCGGGAAATTCCCGTGCTCGTTCTCGGCCCCTTTCTTGCCGAATCCCTCCGCAGTCTTTGGCAAAAAGCCATCGTCGACGAACGAGCACGACGGTTTGAAACGATTCCGTGTTATCCGGACAATGAAGCCGTTCCCATTGAGAGTCTTGAAACCTGGCTCTCGAAATTGGCCATCGAGCGTTTGGAGATGAAACTGCGTTCATTCGAGGAGCGGTTGAAAGAAATGGCTCATGAACGGCTCCCGTCACTTCGTGAAACCCCGCGGACCTGGGGTGAACCGCCGTTGGAAGGGTTCCCGGAGGAAATCCCGCCTCCGCACAAAGAGCTGACACAAAAAGATTTTGCAAAAAAAGACCTGTGGGAGCAATTGCTCTATGAAGGGATCATGGAAGGGCTCGGCTACAGCAAAAACCGGGCGCCGTTTCAACGCCTCGCAAGGAATGTCTCGTTGAAGACGATCGAAAGAATGGGGCTCGTAGATGGCGGCATCCGGCTCGAAGCGCTCCTGTTTGGAGCGTCCGGATTGATTCCGAGGATCAGGGCACTCTCGGAAGAACCGTCAAAGGAATATGCCCGCCGTCTCATTGAAGCATGGAATGACATCCGCAGGTCGTTTCGTTCGGAGATCCTGCATGCAGCGGACTGGCAGTTTTTTCCCACGCGTCCGGTCAATTTTCCGACAGTGCGTCTTGCCGCGGCTAGTGCACTCATTCCAAAATTTTTCTTCGGGGATATCCTTCGGGTAGTCATTCAAACGGTCAAATCCCCGGAAAGAAACGGTGAGAAAGCGGAAATCTTGCACAACATCTTCCGGGTTGCGGTGAGCGACTTTTGGATGCGGCATTATCACTTTGACGACCCTGCAGACAGACGCGTCAATCCCCTTGGCTCCGCACGCAGCAAGGATATTATCATCAACACTGTTCTACCCGTCGCACTCCTGTATGCAAGGATTTTTAGAGACTCAGAGGTCCGCGAAGGCACTCTCAAGCTGTTTGAAGCAATGTCGGCCTCGGAGGAAAACTCTTTAACGAGGTTGATGGACAGGCAATTGCTCAAAGGCCGGGTTGCGTTGAATTCAGCCGCAAAGCAGCAGGCGACAATTCAATTGAACAAATACTATTGTGAGAGGAAACGGTGTTCTGAGTGCGACATAGGAAAAATTGTCTTTGACAACCCGACGCCACATTCCTGACGAGGTTTAGGTTTTTTCTTTGACAAAAGTAGAGGATTTGCTATCTTTCTTCACCGCCTCCCACAATCCAGCACACTGAATGTCCTTTTTGGGCGAATTGCCTTTTCCTGTCTATGTGAATGCCTCTGTCATGGCAATTCTGGCCATGACATCGCTCGTCATCGGAGCGTTGATCGGCATCTACGTTAAACCTTCCCAGCGCGCAAATGCAGTGATCATGGCGTTCGGCACGGGAGCGCTCATTCAAGCGCTCGCGCTCGAACTTGCCTATGAGGGCGCGGAACGATTACGGCACAGCGCACATCTCGACGGGCTCACGAGTTGGGTGTGGGTGGCCGCAGGGTTCATCGTCGGTGGAACGGCGTATTACATGGTGAATCGCACACTGGAGAAGCAGGGAGCCTCGTTACGCCATCCGGCTTTGGCGAAACTTTATATGCTCAACAAGAAACGCGAAGAATCTGCAATGATTCTCGAAAAACTCGCCAAGGTCGAGCTTGTTCGTTCGCTGCCGCCCGAGGAGATGGAGGACGTTCTCGTGTGCGTTCAGCCGGTTTCGTTCCGAGCGGGTGAAACGATTTTTAAGAGGGGCGAGACAGGAGACGCATTGTACCTTATCGATGATGGCGGGGTCAACATCGTTTCGGGGAACGGGACTGAAGGTCGTGAAGGCATCCTTGCAAAACTGGGACCCGGACAGTCATTCGGCGAAATGGCGCTACTGACGGGTGAGCCCCGTTCCGCAACCGCCGTCGCCGCGCAGGATAGTTCCCTGTTGAGAATCGACAAAGAACACTTTGATGAATTGATCGACAGGTCGCCGAATCTTCGCCACGCCGTCGAAGAGCTGAATTCTCAACGACTTGTGCAAAACGTCAACGCCGCCAAGGAGGGAGTGGATTCGGGACACTGGCAAAAAGTCGCCATCGCCAACATTCAGCGGCTGACACGAAGTGAAGAAGTTTCGATGATGAAGAAACACGCCGAAGCCGGCGCGCCGTTCGCTATCTTCCTGGGCGCAATGCTGGACGGCATTCCCGAATCCATCGTCATCGGTTCAAGCTTTACCTCACTCGCAAATTTCAAGTTTACGTTTTTTGCCGCGGTGTTTCTTTCCAACCTGCCCGAGGCTGTTGCCAGTGCGACCGCGATGAGAGGTGCGGGATTCAGCACGTTCAAGATACTAGGTCTCTGGGGGACATTGATGGTAGCGGGCGGGATTGCAGCTGCTCTTGGCAACGCCTTTTTAGCCACAGCTCCTGTCACCGTATTAACACTTGTCGGCGCCGTCGCTGGCGGCGGGATACTGGCAATGGTTTCTTCTGTGATGATGCCGGAAGCGTATGAAGACGGCGGGCCATCTGTCGGCCTGGCTACGATCGCCGGATTCCTGTGTGCCTTTCTCTTTTCTGTCCTCTAACCTCCTCGCTCCCAAACTCTTTTGACGGCTGAAATAAAAAAGCCCGGCCTCAAACGAGTCCGGGCTGGTGAATTCGAAAAGGGCAGGTTGCTTAATTGCGGCGAGTTTTTGCGAGGAGCCTGAGAATTTCCAGGTACAGCCAGATCAACGTGACCAGCAGGCCAAACGAGGCATACCATTCCATGTACTTCGGTGCGCCCTGTTCGGCACCGTTTTCGATGAAATCAAAATCCAGCACAAGGTTGAGCGACGCAAGAATCACGACAAAAATGCTGAAACCTATTCCTACAATGCCGCTTTCATGAATGTAGGGCATCTGAATTCCCCAAAAACCGAGCAGCATCGTGATAACATAGATCACGGCAATCCCGCCCGTTGCCGCCGTGACGCCCAGTTTGAAATTCTCCGTGGCTTTGATAAGTCCGGATCGATATGCAAGCAACAGACACATGAACACGCCGAATGTCATTGCGACGGCCTGAATGACGATTCCTGAAAACTCCATTTCCATGAGCGCAGAAATTCCGCCGAGAAAGAGGCCCTCCAGTATTGCATAGAGAGGAGCTGTCACCGGCGACCACGTCTTCTTGAACACGGTAACGAGCGCCACAACGAACCCGCCGAGCGCTCCGCCAAGAATGTAAGGAGTAACAACGGACGCGTCGGCTGAGGCAAAAAAGAGGTTCCACGTATAAGCGGCAGAGGCCACAACAAGCAGCAAAAGTAATCCGGATTTGTTGACCGTTCCCTGTAAGGTCATCGCTTCGTCCGGTGAAGCGACTGCGGGGAGGTTCTGGAATGTTTTTGCGCTGAGCGCGGGGTTCGACGTCCTCATGAAAACTCCTTCTTTATGAGAAATGTGTGCAACAAAGATAGTAAATCAGCGCGCCTTTCGCAAGGAATGCATCAAGTCGGTCATGTAAGACGGGCTAGCTCCGTGTCCATCATCGATTCTCTCCGTTGATAAGCATTTGTACGGCCTGTTCGATTCTTCGCGCACGCGTCTCGGGTTTCTTGGCTTCAAGGATTGCCTCGACATACGCTTTCTTGTGGGATGGAGGAAGGTGATTGAAGAACTCATGAGCCTTTTTGGATTTCGCGAGGGCTTTTTTGAAATCGGAGGGAACATTGATAATGCGCGGAGTTGTATCGGGTTCCATTACCACATTCAGGAGATCCCCCACTTCTGCATGCGCTCCTTCGCGCATAGAACGATTCACCATCAGCATGTGAGTTCCGTTTCCTTCCGGGAAAATTGAGCTTCGATAAGCAAAGCCGTTTATCGTTCCCTTAACCGAAACTCTCGACCTGGTGCCAAAAGTTTTTTCCACGTCAAAGGGAACTTTGATAATCGGCCAAGCCCTTCCTCCACCCCCGCCAATGAGCGGTGCTTTGAAAATCATCTTCTTTGGCATTCCTTCCTCCTTTAATAAAGATTGGTCATCGATCACATAGCCTTTGTCGATTCGAAAAGGGCGCGAGAATTGTAACAAAAGTCTGCGAATTAGGCAAACAAACAAAAAAGGCGGTGTTCCCATCGCCTTTCTTCAGAATCTTTGTTGGCAGGAATCTATTCGTATCGCAGGGATTCGACAGGATCAACGCTGGCGGCTTTGCGAGCAGGGAAAAAACCCGCAAGCAAACCAATAAGCCCGAGGACGGTTGTGGTGGCCAACATCGTAGTGATGGAGAGAATCGGCCGGCCCAGGAATTGCATCGGACCGTCCTCGGCCGGAAGCATCCGGACGATACTCACAACTCCGTATGAAAATAGGAGACCCACAAAGCCGCCTATGAAAGCGAGGAGAAGCGCTTCAAAAACAAACTGCGCGAGAATGTAACTTCGCCTTGCGCCAACGGCCATCTTGATGCCGATTTCCCTTGTTCTCTCTTTGACAACGACATACATAACATTCGCTACACCGACGCCGGCAATCAATAGAGTGAGAAACCCGACGGCAAAAAGAAAGATCGAAACGCCAAGGCCGATTCTTCGGCTGATTTTTTCACCCTCGATGAAATCCCACACACCAAGCGCTCTCTCGTCCTTCGGATCGAAACGGTATTTGCGGCCAAGAACTCTGTACAGGTCCGCTTTGAATTCCGCCTGGAGAGACGGGTCGAGGGGCCGGACGACAAGCGAATTGACGAACTTATTCCCGTACGATGTGCGGAAGGTTGTGTACGGCATAATCGCACGCCGGGTATCAGGCCCATTGTTCATCGAAGTCTGAACCTTCTTCTGCATGATGCCGACCACCGTAAAGGGCACGCCGTCCACCATCAGCGTCTTTCCGATGGGAGACTCCTCTTTGAAGATGTCGCGGGCAATTTCAACTCCGAGGAACATCACGCGCCGTTGTTGTTCGAGGTCAACTTCGTTGAGGAATCGTCCGCCGCCCGCAGGATACATCCTGCGCATTTCTTCAAACCCTGAGTTCACACCTTCGCATTCGGTGTTCACCGAGAATTTTCCGTACGTCAGGGCGACGGTCTTCCGATACTGCGGTGAGATCATATCGATGCCCTGGACAGCCCGCTGCAGGAGGTCGACATCGTCCTCCACAAGCCGTACACGACGGCCTTTGGGCAAACCCTCAAAGGTCAATCCGGTCTCTCCGCCGTAGACTACCATGATCCTGTCACCAGCGTTCAAGAGCCCGTTCAGCATTTGAGTTCCGAGGCCCTCACCGAAGGAAAGCAGCAAGACAACGGAGATCGTTCCCCAGGTAATCGCGATGAGGGTCAAGAGGGCACGTGTGCGATGCGCCTTTAGATCCTGGAAAAATTCTTTGAGAAGTTCAAGGAACACGCTAGGCCCTCAGACATTCGACGACATCAAGGTTCGCTGCACGGCGCGCAGGGAGAAGTCCGGCAGCCAGGCCAATCAAGCTCAAGACAAGCACGGTAGCGGCAACGACTTCGAGCGAAATTTCAGGCGTACCCACAAATTCTTTGATGGGAATAAACTGCAGTCCTTGAATGATCCCCACGGCAATTAAGAATCCAATGGAAGAACCAAGAAAAATGATGAAAAATGTTTCCAGAAAGAACTGAAAGAGGATGTTCGATCGCTTTGCGCCGACCGCCCGTTTGATGCCGATTTCCTTGATTCTCTCCTGGACGACGATGAACATAATGTTAGCAACGCCGATTCCCGCGACGCCCAGCGTGAAACTGCCGATCAATCCGAGAAAAATGTTCATCCCGAGAAAGAAATAAAAGATGAACTTGTCAAAACGAGTCGTGTCCCAAATCCACACGGCGTCTTTGTCTGTCGGGTCAAACTTGTATTTCTTGCCGAGGACGGCTCTCGCTTCGTTCGCTGTTTCCTCCCCGAGTGTCGGGTCTTTGATCTGATAAATAATGTTGGTCAATCGAAAAGCGCCAAACACCGAGGTGAAAGTAGAGGCAGGTATGAAAATGCGATCCTGGTCGCGTGAGTTGTATGAAGAATTCTGCGTCTTCTTCTGCATGACCCCGATAACCGTGAATGGCACGGAAGCAACATAGACTACCTGGCCGATCGCGTCCTTCTCGCCGAACATAAAGTCCTTGACCTTGTTGCCGATGACAGCAACGCGCTTCCGATGCTCAACATCCGGGCCGTTGATGAAACGGCCACCCATCTCCGGGATGATATTCCTCATATCGTTATAATTCGGAAAAACTCCGGCAACAAGCGGGTTGAGAATGTTCTCTCCGACGCGGGCCACCGTGCGTCTTGAGTATTCCGGGCTTACGGATTTAATGTTGCGGACTTGCGTGGCAAGTAGTTTGACATCGTCTTCGACAAAAAACAGAGGGCGGCCCGTGCCAAATCCTTCGAATGCTTTCGTCGTTCTTCCGGGCCATACGATGGCGATACTCTCGCCAATACCATGCATATTGATGGACATTTGGCGCTTGAATCCCACACCAAAAGCAATCAATACAACAATTGCCACTGTCCCCCAGATTATCCCGAACATTGTGAGGAATGCACGAAGTTTCTGTGCGCGGAGGTCAAGAAGGAATTCTGTGACGATGGTTTTGAATTTATCCATGGGATGCGGCTTATCGTTCTCCCGTGAGAGTGAGTCTCGGTGGATTCATCGTGGGGGACTTTTCTCGGTTGCCGATTTTCATCGCAGAAGCTAAGCCCACAGTGACGACGAGGCAAACAATAGCAGAGCCAAGCACATCACTCAGGTAGTGATCATTGACAAGGACCCTGCTCAGAGCAACAAACACCGGAAACACAAGTAGCCAGCGAGTCTTGGAAGGATAAAGAAACATGAGCGGCAAAAAGAGGCCGAAAACATGAGTTGCATGTCCCGACGGAAAGGAACTCCCCCCGGAAACCCAAAAACTGGACAGGCCGGAATCAAGGATATCAGAAGGTCTTGTCCTCAAGAATACATTTTTCAAAGTGCCCGCCATGAGTCTGCTCACAATGTGATTGCCTGCGATAAAAAGAAGCACAAGTATCGGACGGGACAACTTCCCGCTTTGAAGATAGAGAATCCCTGCGACCGCAAAAAGTATGAATCCGGCGAGGTACTTTGAGATTGGAAAGCCCAACAACCATTCCACAATCGGTGTGAACCATTCGAGAGGAGCCCGGAGGAAACCGAGGTGTGCATCAATCGCAAATGCAAGTGGGACATCAACAAACACAATACTCGCGAGGCAAGCGCCGATCAACGTTATTGTGGTTTTTGAAAACCGCGTCGCTGAGAGACTATTCAATCTTCTTCACCGGTTTTTCAAAAACCTCATCATCTTCCTTGAGGCCGGAAACCACCTCTACATTGATGGCATCGCTTAGTCCGGTCTTGATGAGCTTTTCTTCTTGAGAAAGGCCCGCCGGCACTTTAACAAAGGCAGAGTCGTTGCGGAAGGTGACAACACGTTCCGGAATTGTGAGCACATCGGTTTTCTTGTTAATGATGATGCTGGCGTTGGCCGAATATCCTGCGCGCAGCGTAGTGTTTTTTGCGCCGGGAATCAGAATTTCAATCGGAAAAACTGTGGCGTTGTCCTTCTTTTCCGCCTTGAGCCAGATTTTGCGGAGAAAACCTTTTACGGTATCGTTGGGAAGAGCTCCCACTTTGATTTCCGTCTCCATACCCTCTTTCATTTTACCGACGTCGATCTCGTCAACCGTTCCTTTAAAGATAAGCCTCTCCATGTTCGCCATTTTCATGAGGACGGTGCCTTCCTGGAAACTTGTGAGAGGTGTGACGGGATCTCCGACCTCGACAGTACGGTTCAAGACATACCCATCGATGGGAGCCTTGACAATCGATTCGATCTCCGTCTCGCCGATCTTCACCTTCCCGCTTTCCAGCAAGGCGAGTTTTTCGTTGGCGATTTTGAGCCGAAGCTCGGAATCGTCGTACTTCTTCTGGAAATCCTCATACTCTTTGTCGGAAATCAGACTGTTTTTGAACAGAGATTCCTGACGCACTCGCTCCTTTTTCAAGTTGTCCAAATCCACCTGGGCAAGTTCAACCTGCCGTTTTGCGTCGGCAAGCTCCAGCGGCGTGGGGTCGGGTTTCACTTCGAGCAACGGTTGCCCCGCGCGGACATACGTCCCGACGTCCGCAAAAATCGTTTTGACAACACCGGAAACTTTCGATTTGACAGAAATTTCAAACTCCGGCTCAATCGTTCCGACGGCCAGGGCTTTATCGATCACGCTGCCTTTCTTCACTTTGACCTTGGGGAGTTCATTTTCTGCGGAGGATTTGGACGAACCGAAGAATAACACTCCGGCCGCGCCAATAACAACAACGCCCACAGAGGAAATGATAATTTTCTTTTTCATCGATAATGCCATAATAGATGATGGTGAAAAATTTACAAGGATGGGGCGAATCTGACGACCGTTATTACGTTTGCTTTATCCAAAGGTTGCGGAAGACCACTAACTTTGCCGCAAACGGAAAGTTCCCTTTTCGCTCTTCAATTGCAACCTCGGGCCGCCGCCGTTAATGCTGCCGTAGTAATCAGCCTCACGTCGTCTTCGGTCGCGGTAGCGCGTCTGCACATCGAAGTCCGAGGTGAAATCGGTCCGCCGTCCAAAATCCGAATCCAGCTCAAAACCGGTTTTCTTCGGCAGCGAAATCCTCACATCGCCTTTGTATGTTTCGAAACGGCTGCCGCGCGCGAGTTTGGAAAACACGACGTCGACTTCACCCTTGTATGTTTCCAGGTCGACTGAACCTTCGAGGTTTGAGATTTCGACCTCTCCTTTATAGGTATTGAGCTCCAGGTCGGCGCGGAGGTCGGAGATCTTCGTTTTCGATTTGTAATCCTTGACACGAAGTTGAGCGGTGCGCGGCATTTTGATTGTGTAATGCACGTATGGCAGGGAATGACCGTTTTCGCCGAAAATTCCCCAAAAGCCGTCGCGATGCCGTCGTAACTTGTCGTAATCAGTTTTTACACGGACCTCGTTTGCAGAGCCGGAGATGCGCACGTCGGTGTCCCGAACATCTTCTTCCTCGTCCCCGGACCATGGCTGCACGTCAGGCTCGATCACGGCGTGAATCTCGACCTCCCTCTTGTCCCACGTCGTAATGGTGATACTCCCCTTGTACGTATCGATGCTGAAGGTTCCGTCGGAATTCAGCGGAACGGTCTTGCTGATCTCTCGAGTATCTTGCGCAAAGAGGGAAGGCGTGAAGAGCGTGATGGAGACAAGAAGAACTGAACTCTGGAAGAGTCGTTTCATAACAACCTCCTTCAATCAAACGTCCTTACTTCAATACGTATCAAGAAACGGGGAGTTGCAGATGGTGCCGGATGTGCCGTACGCAATACACCCGCTAGGATTTAGACTGAATGAAAAGCTAAAAGGTTGCAGTTCACCTCATGCATACGAAAAAACCAGGAAAGTCCAAGATTAACCCGATTACCGCCCCTTCTGTGGGTTTCGTGGATTAGCGACACGCGTGACGAAGCCCTTCACACGCTGCAAATACTCATCTCCGCCCACGAGATAGGTGTCGTTGTGGTCGGCACCCCGTATGACGTAAAACTCCTTGGGTGCATTTACGTTTTCGTAGAGTTTCTTTCCCAGCTCGAATGGAATGACGCTGTCCCGGTCACCATGCATCATAAACACAGGAATGTGAACTCGGGGAATCTTGTCGAAGGAATTTAGCCGGGTTTGCATCAGGAGGTGAACGGGGAGGTACGGATAAACAGTTTTGGCAACATCGATGGCAGAGGAGAAGGTGGATTCCAGGATCATAGCCGCGGCAGGACGCTGCGTGGCGACGTCCACGGCAACCGCACCGCCGAGACTAGTTCCCCACAGGATGATTCTGCTGCTGTCGACCTCGCGCAATGAACGTGCGTAGTCAAACGCAGCACGTCCGTCTTTATATATCCCGGATTCGCTCGGCGAGCCTTCGCTTTTTCCGTAACCTCGGTAATCAAACATGAGCACATTGAATCCCGTTCTTTGGAGCCGCTTAATGATGTCAATGCGGTGCGAGATGTTGCCGGCATTTCCATGGGATATGACAAGAGTGGCGTGAGCAGACTCTGACGGGGCAAACCATGCGTGAATCCGCACGCTGTCTTCCGTGGTGATCCAACAGTCCACCAGGTTCGGAACAAAGCGTGCTTCATCATAAATTCCGCCGGGGTATTTTGTCGGGAAGTAGATGAATTTTTCCTCAAAGAGCATGGCTATAACGGTCCAAATCAAAATGGCAGCGATTGCGGCGACGAGTATTTGTCGCGCGAAAATCAGAACTCTCCTTCTTTCCACAACGCGAAACGTACGGAAGGAAGGCCGTAAACTCAAGTTATGACCTTCAGGCAAGCGGCTCCGAGTGATTGACATTTGATTTTTTTAATGAGGGCTTCTACCTTGTTATCATGAAAGCTCTAGCCTTCTTGATTCCTTTTTCATTTGCGTCGGCTCAGAGTTATTACAACCTCAGAGATGGGTTCCTCGACCGTAAAGGGGAAGTGGATTCGATGAGGTTGGTTTTTGTGGAAAGGTCGGCTCTGACAACAACGTTTGACTTCTCTGTCTATTCCTCGAGAGACGACTCTCTCACAGGCCGCCTCAGAGTTCCGAAAGGTGAGGGTCCCTTTCCGGCAGCACTTCTCTGTGTTGGCATTGAAACAGGAAAAGAAGTCGTTGCAATGATAGAAGGACAGGATAGCATCATCCTGGTGGCCGTTGATTACCCGTTTGAAGGAGAATGGAACTTCAAAGGTTGGGCGGCTGTCGGAACGACTTTTCGGTTGCGGTCCATGGCCTATCGTGCCGTGCCGATGCTCCTGAACTGTCTTGACTGGATCTTCTCCCAGAAAAACGTGGATCAGCGCGACGTGACCGTGGTGGCAGTGAGTTTCGGCGTGTTCACAGCTGTTCCTGTTGCAGTCATAGACCAGCGTGTAAAGCAGCTTGTGGTGGTGCAGGCAGGCGGGGACTTGGCGGGTGTTATCCAGCACAACTCGGAAAAATGGGGTGTGAGCATCCCCGCCTGGCTTGCTGGCTGGCTTGGAGGCTCAATCCTTCATCCGTTTGAGCCCAACAAATATGTTTTCTATCTCTCGCCTCGCAAACTTGTCATGGTTAGTGGAGAGGGCGACACATTCTTTCCCCGTTTTTCCGCCGAGTCGCTTTTTGAGCACACAAGGGAACCCAAGGAGATTCTTTGGCACAAGAGTCGCCACGTTGCGCCCGGAGAAAAGGAACTTGTGAAAGAATTGACCAACCTCGTTGCACAGAGACTATACGGCGGAAGGAAATAACAAAGCGACACCCTTGAAGGGCGTCGCTTGTCTTTTCATGAAACCTCTATTGGTTCGTCGTGTACTTTGGAGTCACATCAGTATTATAGAGCAGGAAAGAGTACACATCAGCTAATTGCTCGATCTGTTTTGTCGTGCTGCTTGCGCCGTGTCCTGATTTCGTGTCGATCCGGATAACGACGGGGTTGTCGCCCTTATGCATTTCCTGAATTCTTGCCGCGTATTTGAGCGAATGTGCGGGTACAACCCGATCGTCATGGTCGGCAGTGGTGATCAGCGTCGCCGGATAGCTTACTTCACGGATATTGTGGTACGGGGAATAAGCGTAGAGAGCTTTGAACTCCGGCTCGTTATTTTCGCTTGACCCATAATCGGCTATCCAATTCCAGCCAATCGTGAACTTGTGGAAACGCAGCATGTCCATCACACCGACAGCCGGTAAAGCGACCTTGAAGAGTTCCGGCCGTTGATTGATCACAGCTCCGACAAGTAATCCTCCATTTGACCCCCCCTGGATTGCGAGTTTTTGCGATGATGTGTACTTGTTTGCTATGAGCCATTCGGCGGCTGCGATGAAATCGTCAAAGACATTCTGCTTGTTCGTCTTGGTTCCGGCCTCATGCCATTTCTCGCCGTATTCCCCCCCACCGCGGATATTCGCGGAGGCGTAAACGAAACCCTGTTCAAGCAGAGCAAGCCTGGTAGAGCTGAATCCGGGAGAAGTCGTGATGTTGAAGCCACCGTAGCCGTAGAGCAGCGTTGGATTATTTCCGTCGAGTGTCAGTCCTTTTTTGTGTATCAAGAACATCGGGATTTTTGTTCCATCTTTACTGTTATAGAATACTTGTTTCGTTTCGTACTCGGCTTGGTTGAACGCGGGGATGTCTACGGTGCGGAACACAGAAGTTTTCCTCGTCGCAATGTCGTAACGATAGATAGTCGGCGGATAAATAAACGACGTGAACGTGTAAAAAACGAACTTCTCATCCTTGTCGCCGCCGAAGCCGCCCGCCGTGCCGAGGGCAGGAAGCTCAACTTCGTTTTCCAGCTTGCCATTAAGGTCATAGACATAGACGCGTGCAGCAACGTCTTTGAGGTACTCTGCAAAGAGCTTGCCGCCTGCAGATGAAACGCCGTCGAGAGGCTCAGGTTTCTCTGGTAGGACGTCCTTCCAATTCTTTTCGTCGGCGTTGGGGGGATCAAAAAGAATAACCCTCCAGTTCGGGGCGTTCCGGTTTGTTTGAATCAGGAACTTGTCTCCCACGTTGTCAACAACTCCGTACGAATCATCGCTGATGGTTCCGACAATCGGCTTGAAATTCTTTTCCCCTTTGGAGTCGTCTCTGAAGAAAAGGGCATTGCCCTTCTTGCCCTTGCCCCGCTCGGACATGTTCAGGATGGCGAAGCGCTTGTCCTTGGTAACGCCGACCGTATGAAATCGCTGCGGGTTCGCAGGGTCTTCATACACAAGATCATCCTGTGATTGCGGAGTACCAACCTTATGGTAGTACACACGATGGTTCTCGTTCTTCGTCGTGAGCTCTTTGCCCGGCTCCGGCGCAGGATATCGGCTGTAGTAAAACCCATCGCCTCGCCAGGCTAATCCCGAAACCTTGACCCACTTTAGGGTATCCGTCAGCGTTTTGTGTGTGGACATGTCCATCGTGCAGAATTCCTGCCAATCAGACCCGCCACGGGAAATACCGTACCCGGCCCATTTGCCGTCTTTGGAGACAGCGAATGCGCCAAGGCGTGTCGTCCCATCAGCAGAGAACTTGTTGGGATCTAGAAGTATTTCCGGTGTGCCGTCCAGTCCTTTTTGGATATACAGCACACTCTGGTTTTGCAAACCGTCGTTTTTGTAGAAAAAGAAATTCTCGTTGTTGCGGAAGGGCGCTGAGTATCGTGGGTAATTAAAGAGCTTTTCCAGTCTCTGTTTTACCTGACCGCGAAATGGGATTTTTTCGAGATAGCCAAACGTGACTTTATTCTGCTCGACAATCCAGGCCGTCCTCTCGGCAGAGGTTTCATCTTCCAGCCATCTGTAGGGGTCGGCGACTTTGGCACCAAAATATGTATCGACCTGATCGACCTTCTTCGTTGGCGGGTACTGCAGCTTTTGAGACGCTGCAATGCAAAACACGAACGATATGGTTGCAAAAAAGACGGAGAAATTTTTTGCTGTGCGCATAGGAACTCCTCAAGATTATTTAGTGGACTATCTCGTTCTGGTATAATGGATACTCCAAAGCGTTTTCCATGTTTTTCCGTTATCCTCCGATCGTTCCCAATTCCAGTCAAGCTCGTTTGCAATGATGTTGTACCACACCATCCGTTGTAGTACCGTCTTGCCGTTCATCGTTGTCTTGCGTTCGAGGATCATTTTGCCGCCATCCAATCCACCAAGAAAATCGAGATACCCTCCGTTATTATCGACCCAAGTTTGGCGCCATTTGCCTGTTTTCGCATCAAAGGCAGAAACGCTCATTCCCTTGAGTCGCATGGAAGGTGTGCCGTCAAAGTTCTCCAGGATAACCATATTGTCGAGGATCTTGCGAATTGAGTTTGTGCCTTTTCCACCATTTGCCCAAGAAAGATCCCATTCTCCCACCCAAAAATCGAATTCATCCAATCGCTGTACGATTTGGGTCGAGTCCGATTGACGCGATGCCTCTGCAAAAATAGAAAAAAAACAGACCATGGTGAGCCCGAGTAGACTTCTTCCGATGTTCGCCTTCATTTAGTAACCGACTTTCCGGCCTTTATTCTGTTCATCCAACCATTTCTTCAACGGCGCAAAGTAGTCGATGATGGCTGTGGCGTCAAGTTTCTTTTCGCCAGTAAGAACCTCAAGCGCTTCAGGCCAGGGTCGGCTTTGCCCCATTGCCATCATTTTTCTCAGTTTTTCGCCCGCCTTTTTGTCGTTGTAAACTGATGCAAGGTGCAGAGGCCCTGAGATTCCTGCTTCCCGACACAAGGCCCGGTGAAATTGAAACTGCAGGATTGTTGAGAGAAAGTATCGTGTGTACGGCACGCTCGCCGGAACGTGATACTTCGCGCCCGGGTCGAAATCGCTCTCTGTGCGCGTCACCGGAGCTTTTACGCCCTGGTATTTTTCCCGTAATTGCCACCACGATTTGTTGTAATCGGCAGTTGCGACTTCACCGGAGAAAACTTTCCACCGCCACTGGTCGATGAGTAAACCGAACGGAAGGAACGCCACTTTGTCAAGAGCAAGCTTCATCAAGAGGCCCAGATCCCCGCTCGCATCCGGAACTTTCTGAATGAAGCCGAGTTGCTGGAGATACTCAGGGGTAATGGATAATGCAACAGCATCCCCCAAAGCTTCATGAAAGCCGTCGTTGGCGCTTCCCTGATATAAAAGAGAGAGCTGATTGTAAGCCCGCTGATAGAAATTGTGCCCGAGTTCGTGATGGATAGTTGAAAAATCCTCATCATTAATCTCGATGCACATTTTGATGCGCAAGTCGTTGTGGAAATCGATACTCCAGGCACTCGCATGACAGACGACGTCACGGTCGGCGGGTTTTTTGAACAAAGATCGTTTCCAGAATGTTTCAGGAAGGGGATCAAACCCAAGTGAAACGAAGAAGCGCTCGCCAATGCGGACCATTTCAAGCTCGTCTACTTTTTTCGACTTTAAAATTTCTGTGAGGTCGTAGCCCGGATCACCTTGAGGGGGAGCAACGAGTTCATAGATGTTGTTCCACTGTTGAGCCCACATGTTTCCCAGCAGGTGTGCAGGAATCAATCCGTCTTTTGGAACAAGTGTTTCGCCGTAGCGTTTTGCTAGAGACGCCCGCACATGCGCATGAAGCGCCTCGTACAATGGCCTCACTTGTTGCCACAGACGCTCGATTTCTGCAGAGAATTGCTCCGGTGCCATATCGTAGTTCGACCGCCACATTGCTCCGAGGTCTCGATATCCAAGCTCCTTTGCGCCTTTGTTCGAGAGTTCGACAAGACGCTCGTATCTCTTGCGCATCGGAGGGGAAATGCTGTGCCACCCTTTCCACATCATGAGCAACGTGTCGGCGTTTCGGCTGACGGCGAGCGTGCGGGAGGCCTGGGTGAGGTCAATGCCCTTTCCCTCGGGACCATCAGGAAAGAATTTCCCTTTGCCGTAATCACTCTCGAGAGAAACAGAGATTTGCGTCATTTCTTCCTGTTCGGCCGGATGGCTCGGACCTGGGAGTGAGAGAGAAAGCTTGAGAAGGTTCAACTGCCGTTCGACGTCGTAAGGGAGCTTTAAGCCGTTGAAACGGGCCGCAGCTTTAGCAAAATCAACTGTTGCGGCCGTGATCTCCTTCTGCGCATCTGCGGCGAGTGCCTCTGTATCATCGGTGATAAAGTTGCTTTGAACCCATGAAGCACGAGATGTTTTGATCCACAGGTTCCTCAGTCTCTTTTCCGCCGAATCCACAAAGGCACGGGCTTCGTCGACCGTTGGCTTCGGCTGAGGCCTCTTGGATCCCTGAGGTTGAGCCAGTTGAACTAAAACCAAAATCGAAAGAAGATGAGAAATCGCACGAGAACGAAAAGAGGGGATTCGCATAGTCTCACCTTGATGGTGTGAAGGGTTTAGACTTTGATAATGTTTGATATTGTGGCGGGCCTATCCGCCAAGTTTTGTGGCAGGGAATGGCGACTAAAGCTATGAAAAACCTTCGATGCTTGCAAGGGCGATTAGCTGTTGAACACAACCGAACGTTCATGGAC
>JACQPT010000129.1 GCA_016207415.1 Ignavibacteriales bacterium
ACCTCCAGGGTTGTAACGAAAGACACCGCGCGAATTGCGCACAGCGTAAACGTAACCGCCAGGGCCCACCTTCAGGGAAAACCATTGCTGAACAAGTGCGGTCGGGGGAGCGAAATGCGTCGTATCGCCTCCCGCCGTGTATTTCCTGACTCCGATGTCACTTGAGGCGTTCGACAAACTGGCATACAGATTGCCCGATGCGTCCGTGGAGATAGCCCTGGCAAATTCCTGCGGCGTGAGGTTCCCGAAAGCCTCAATGGCTGCTGAGAGCTTGTAGTAAACGAGATTGCTCAGCTGATCGGCCCCCTGAACACCCATGCGCACACGGACACTGTCACCAAGAACAAAAGGAGCCGCCAAGACAATTTGCGTAGGGCTGACCTGCAGGAGCGACGCGACCGTAGAATTAAAGTACGCAAAGTTATATTGAGCGCTTGAGGAGAAATTTGTTCCTGTGATTCTCAACGTGTCCACCGCAGCCTGAGCTCCGGCTGAGGGTGTTATCGACGTAATCGTTGGTGCGGGTGTAAAAGAAGTGTTGGGGTCAAACAGGCTTCCCTGTTTTTCATTGATACAACCGTGCCATAGCATCGTCGAAAGAGCGGTGGCGGAAACAACGACGGAAAATCGGAGAGAACTTCTCATGTTCACGTTCCTGGATATCAATTGAAGAATGCTTCTATGCAGTCCAAGGATCAGAATCCGAACTGGACGGAGAACCTTTGTACCTTGTCAAAAACGCCAAACGGTGTGTAGGAATAATCAAGACCAAACTGCATCCCCGCAAAGGATTGCTGCAGACCGATGCCGAAGGACGTCGTCGATTCCGCCTCGCTGCGTGTGATTTCATCGCCAATATGAACGTAGCCAAGCCGTACGGACAGCATCCTCTGGAATGTATACTCGAAACCAAACCGCAAGAGCTCCGGATAGTCGCGGGGATGCTCCGCATCGGTCAGGACGAGGAGAGAGTGGACATCCGGGTCCTCTTCCATCAAATCCAGCACGTTCATGGAAAGGCCGATCTTGAACGTTAAGGGCAGCTGGAAGCTTTCTTTCTGGTATTTCACCTCGCGGGAAAAATTGCGTATCGCCATTCCGAAATTCAGGCTTCTGAACCCTGTCCGGTAAATGATCCCGAAATCGAAGGCAAGCACGCCGAGTGTGTTGTCAATTGTCGTTAGAGGCGAGAAATCCACGGCCTCTCCACCAGTCGTCGTGAAGGAGGCTTCTGTTATTCCTGAGCCCAAATCTTGCTTGATCCAACGGATGTCTCCACCGACCGAGAACTTGTCGGACAGGGCGCGGGCGTAGCCGACACCGACGGCATATGCGGTCGGTTTGAATGTCCCGACATCGAGGAACCCCTGCGGGTTGTTCGCGAGTATCGTTGCCTGGATTTCGCCGTAATCGACATACTGGAAATTAAAACCGATGACGCCATACTCCCCGTCAAACGGGCTGATGGCGATGCTGGCAAACTGGTGTTTGATTTCCGCTATCCATTCCGTCGTGCTGACGGTCGCCTCGGCCAATGATTGCAGTCGTGCCATCCCAGCAGGGTTATAAAAGAGCGAAGCTGAGGATCCGTGCGTGGCAGTAAACGCTTCCGCAAGCGCCGATTGCCGGGCACTGGCACCCACAGCAAGGAATTTCAAGCCGGTTTGTGCCAGCTTCCTGTTTTGGGCGAACGAGGAAGAGACCGTCAGTAACACTAGCGTGAAAACGCCGATAAAGTATGTTCGTCCATTCTTGTCAGTAGACATGTCGTCTTTCCTTGGAATCCAATTATCGAATGACCACCAGTTTTTTCAAGTACCGGGCTCCGTTCTCCCTGTTCTCGATAAGTACGATGTACACGCCGCTCACAATCACCTGGCCGGAGGAAGTCACAGAGTTCCAGTACGCGTCGCCACTCCCGTCCGTATGGTCGATTTCCTTGATCAATTCGCCCAGCTCCGTATAAATCTTGATGCTGCAATTCCCCGGGATGTTGAAAAACGCGATTTTGTCCGGCTCGTTCGGGAATCGCAGGACGTTCTGACTCGATGATATGATGAATGGATTGGGAGCGATTCGAAGCTGAGCAGCCACAGAATCGCTGGAGGGAGCGGGCCTTTTTAAGAAGGCGGGGTCGTAGGTCTGCGTGTAGAACCGGCTGCTCTCCAGGGAACCGGCGGGAGTTCGTCCGGCTCCGTTGTTTGCCGCGGGATCTCCCCACGCGGTGATGTAGTAGTAATAGTTCACTCCACGGATTGGAGTGACGTCGTCAAACGAGTACACGACGGCCAAGTTTGCCGTGCCGGGACCGCACTCGAAAATCATGCGATACGTACTGTCAGGCTTTCCCGTCGCTCGGTACAGCCGGTATCCGCGAAAACCGTTCGCAGCTTCATTCGACGCAGTCCAGGAAAGTGCGATCCTGTTGCCTCCCGATGCAACCGTAAAGGTTGTAGGTGGGTACGGCGCCTGAGGAATGTTGTAGCCCAAACTGTAATTGGCGATTGCTCTCCTGAAAGTCTCGAAGAGTCGGCCTTTTTGCATGAGGACGGAATCGTTTTTCTGAATCGTCGTGATGACACCGTCTTTGAATTTCTTTCCAATGCGAACGGCCTCATCTCTTGTTAATCCATTGACAGCCTCGGCAAACACAATGCGTACGCTTTGGCCCGGGGCGAGTGTGTAAGGTCCGTAACCGTGGGCGGATGACCAACCACCCGGGGCTCCAGCCCCAATATTGGCCATCGTTTTCTGCTCGCTGAATTTCCCATCAGGTTGAACCAGCCAGGCGTGACGTGGGGCATGCCCTTCAGTCATCCTTGCATATTCCTGCTGCATTTTCGCCACGTCGAATTGGCTGTTGTTCTGCGTGATCGGCTCGTCCGAAGCAACATAATTGGTCGTTGCAGGTTGGTTGGGGTCGTCGGTGGTGTCTGTCGGAGCTTTGTCGGCGTGGATGTGCACATAACCGGGAATTTGAGCCCCCCCCAGTCTCCACGTCGTGTCGGAGGGATCCACGTAGCCGGCCGATGAGCCGGGATTCCAGATCGGAGCGCCAATGTTATCGTACGTCCCGGCGTTCGGAGAACTGCCCACGGGTGGCTTGTTCGCGCCGTCATGATACCCGTGCCATGCAAATTGTGCCTTGAGATCCGTTGGAGCGTCCGGATACCATGGCCCGCGGGCATCGTTCATCGTGTTGATACCCCAACCGGATGAGTTGTTGACAACGTAGCGAACCTCGGCCGTTGACGAGTAACGGAACTGCCAGTAGAAATAGACGCCGTTGAGAGTCTGGTTCAGCTTCTGGACATTCGTCTCATCCAGATATCCTGTGTTGGTAAACGTTATGTCGAAGATGTGGTAGTTGTCGTGATGCTGCTGGCTGAACGCATAGATCTTCCGGCTGACGGTGATGCCGACAGCCGTATTGGCAATGGTTTCAAGCATTCGGTCCGCTTTGAGCGTTGGGTCGACCACATCGATTTCCTCTGGAGTTCCACGGCTGTTCGCGCCGTCCACAACAACCCTTGGACGGTCGAACTGGGCGTGGAGATCGAAACTCACCGGGAAAAACTCAAAATTCCCGAAGACACGCGGCCCGACATGAACTACTTTCACCGGCCAGCCCGAGCCGCGATCGTCCGTAAAATTTTGCAGCCCGATCCAGAATCCTTTTGCAGCCTGGACGTCGGTGTGGTTGTACTGAGCCGGCCATCGCAATCCGTATTGCTGCCTGAGAACGTTTCCCTCCTCGACCTCCCAGCTTTTCTCTGAAAACCAGTTTTGAAGAGAGCCAACAGCAATCCATTTTGTCGTGCCCTGGCCAGCTGCAAATTGAAAGACGCCGAAAAAGACAGCGGTCAGAACAAAAGTCTTTTTTCTGCTTGTTCGATGATGAGCCATGTCAAATATCTCTATGTTCTGTTGAATTGGTACAAACCACGAAGTTCCGCTACTTCTAGAGGTCGAAAGAAACCTTAAAGCCGAAGTAGAAACTTCTTGGATTCAGGAAATTGAACCAGTCCTGGTTTGGCATATCAATGTACGATTTGTCATCAAGAGCCCTTTGCAGCGCATCTCGTTCCACAGGAATCCATGTTGACGAGCCTCCGTCATACCGGTAGTAGTCTCCCAGTTCGGCAACATAGTAAAACGGGCGGGTTTTGCTTTTGTTCATCACGTCGAGAAGACTGAGGTCGGCCATCGTTTCAACGCGGACCATGGGCTGGAACAACGAGGATTTTCTATAGTCTCCCGGCTTGTCGCCGCCGGAGATGTTGCCGTAGCCGAATTGATTATATTCCTCCGGCAGATGGAGAGATTTCAAGTAAGAATCGTAATCCGTGCCGTCGACAAAACCGTAGGTGGTAAGTTGTTTAATGTTGAAGACGTTGATGACATCCATGAAGAGTTCAAAATTGAGGCCTCCGAAGCGCAACCCCTTACTAAAGCGCAGGTCTGCACCGTATTGGTCCACCCACTGAATGTTGTTAACGATACCTGGTTGGGAGCCGCCACCGACCCACGTGAAGTAGAAACCGCTTGTCCATGATGCAAGAATATTCATGCGTAAATCGCCGAGAAGGCGCACGCCACCGAAATCAGGGCCGAAATCGTCCGGTGTGAAGAAATCGACATTTAGCCGAGCATACGGCCGCGGAACAGGTCTGTTGACAGTGACGTTGATTCTTTCGTCCGATCTTTGGAGAACAGCGTCCTCGTAGTAGCGCGGGCGGCCAAAGTTTCCGCTCGTTGAAACCTGGTAGGTGTAATTAACAAACCCTTGCGCCCAATCACCGCGATTCTTTGTAAGCGTAAACTCAAACCCGCGAATGTCTACATATGAGTTGTTCGTTGTTACAGTGTAATTCGGCTTGTTGTCAATACCAATATAGTTGACGAGATACGACTGGTCGCTGACATCTTTGTAATAGCCGGACAACCTGAGCAGGAACATGTCGAGCAAGTTATGCTCGTATCCGAGCTCGTAAGCAACCGTTTTTGGCAGGGGCAAATTGGGGTTGGCCAGACGAACGATGTCGCCGGAGGCAGTTTCATGACGCACGAGGAAAAGATTCTCCGGAAGCGGAAGCTGGCGAAAATGTCCGTAGTTGAAGAAGAGCTTTGCGTTTTCTGTGATCGGGAAAGCGACGTTCAATCGCGGCATCCAGGCTGTCACTTTTTCCGTCGGTGCTTTGTTGAGGAGCGAGTCTATGCCGTACGACTTCGTGCCCTTGAAGGCTTTGGTAAATGGATCGTAGCTGTACCACTCACCGCCTGCATACGAGAATGCAAAGCGGACGCCTGCGTCCACAATCATCCCCTCGAATTCGAGTTTGTCCTTAATGTACGCTTCAAAGCGTTTTGGATACGTTCGCCATTTTGAGGACGAGCGTCCAGACGGCAGGACAAGGTCGACAGAGCCGTAATTGACCTGATTGTCCGTCAGGGCAAATTCAACACCTGCCTTCACCTGGTTATACCGGTCAATCTGGCTGACGAAGTCCCCCTTCAACGAGTACGTGGTCAGCTTGCTGCTGTCCCGGGCATTGCTCATGCCCACAGCCATACGCATGCCGTCAATGCCGGTGAGGGAATGGATGCCGGGATTGGGAAAGAATCCGAAGGGCGCTTCGTCCAGATAGTATCCATTGCCAAACTTGTAGATTCGTGAGGTGTCTCTGAGCTTTCCGGGGTTGGTGCTGTAGTCCGAATGAAACCTCTGCGCGACGACCTCATAGTAGGTTTCAGGTGACAACACATGAGTAAATTTTGCCCCCAAAACGGAGCGGTCGACATGGTTCGGTGCCCAATAATCGGTGGAAAAGAGACGCGTGTCGATGAAACTGACTCTGTTCATCAAGTCGCCCATGTCCGCTGTTCCATCGATTCTTCCGTAGACACCGCTTTGATTGGCGTCGACGGCCTGGTTTTTGCCGATAATCCCTTCCAGCATCAACTTCATTCCCTGTCCGATATCTGACGTGATTTTCACGGAGCCGCTCCAGTCGGTGATGTCGTTCCGCGAGAGGGGGATCGCGTACTGCCCGGTTGTTTGACGGAAGAATGAGTAAAATCTTAAGTTGCCAAGGTTCTCGCCGCCGGGAACAGGCCCGCCGAGTCCGATGTCGATGTCGTAGTCCGGTTTTGTGATGTCGAAGTTCTTCCGGTGTTGCCACAGGAATACCTGCTGCGCCGCTTGCGGAGAAATGTCGTTGGTGGGGTCGGTGTCAGCGAGAAGAAGTCTGGCGATCTCGTTCCACCCGCCTCTGAACTCTTTATACTGCCTGCGCGTCCAATCATCCCACACTCCGTTATCCGTGCCCGTCCACGCCACATCGGGGTCGAGGTACGGCCGGATCCAGTACGAGTCATAGCTGTTCGGCGGCATACCGAAATACTTTCGTTGTGGAGGCCGGTAACGAACGCTAGCGCCCAGGTTGTACCGTTGGGGACTTCCTTCTTTTGTTACGACATTGATGACGCCAGAGCGGACGTTGCCATACTCAGCGGTGAAACCGCCCGTTTGGATCTGGATCTCCTGGACGGCAAGCAAGCTGACGGCAGTATAAGGTGAATTATCGCGCTCATCCCGTAGGGTCAGGCCATTCAGGACGAACGCTGTTTGATCGACGCTCCCTCCGCGCACAGACAAGCCTTGGACACCGGCTTGAAGTCCCACGACCGTCGATATCTGGGTGATGGGCAAATTGGCGATTTCTCTGTAGTCGAGGCTTGCCCGGCTTGCACCGACGTCCGGCTGCACCACCGGCCTTGTCGCCACAACGACGACTTCCTGGCCGCTGATGGTCGCTTCGGTCAGTGAAAAGTCAACCACGGTCGTCTGGTCGATCGACACCCGTACCTCAGCGATGGTTGATGCTGCATAACCGATATAGGATGCCTTGACGTTGTACACTCCCGGCGGAACGTTGAGAATAACGTAATATCCCTCGACGTTTGTGGACGTACCCAGAGGTAAACCGTCGATCGTGACATTCACTCCAATGAGTTTTTCACCGGTTCTTGCGTCGGAGACAGTGCCGGCGATTTTTCCCGTGGTGCCGTTGGCGAAGAGATTAGAAAAGACGAGTATGGAAAGGAGTAAGAGGCAGATTGTACCAAACTTCATAGTTGATATCTCCTCACAAAATGGAGAAACGCAGTCGTGGCAAGATGCAACGAATGGAACAAAGCGGCGATACGGAGAATATGGAGAGTCATGACAGTCAACGTGCAGAGTGAGAACGTACACTCCGGGGATGCGACAAATCAACAACTCCTGAAGCGAGCCGTGATGGAGAGAGAAGCCCAAGATGAACCAATGCTCGCCTAATTCTGGCGCAGCAGGTTTTCGAGAGAAGCCGTAAGCGAGGATACCGGTTGGTTCAGAATTCGAGCTATGGAGCACCCATCACTCGGTTCTTCCCTTATCACTGCCGGTCAATCTAGAGAAACTTGAAGTGTTTGTCAAGCATTTTAGAAAAAGAATTTGATTTCTTGTTCTCTCAGAATGTGCGGATTTACGAGAGATTTTCAAAAATGAGAACCGTTATTGCTAAGAGTTTTGCAAAGCGGGGTCAATCGTGCCGCGCCGATATTTCGACGCGCTGCACAAGCAACAACCCCGCAAGGAGGAAGAAGCCAACGGAGAGGATCGCCGTTCTCTGGTCGACAAAGGAAGAAATAAGTCCGAACACAAATGGGCCCACAATGGCAGACGCTTTTCCAAAAAAAGAATAAAACCCGAAAAACTCGGTTTTCTTCTCCAGCGGAGTAATGTGTGACATGAGGCTGCGACTCGTCGATTGAGAAGATCCAAGCGCCACGCCGGCAAAAACGCCGATTA
>JACQPT010000120.1 GCA_016207415.1 Ignavibacteriales bacterium
GCCTGCAGCTTGTTCTTCCCATTGAGAGCCAGTCGCAAGGCACCGTTGTTCGTGGCGTCGTGATGGACACCACCACACGCGAGCCCATCCCGTTCGCAAATATCCAAATCATCGGCACAAATCATTGTTATTCCGGAGATGATTCATCACGAGCGAGAAAATCAAAGATGAAGCAAATCGAAGAGGGCCATTTTCAGGTGGTCCTCTCCACCGGTCAATTCTTTGGTGAAAGGGCAGATGTTCGCGGGATCGCCTGCCTGATCCTCGCGTTTCCATTCTCCTTTGAATGCAAGCTTGCTCAATACATTGGTAGCCTACGCGACACTGGCGACCAGAGGCTCATCATTGACTATCGTGACAGAAATATCCCTTCCTTGCGAGGCAATTCAAACAACGAGAACGGTATTACAAGAAGTTGCGTGCCAAGACAAGTTCAAAGGATCCTGCTGAAGTGATTATTGATCTTGAGGTATGGTCGAGACCAGCTCAAGCCGTGGAACCTCGAACAGCTACGGCGCCATGCTGGTCATGAGAAGAAATTGCAGGTTCTAGTCGGGGCCATAAAAAAACAGGCCGAATCTTTTCAGATTCGGCCTTCTCCATAGCGGGGGGGCAGGCACTCTACTCCCGTCACAACCCTACACAGGGTATTTGAATTGTCGCTGGAGATTAAATGAAGCCCACGCTGCTTGAAGATCTCGTTCAGAGCATTGCCAACCTAGACCACAGTCAGGGTTTGCTCAAAACGATTACAGGGCAACTTACTTTGCGCTTTCCACGCTATTGTAGGCAAATAGCTTTGTTCCGCCCTTCTCGATAAACATGCCTTTTAGCGTAACGGTCTCCGCGGCGTACTGAACCAGCGCCTCGTTGGCTCCTTTCTGACCTTTCGCCGGCACGACGACATATACTTTGCCGGTTTTCTCTTCGAGAATTGCTACAGGCAAACCGCCTTTCATGCATGCGATTGCGCAGTCCTTGTGATCTTCACCTTTTCCTCCCATCATACCTGTCAGATAACATTTGCTGTCAATGATCTCGCCTTTGATCGTGGCTTCTTTCATCGCTTTCTCTTGAGCTGCAAGAGAACCGACGAGCGTCAAGGCAGCGACCGCGAGGACCAGGAATAGTTTTGTGGTTTTCATATTTCTTCTCCTTGTATGTGTATGAATGATGATTAGTTGTGTTGTGGAACGGGAATTGACTTCCTCAAGCCGCTGCCGCCGTAGACTAACCCCAGTACACCACCGTACACCACGTGACCCATGAGACTGCCGACGACTATCAGTAACGGTGCGGGAGTATTCAACGCAAACACGCCGGCTCCCATGACAGGGTTAACCATGATCTGCGCCAGAAACCATGGTAAGAGTCCGTATATCGCGCCTTTGAGCCACGGTGCGCCTGGAAGCCTCTGGACGAAAACGAAAACATAGACAAAAGCAAACATTGTCCCGATCATGAAATGCGCGAGCCATCCGGCGATCGCCGGTACTCCCATGAACCCGGAGAGCATCTTTGGAATGTCCATTTCAGGCATCCCCATCATGGGGCCTGCGTATGTCAACATCGTCATG
This sequence comes from Ignavibacteriales bacterium, assembly GCA_016207415.1. Lineage (GTDB taxonomy): Bacteria > Bacteroidota > Ignavibacteria > UBA10030 > UBA10030 > JACQPT01. The sequence goes on from JACQPT010000120.1 coordinate 1,578, forward strand.
GCGACGGTGCCGGCAACGCCAGCGAGAAGGACTTTTGTAAGATTTCGTTTTTGCATGGTAACTCTCCCTTTGTTGATGATGAATGATGAATTAAGATCTTCGGCGCAACCTCAACAATTGCCGATGAAAATCGCGTATGGAAAACTCGCCGTAGAACGCCAATTGGTGGTTGATGAAGGTCGCGGGAAGAATTGTTACACCTCGGGATTGAAATTCTCTCCTATCCGTGCCGCGATGATAGATTCGCTTCACTATCGGCAATTCGGCTGAGAGGCTCTCGAGAATCTCGAGTACGGTCTCACAGGCGGCACAGTTCTCTTCTACAAAGATTTCCACGAGATTCATGGCTGGATCCTCACGGCTGCGGCGAGGGCTTGCAAACGCGGATTGTGTAGAATGAGAGGCTTTGCCATCGATTCGTCGCAGTATATTTCAAACGTCGGTATCACACGTCGTCCGCCGGACCAGTTTATGACCTTTTGGGCCGATTGCTCGTCTACGTCGATATCGACTTCTTCGAATAAGATATCGCGAGATTGCAAAAATCGTTTCGCAGTGCGACAATCCGCGCACCATTGTGTTGAATACATCCGAATTTTTTGTGGCATAATGGTTTCCTTTTTGTCAATGTGAACATATGCAAGATACAGACGACGAAACTTCCGAATTGTCCGCCGGAAGACATTCCGATCGAAGTGTCTA
>JACQPT010000126.1 GCA_016207415.1 Ignavibacteriales bacterium
CGTGAAATGGTACGGGTGATGAGGCTCGATGACTTTCTGAAACCGTTTCCAGAGTCGAGCCGTCCAACGGCGTTGATGCGTATTCACCGCGACAATAGCCCGGCCGCTCTCTGACAGAAGAGTTCGCACTTGTGCCAGGAATTTTTCTATGTCCAGGCTGTGGTCAATGCAATTGATGGCAAGGATAAGGTCAAACCGAAGGTCTGGCTGAAACCGCCACGTTTCCAGAGCCGAGTCCACTTCGACACAGCGGCCAAAATAATCAGGGAACATTTCTTTGTACCGGGCAAGGAGAGGGTCGAGAACGTAGTATTGGTCGTTCCTTGATTCTCGCGGAAGGAGAAGAAAAACTCCGGCAGGGCCGCAGCCGACTTCGAGTATTCTAGCGTCGGTTCCAAGGACATGGAGAATGCCGATTTTGGAGAGCAAGCGTTGCCAGTACAGTTTCTTAATCTCGAGATAGTCCGAACGGCGTAATTTTTCTCTGTTGATAGACCAACAGTGAAGCTCTTCTTCCTGAGCGGTTTTCCAAACGGTAGTCATTGCACCATCCCGAACCTCTTATTCTGCGCCGTCATCTTCAGAAAATACCGCAGGCGCTGTTGATAAACCTCTGGACGCTTCTTTGCGGCTGCGATCCACCATATGCGAATGCGCTTATAAGACTCCGGAAATTTTTTGAAATTCGCCCATGTCTGCGGGTCTTTCATGAGCTCCCTTTGAATGGAACCCGGGATGACCAACTTCCTGTCTTTCTCAACATGCTTTGGATGGAACTCGTGTTTTATTGCTTCCAATCCGGCAGGCGTCATCTTCTTTGCTTTGATCAACCTCTTTACGCGCTCGCGGTTCATTGCCGAGAGCTGGCTTTTGGGCTTTCGAGCGGAAAAGCGCTGGGCAAATCTATATGTGTCGATTTTTTTCAGGATGTTGTCGATCCACCCGAAGCAGAGGGCTTCTTCAACGGCATCGTTGTAGGGAATGCGGGGCTGGCCGCTTTCCTTTCTGTAATAAACGAGCCAGATATCTTTTTTCGCGGCGTGGTTCTTCTTTAGCCACGAGCGCCAGTCACGCCGGTTGGTAACGTAGAGTGTTTTGCCGATGTTCATGACAGCTGGTCTGGTGCGTCGGGAAAGAGAATGCCGTGTCCCTACACATTTAACAAGTTATTCAATCATGGTGCGGGTGCCGCTGTTTCCTTCCGCATTCGCTTATCCACCGAATATTTCCCCGGACCGTTCGTCAGCACGCACACCAGGGCGCAAAAAATGAGAAAATCGAATTCCCAACCTGTCGACTACATTTCCATGAACTTCAATCCCCACGCAAAGATCTTCATATTGATGGCGCCGAGCATCACAATGCTCAAGCCGACTGCGGCAAGGGGTGTGAGAAATCCGAGAATCATTGCCAGGCCGCCAAGTGGTTCTGCGATGGAAAGGATTTTCATGATCGTGAGCATGGAGGAAGGCATTTGGTCGGACGCTTCCATGCCCCACATGCTCCATTTCGCCGTTCGTGCACAAGAAAAATACTGCCGATTGCCAGGCGAAGAAGCAACATGCCCGCGTCGCCGAATCGCGTAAGTCCGGTAAGCCATTTCATGAGAACCTCCTTTGGTTGGATGGGGGTGAGGTACCTACGGTGTGAGAAAAGAATCCGTCAGGATAAGGTTGTCTTCCATTCCTTGTATTCCCGAAGCTGTTGTTCGACGAGCGCAAGGCACAGCACAAACACGGCGGAATCGTCCACGTAGCCGATAACGGGCAGGACATCCGGCACAATGTCGAAAGGGTTGAACACGTAGAGAAGCGTGAACGCAACGGCGGCAATGGCCCACCACGGGATTTTTCTGTACTGGCCTTTGGTGTAGTCGCGGATAAGAGACAGGAATAATCTCCCGTCTTCGATGAATCTCTGTAGCGGCCCGCCATGCTCAAACTTCGAACGGATTTCTTCCGATTTACTCTGCACTTCAGCAAGGTCCTTTTCCGTGATCTCGCCCGCACCGTTTTTGAGAAAATCTTCGTTGACGTCGTTCCCTCGGCTCTCACCTGGCATCATGTTTTCCTTTTCAATGTGTGGACGGCGTCTCCTCATGTCGTAATATAAGAAATTCCGTGATTGCGGGTAAAACAGGGAGAATGGTATCTAGAAATCTTTTGTCATTGAAAAGGAAAAAAAGCCGCTTCGTCGGCAAATCACATGTTATTTTGCGGTTACACACATTACACCCACAAGACAGAGCGCAATGCCGACAACATTGAGAGTCGTCAGGTGTTCTTTGAACCAAAACACTCCGATCAAGGCCAGCGAGGTAGTGATAAACGCGCTCGTGGTAATCGAGGTAGTGCTGACGCGCCATCCTGTTCTGTAGGCATACAGGTATCCGAATTCTACCGCCAATGCAGAGACGGCAATGAGCACGACTACAAACCAATTCTGGCTGCGCAACAGATGGGCGCCCTTCTTGAATTCGCCCGTCGCAAGTATTATCGCGAGGCAAAGTCCTGCAGCGAAGGCATAAGCGACAGCAAAAACAACAAGTGGGTGAGCATCCCTTGGAACGCTTTTTTGTGACAAGTGATAGATGAGAACGCCGATGACGATGAGTGGAAGAGAAAGAGAGTGCCAGTTCATCGAGAACCTCCAGGTGGCGGTTTGAGGGCGAAAAAAGGATTTTTCCGTGGCGAGTGCAATTGCTGATAGCACAAAGCTGGGAGAAGCCCCTCCGAGCGATGGATAAAGTACACGCTACACAAAAGGCTAAGGGTTCAACGTCGTGTCGCGCGCGGCCAGGGTGAAATCTACAACGACGATCTGATTTGGCTTCACGTTGATTTCCTGCAACACGAATGCCCCGGTGCTGATGGACTTCACTTTCACCGTGCTTTTTCCCAGCGGAATGTTGTCAAAATAATATTGGCCGTTATAATCGGCTCCGCTGACAAGATTTGTTCCCTCGATGGAGACTACTGCGGCCCACACCGGCTCATTTGTTTTCGCATCCACAAGGCGTCCCATGAGTCGGGCTTTGCCCTGGAGTTTGGATGGCTCGTAAGTCACGCGGACGGAGGGGCGGGAAGGTGCACAGGCTTGGAGCAGAAATAAAAGGGAAGAAAGCATAAAGATATAATTTCGCACAATTCATCTGAACCTTTCTGCCTCCTTCTCTCAAATCTCCTGGCGGGAATACCGCTTCGAGCACAAATCTAATGGAAATCCTCGCAAGCTTCAACCTGAAAAACCGGCGACTCGCTGCACTCTTCCTAATTTCTGGCCTAAAAATCGTTCGCCAACTTCAGTGAACCGGTGCGGCACATCACTCACAAGAAACTGCAATCGGGGCTTCATCGCGCTCGCATTACGAATGCCGGATTCTTCGAGCAGTCTCTTGACGGACAGCGCCGTTGCTTCGCCGGAATCGATGAGTGCCACAGTATCGTGGAAAACTTTCGAGATGACGTCTTTTAAAAGCGGGTAATGAGTGCATCCGAGCACGAGCGAATCGATTTTTTCCAGCGTCAGGGGAAACAAATATTCTTTTGCGATGAGCTCCGTTGCTTTGTGGCTGGTCCAACCTTCTTCTGCCAAAGGGACGAACAGCGGACACGCTTGACCGAATGTCTGAATTCCGGCATCGAGTTGACGAATGGCGTTCACGTAGGCGTTGCTGTGTATTGTGCCCAGCGTTCCAATGACGCCGA
>JACQPT010000121.1 GCA_016207415.1 Ignavibacteriales bacterium
ATTTCGAGCAAGGAAGGTCGGACTTCATGCGGGCGATTGGGTTGCCGTATCCCGAGGTCGAAAAACAAGGCATATACTTGCCCGTCATAGAAGCTTTTGCAAAGTTCCGACAGTCCGCTCGATACGACGATCTGATCCATGTGGAGACGATTGTGGCAGAAATGCCTGTGGCGAGGGTGAGGATTGAGTACAAAGTGCATCGGGAAGGCGAGGAAGAACTCCTGGTTGAGGGATATACGGTGCACAGTTTTGTGAATGCCCAGACAGGAAGGCCGACGCGGGCGCCGTCGGTGTTTCTCAGCGCGCTCGAAGAGGCTTTTCAAAAAACGAAGGAGTCATATGCTGAAAAAAGAACTGCTTGAAATCCTCTGCTGCCCTCAATGCAAGGGTGACCTCGACTATCGGGTCGAACAAAGCGTTCTCGTGTGCAAGAGCTGCGGCAGGATGTACGCGGTCAAAGATGATATCCCCATCATGCTCGTCGACGAATCGACTCATCTCCCGGGCAATGCGGAAATGAAGTGACCTGCGCCGCGTCTCCCGTTTTTCCCTCCCTTTTCCTGCCCCTCTCATCCGATGTTTGCTAGAATCCTCAGTTTGGGAAAAGAGACGGCCATCTACGGCCTAAGCACTGTCCTTGGTAGGTTGCTCAATTTCCTGCTTGTGCCGTTTTACACGAATCTCCTTGTTCCTGGCGAATTCGGAATCATCGCAAATGTCTACGCGTACATCGCTTTTGTCGTTGTGGTTTATGGGTATGGAATGGAACAGGCGTACATGCGATTTTTTTCCACCGCACAAAGCGCGGAGCAAAGAGAAGTCTTCAGCGCACCGTTCTTTTCGCTCGTCGTAAGCTCTGTCGTTTTTTCTTCGCTCATCTACGTGTTTGCCCCCGCGATATCTTTGTTGATTGACGTGGGAAAAGATCAGGCAGGGATCATTGGGTACGCGGCGTGGATCGTTTTTTTTGATACCGTAGCTCTTATCCCGTTTGCTTCCTTCCGCATGGTTCACCGTGCCAAGACGTTTGCGGCGCTGAAGCTGTCCAACATCGTCCTGACACTGGTATTGAATGTTGTTTTCCTGGTGAGTTTCCACATGAAGGTCGAAGGAGTCTTCCTGGCAAACCTCGTTGCTTCAGTGACAACGTGTGTGCTTTCTGTCTGGATGGTCCGGCCGAATATCACGCTCCGCTTTTCGTCGGCAAGGTATGCCGAAATTCTTCGTTTCGCTCTGCCGCTCATGCCGGCCGGACTCGCAGGAGTTGCTCTTCAGGTTGTGGACCGGCCAATCCTCAAATCATTGACCGATGACGCAACGCTCGGTATCTATCAGGCAAACTACAGGCTGGGGATTTTCATGATGCTTGTGGTCGGGATGTTTGATTATGCATGGCGGCCATTTTTTCTTAACCACGCGAACGATCCCGACGCAAAACCCATGTTTGCGAAGATTCTGACGTATTTTTCCGCAGTGCTTATGAGCGTTTTTCTCTTTGTTTCCTTATTTGTGGAAGATTTGGTGAGACTTCAGATCGGCGGAAGATATCTTCTCCATCCCGATTACTGGCCCGGGTTGGCGATCATTCCCTGGGTGTTGTTTGCCTATGTGTTCACCGGGATGTACACGGTATTTGTCCCCGGTGTCTACCTGGAAAAGAAGACTCAATATGTTCCATTGAACTCAGGTTTTGGCGCCATCCTCAAAGTCGTCTTGAATTTTTCTCTTATCCCCGTCCTGGGCCTGATGGGTGCGGCGCAGGCGACTCTCTGGGCTTACGTCGCCATGGCAGGAGGGATGTTTCTTGTTTCACAAAGGTTTTACAGAATCGATTTTGAATGGGTCAAAATTCTGAAAGTAACTCTTCTGGCGGTTGGGCTGTACGCTTTTTCCCGTGCACTTTCCCTCGATGCCGCGAGCCTGGCGGGAATACTTGCAAAAATCATGATTGCAGCCGCCTACGTCGCCTCGCTCTTTGCGCTCGGCGTCATCGAGACAAGCGAACTGCAAAGACTCAAAACTCTTTTCGCGAGGAAGAGATGAGGAATTTTGCTCTCCGTCCCGACGTTTCGTATATTCAATAAAGTACTTCAGGAGAGAGGTTCGCTTTATGGACGATCGAACAAGAACATCAAGCTGGGTGCCGACAAACCCGAATTACGACCC
>JACQPT010000123.1 GCA_016207415.1 Ignavibacteriales bacterium
GATAACGTGAGCTTAGACGGAACGAAAATCTACGCTGAAAAGCATATGACACCTGAACCTCCACGCCGCATTGCAAAAGTCGTGATTCGCCTTGACGTTTCGTCAGGCGTGCCCCGGGACTACAGGCCAAAATTCGAACACATCTGCCGAACGTGCCCCGTCGCCCTTAGTGTCCATCCCGATGTTCACGTCGACCTTCAGTTTACCTATCCGGATTAACTTCGTGTAGTCGGAGAATCTATGGCCAGCTCTCGAGTCGATTGGACAACTCGTCCTTTGAACGATGAGCTCGGCGAAACGTTACGCGCTGAGGTGTTGACATGGCCTGGCGTTGTGGCGCGTCCGATGATGGGGACACTTTCTTTTTATCGCGGGCGCAATATGATCGGGTGCTACGTCAATCGAAAGCTTTTCAAGAAGAAACCCCCCGACTGGGCAAACCGGCCTGGCGAGCCGCCCTCAGTGTGGGTCAGGTTAAGGCCCGAAGATGTCGACAAAGCTTTGAAACACAAACATGTTCGCTCACTTCGCGCAAACTTTGCGGCCTGGGTGGACGTGCCGTTGGTATCACGAAGTGCGATGGAGGAAGCAATTCACTGGCTGGGGGTTGCGTACGTGCATCCTCGAAGGGCGATCCGCTCTCGCCATTCAGCATCTCAGAAGTCGAAGAACAAGCCGAAAGCAGGAATGCGCACATGAAACCTTTGTTACTCTCCGTCCTCTCATTCAGGAAAAAACCATGCTCACGATTCAACACGCCACAGAAGAAGACATTCCACTCATTCTCTTCTTTATCAAAGGACTTGCCGAGTATGAGCAATTGGCCGACCATGTCGTCGCCACAAAGGAAGTCCTCAAAGAGACTCTCTTTGGAAAAACACGGTATGCAGAGGTATTGATCGCCCGATTCAACGCCGAGCCGGCCGGTTTTGCGTTGTTCTTTCACAATTACTCCACCTTCCTTGCAAGGCCTGGAATCTATTTGGAGGACTTGTTCGTGTTGCCGGAGTTGCGCGGAAAAGGCATAGGGAAGGCGTTACTGGCTCGTTTGGCAAAAATCGGCAAGGAGCGGGATTGCGGCAGGCTTGAATGGTCCGTATTGGACTGGAACGAACCTGCTATCGGTTTCTACAAAAAACTCGGAGCAGTTCCGCTGAGCGACTGGACGGTGTTTCGACTGGAAGCAGAGGCACTGAAACAATTAGCGGTCCAGTAGAGGAAAAAGATATTGAGATTTGCCTGGACGTCCATCGTCACAGATTAATGCCGCGAAAATCTGATCTCAATACACAACTCCGGCAACCCGCCCGCGACGGTCGGTCTTGATGATCTGCATATCTTGGTCAACCGATCCAACAAGAACAAATCCGCCATCAAGTGCCTGTCGAGCTGAATATATTGCATCATCGCCGGTCGTTCCGAATTCTCTGGTCCATAACGAATCACCGTTGGTATCCGTTCTGATTAGATACACCTGCTTCGAATAAAACGTATTTGTCCCTGTGCTGCCAGCAAGAAGATAGCCGCCCTCCAATACTGGGACGACCGCCTGGACAACATCATTTTTCCCAACTGTTCCGAATACTTTGGTCCACTGGACATTTCCGGCTTCATCAAGGCGCGTTAATGTTATGTCATAAATACCCATACCGACCGGACCCGTTAACCCTGCCATTACGTATCCGGCGCCGCTAACAACAAAGTCTGCCGGATAATCGTCATCCGTATTTCCGTATGACTTGCTCCAAACGGAATCTCCATCGGCTGTGGTCCGAAGGACCCACAGATCGGGCGGAAGTCTGCTTGCAATAGTATCTCCGGCAAGCTTGAAGTCTGCTCCAAACAAGACGAGTCCATTGCCCTGAGTTGTCAAAACCTTCGATCCCTGGGTGATGGAAGTCTTATTGAAGGTCATTGCCCACATGGAATCACCCGACGCGTTTGCCTTAACCAGCCAAGCCCGTTGGTGAAATCCTTGATCTACAATGTAGCCTGTAGCTGCAAAACCTCCGTCAGGAGTCTCAACCACAGAGAGCGCTCCCTCATCCCATTGGCGCCCAAATCTCTTGAGCCATGATTGATTTCCCTGGAATGTAAGCTTGAGAAGAACAAATCGCCCTTCGGTCGATGATTCCATGCGGCCTCCGAGAATGAAGCCCCCATCTGACGACTGTCGTATGCTGAATCCAACGTCGTACGGCACTCCGAAATTCCTTACCCATTGCTCTACACCAAACCGATCGGTCTTGATGACCCTCAGCCCGTCGTACTCAGACGTCCCGGTCAAAACATATCCTCCATCGGATGTGACGTCAGCCGATCTGGCCTGATCAAGGCCTGCATCAGCTCGTATGATTCTAAAGGTGGGCGTTGATGCGAATTCCGCTTCATGCCAAGCTGTATACCTTTGAAATGAATTTGTCGCTCTGATTCTCCAGAAGTAGATTGATCGTTCCGACAACGTCGTAGTGTAAGTCGTGTCGACAACAATGGATGTGTGTTCCGACGGGTTATAATCTTGTAGCGGCGAGATTTCAATCTCATAAGTTACAGCCGTTGGCGAAAGACTCCACAAAAACATCTGCTGAAGATCGTCAATAACGAGACGGTTTACGGGAGAAAGTGGCACAGGGTAACCCGAAACAGTTGTCGGAACAGTGACCGTCACCGGCCCCGCCTTTCCCTTTCTTCCCGAGCTGTCTTCCACATTGGCTGCAATGGTATGACTTCCGCCATCGGCCCAAAACGCAGGATTCCATAGTTGTTCGAAGGGGGCAGTTGTGTCCCGTGCGAGCGTAAGACCGTCAAGCAGGAATTCTGCAGAAACAAGTACGATGTCTTCCGGAATGAGCAAATCAATGGAAAAGGGCCCCTGAATAATCTGATTCGGAATGGGATGCATTAAACCCACAGCCTGCGCTTCAGCTGAAACTGTTACGACGACGGGTTGTGAATGCGCCGTGTCCCCATCGATGTCTTTCGCAATCACTTTCAAATAGTGTTCGAGACCGTCCGCCCAGAATCCAACTTGCCAGATCCTAGAAAAAGAGGGAGCAGTCGTATCGCGTCCGATAGACTGGCTGTCAACCAGGAAGTCGACAGCAACAATCGAATCCTCCAAAGCTGTTGCCGCTACAACGAGAACCGGTCCGGTGATAAGGGAGCCTGCAAGCGGAGAGCTTATCGTGACCACCGCCTTTTTTTTCATATCGGGTTTTGGGGACAAAGGATCATCGGACAGAGGATCATCCTTCATGCAGGACATGAGCATGGCGAGTAGCATACACAAACTGAGGAAGTGAATCTTGGTCATCGATTCCGATTTAGATTGCAAGGTGCTTTGATTAACGGACGCGCGATCGGGTGTTTGATTGATCGTGAGTCAATTATACGGATTCACTCGCCACTTAATGGAACATCCGAGCGACGGGTATTGGGCTCCCTGAATAGGCTGATTCTTCGCGAGCTTCGTAATCGCGTCTTTCAGCTCCTCACGCGTGACTCTTGTTTCCTCCTGCCAATTGTCGTCGATCCGACCGTGATAGACAAGTTCCCTGTCTTTGTTAAAGAGAAAAATATCGGGCGTGCATTGTGCCTTGAATTCCGCAGCGATCTTTTGCGTGTCATCGATAAGATAGGGAAAGTTGATCTTCCACTCTTTGATTTTTTCTTTCATCACCTCGGGCGCGTCTTCCGGATAATGAGGATGGATATTAGGATTGATTCCGACAACGTTGACGCCGTTCCCCATTGCGTACTCTGCAAGCCGGACGAGCCTCGGCCAAACAGCTTTCGCGTACGGACAGTGATTGCAGGTAAAAACAACGAGAATGCCGTTCGCTCCAGCTAGGGAATCGCCTTTGTATACCTTTCCGTACGGATCTTTCAGGGCAAAAGCGGCCATTGGTGTTTTCAAAGGAATCTCTATCGACGCTATCGCCATGTGTTTGCGCTCCTTGTTCGCTTGAACTTGATAGAATTGCCCAAGATGGTTACATTGCAACGTTTGTAATGTAGCAAAATTCCGTTTTCCAGACCACCCACTTCCAGCCGGAAAAATTCATGAGAACGCCTTGCACTCTCCTCGCAATTCTTGTTTCAGCATCCCTGTCCTCCTCTCAGCCAAAAGACCTTGAAACCACAGTTACCATGATGGCAAAAATTGGGGCATGCACTTCTCCAACATTTTCTCCGGATGGCAAAACGGTAGCTTTTGTCTGGAACGTTACAGGCATCCCGCAGATTTGGACTGTTCCGACAACAGGCGGTTGGCCGAATCTCGTCACAAGCCTCGACGATCCTGTGGGAGCAGTCAGATGGTCTCCCGACGGCAATTGGCTGTCATTTTCCCTTGCACCGGGCGGGGGAATGAACCAGCAGGTGTACATTATCCGGCCGGACGGGACGGACATGCACCGAGTCACCGATGGTGGGAAGGACAATAATTGGCTTGGAGACTGGGCGCACGACGGCCGCTTTTTGACGCTCGCCTCGAACAGAAGAACCAGCTCGTCCATGGACGCTTACCTCGCTCTCGTCCCGGGTGGAAGTTTAAGACTCGTCGTTCAGAATCAGGGGACGGGACAATTTGTGGACGTGAGCAAGGATAACAATTTTGCGATCCTAACGCGAACGGTGAACAGGGGCAACAACAATCTCTATCTTGTCGACCTATCGAATGGAAACGAAAAACTTCTTACCCCCCACGAAGGACCTGGAAGTTTTGCAGGATCGTTCGGCAAAGACGCCGACGTGGTCTATGTTGCCACAAACAAGGATCGTGATCTCAGGGCGTTCGGAAAAATCAATATCAAGGGTGGGACACCGCAAGAAATCCAGATTGTCGCTGAACGACCCGATGCGGAACTCGATGGGATTGAAATCAATGACCAGGGCACGAGTGCGGTTCTCCTCTGGAATGTTGCAGGTCGAGGCGAATTGTCTTTCTTCGATTTGACAAAAGAAAAAATACGTCCGGGACCCAAACTCCCATTAGAGATTGTTGGCGGCGTGAGATTCTCAAACGATGGGAAGTTGCTCGTCATGGTTTTGTCCGGCTCGACATCCCCTGCCGACGTCTGGGTATTTGACATCAAATCGTCGAAGATTTGGCAGGTCACGAAGAGCCCGCATCCGGGGATCGACCTTTCGAAATTGATTCAGCCCGAGCTTGTTCGTTTCTTGGCCCATGACAGTCTTTCGCTCAGCGGCTGGCTGTATGTTCCGGCCTCGTTTGTGAAGCCGGGGCCAGTTGTGCTGAGTTTTCACGGTGGACCCGAAGGCCAGGAGCGGCCAGGTTTCAGGAGCGATTATCAGGCCCTCCTTTCACAGGGAATCGCCGTATTCGCTCCCAATGTGCGAGGGTCTGCAGGATTCGGAAAAAACTTCGTCAATCTTGACAACGGGCCACTTCGCGCCAACGGTATCAAGGACATTAAATCCTGTGTGGAATATGTTGTCCAGAGCGGCGTTGCCGACACGAAACGCATCGGTATCATGGGCGGCTCCTACGGTGGCTACATGGTCATGGCAGGTCTGACCGAATACCCGGACCTTTTTGCCGCCGGCGCAAATCTTTTTGGTGTCGTGAACTTTGAAACATTCTTTGCAAACACCGAGGCCTGGATGGCGGCCATCTCAACTGTTGAGTACGGAGACCCAAAGACGCAAGTGGAGATGCTCAAGAGCCTCTCCCCGATCAACAAAGTCGACAAAGTGATGGCGCCGACGATCGTTCTTCACGGTGCAAACGATACAAATGTTCCGGTCGTCGAGGCAGTTCAGGTGGTCACAAATTTGAAAAAGCGAAATATCCCTGTGGAATACGTCCTGTTCCCCGATGAAGGGCATGGATGGAGAAAGACGCCGAACAGGATCAAATCAACAGTCTCGGTGACAAAGTGGTTTGCGAAGTACCTCCGACCAGCTTCAAACGGGTCGAAATAAATCTCCAAACGTTCATGGTTCTTTTTATGAAGTTGTCGCGATCGAACATTTTGACGGACTCCATCTCATAGTCTAAGCTTGTACGATGGAGCCTGTCGCAACGAAGAGATACATTGCCCATCTTGACCTTGACTGTTTTTACGTTTCCGTCGAGCGAATCAAGGATCCATCGCTCATCGGCAAGCCCGTTGTCGTCGGAGGTTCAGCGACGGGACGCGGCGTTGTTGCTTCGGCATCGTATGAAGCACGATCATTCGGCGTTCGTTCGGCGATGCCCGCCGCCCGGGCGCTGAAACTTTGTCCTCAGTTAGTTCTCGTGCATGGCCATTACTCGGAATACTCCGATTACTCCAACAGGATCTACAAACGGATGCAGGAATTTTCTCCCGTTGTCGAACGCGCTTCCATCGATGAAATGTACATGGACTTTACCGGGTGTGAGAGCCTCTACGGAAACGATTTGCCCGGCCTGATGAAGAAACTGCACAAGCTGGTGTGGCAGGAATTCGCACTCCCGTGCACGATTGCTCTTGCCGCAAACAAGGTCGTGTCGAAAATCGCCGCTGGAACCGTGAAACCAAACGGCGTCATTCATGTCCCTCACGGAAGTGAAGCGGAGTTCCTCGCTCCCCATCCCATCGACGTCATTCCCGGGATAGGCAAAAAGACGTCAGAGTTTCTCCGCAAGAAAGGATTTGCGGTCGTTTCGGATATCCAGAGAATCTCCATCCACCAAGCCGTCAAAATCCTCGGCAAACACGGCATCTGGATTCACAATGCTGCAAATGGCCGCGGAAGGGACACCTTATCTCCGGAATACGGCAGGAAGAGCATCAGTAACGAAGAAACGTTCGGCCACGACATCGCGACGATTCCCGAGCTTGAAAAGCAGTTGTTTTCGCTGGTGGAAAGCGTTTGTTCCTCGGCCCGATCGCACCGCTGGAAAGCACGAACGATCACACTGAAGATTCGGTATTCGGACTTCAGGACATTCACACGAGCGGAGTCTGTTCCGCCGACAAATGATGATGCAGTGGTCTTCAGGAAGGCGAGGGAGCTTCTTCGGAAAAACTATACTCGAAAAATGGCTCTGCGACTGCTCGGCGTGAAGCTATCGAACCTCCTTGAGAAGGAAGAAGAGGATTTACCGCTCTTTACTGAAGGTCGGCGTGAACCTGCGCTCGTCGCTGTAGACAAAATCCGCGAGAAGTTCGGCGATGACGTCATTCATGTGGGAGGAGCCTAGAAACGTGGGGCAAACGCGAAGCCAAACGCAAACGATGTGAGCCCGTTGAATGACGAGTACTGCGATGTGAAGAAATTCGGCATGCCCACCGAATGTCTCATCTCCGCAAATCCTGAAAAACCGGACGCGATGTTCACGTCGAGCCCGCCCTTCACATCCGGCGTCACCGTCCCGGCAAAGTTTCTCCACGTGTAGGCGTTCGCCCCGATGCCCACGTATGGGCGAACGTCGCCGTCTGCGAGATAGTACACGGCCCCGATACCGAGGAACGCCACTCCCAGTCCGAACCGAGGGACTGCGTAATATCTGTTACCGAAGGTGAACGCGTTGTTACTCCGGAGAACAGGAAAACCGTTGCTGACGACATAGGTTGGCGAATTCCCTGTCGCTCCGAGAACAACACCGGCACTGAATTCAAGATGTGGATTCACCATGCGTTGAGGCGCATACTCCAACCCGAGCGTCAACCCGTTTCGGAATTGTCCATCAAGCCCATATCGGCTGAATGCGGCGATCGGAGCGATGCTGCTGCGAGATGGAAGACTAGACTGTCTTGTTGTTCTGTTCGGCGGAGCTTTAACAGAAACAGGCTCAGGGCAAACCGGGGGTAATTCTGCAAACGATCGCGTGATGGCGAGGAGAAAAATCAGCGTCAATGTTCTTTTCATGATTTCTCTTACTCAATGTAGTAACTCGCTTTGAAAGTCGCAAGCGAATCTATCGTTCCGCCCCTTCCAGAACCGACATTGCTTTGTCGAGATCGCCAACATCGATAATGACGCTCGCATTCTTCTGGCCTTTTCCCACGGTGGCATAACAATAGTCAATATTCAGACCTGCGCTTCCGAGACGCGACGCGATAAAGGCGAAGGAACCGGGCTTGTTATTCAGGTCGATTCTTAGCACGTCCCGGGTTTCGACCTGGTAGTTGTTTGTGAGGAGGACTTTTCTTGCACGCTCAAAATCCGAGACGGAAAGTTTTGCTGTATCCCCGAAAAGACCTATGGCTTCGATATTGACTTTTTCTCTGCCGAGGTGTCCAAGCAGCTCCCCCAAGGCACCAGCACGATTCTCCACGACAACGAACAATTCCTTGATCTTCTCCATAGCGTTCCTCCTATTATGATCGAGATATCGAGTTCATCCGCTATTGAATATAGAAAGACTGCCCGACAATTGCAGAAACGTTCTTACGCGACTTGACGCATTCCGCGAAAGTTCACACTTGGCCCGTGGATCGCACTCCTTGACTCCGCGTGGGAATGTGCGTAGATTCCGCAGACTTTTCAATCAAGAAGACAAGTCAAGGGAGCCAATTCCTATGCGCAAATTCCTCACCCTCCTTTTTTTCATCCCGCCCTGCCTTTTTTCACAAATACCTGCGACCAAAGCCCTCGTTGGGGGAACCCTGATTGACGGATTCGGGGGCAAACCGCTTAAGAATAGCGTCATTATTATCGAAGGAGAAAGGATCAAAGCTGTCGGTCAGGTGGGAAAACTCTCCGTTGCGCCCGGCGCCGAAATCATTTCAACAGAAGGCATGAGCGTTTTACCGGGTTTGTGGGACATGCACGTCCACACGATGATTAATGGCCACAGCGATTATACGCATTGGGACAGGAAATACCCGTTGGTTTTTGAATCCGTCATCATGCCAGCTTCGGCAAAGCAACTCCTGCTGGCAGGCGTGACAGCTGCTCGTGATCTGGGCGCGCCCCTTGAGGCCAGCATTAACGTGCGAAACGCAATCAACTCGGGAAAGATTCCGGGGCCAACGCTCTATGTCTCGGGTCCTTTTATCCAGCACGATCCATATCCCGGCACAGAGCTTTTTCGTTGGGGCGTGAAAGGCCCTTCCGATGCGCGTGCGAAAGTAAAACGACTTGCCGATGCCGGCGTCAACGTCATCAAACTCATCGACCAGGACCAGATGACGATGGAAGAAGTGCAGGCCGCCGTCGATGAAGCGCATAAGTATAAACTTCCCGTTGTTGCACACTCGCACCGTCCTGAAGAAATTCGCCGCGGACTTCAAGCCGGCGTCGATTGCTTTGAACACACAGGGCTCGCCACGGCGCCCGAATTTCCTCCCGACATCATCGCCATGATCCGCGAACGAACTGCGAAAATGGCGCTTGGCCCCTTATGGTGGACTCCGACGATTGAAGGATTGTTTAACTATGAATACGTAAGGGATAATCCGGAGAAACTGGACGACCCTTCGTGGCAAGTCGGGTTACCCGACTCGATCATTCAGGACATCAAGAATTCCATCAAGCATCCTGACCGGCTTTCGTACTTCCAGATCACGCCGAATCGTCGCCCCACGCTCAGCAGGAAATTCCAACAACTTCGCGAGTCCGGCGTCGTTCTCTTGATAGGCACCGACAGTGGAATCCCGATGAAATTCCACAGCCAATCAACGTGGAATGAGCTAGACATCTGGGTGAACAAACTCGGCGTTGAACCTATGGAGGCGATACGCGCAGCTACGTATTGGCCCTCGGTTGCCATGAAAGTGGATAAGGATGTGGGCACCGTCAGCGAA
>JACQPT010000128.1 GCA_016207415.1 Ignavibacteriales bacterium
AGCTTCTTTTCTTCGGTGATGTCGTAGGACACGCCCAAAAGCAGAATGGGATTGCCGCTTTCATCATGGATGACAGAGGTGCTCAATCGGATGGGAAATTCCTCACCGTTTCTTCGCACGTTGAGGATTTCTCCAGTCCATCCATGCTTGAGTGTCTCCTCAACAATCTCCTCTGTCAGTCCCTCTCGGTTGTGCGGAGACCGAAGAATGTCCACGGACTGTGGAAGGATCTCGTCTTTCTCATCGCCGTAGGTTCTGAGGAATGCTTCATTGACAAACTTTATATGATTCTCCAGGTCGGTGATGGTCACGCACTCGTTCATGTTCGTCATCGTGTGAGCAAGCATACGTATCATCTCTTCGGATTTCCTCCGATCCGTGATATCGCGAAGAGCAGCCGTGACAATCACACCATCGCCAGTATTCAGGGGGCTGAGACTGATTTCGACGGGGAACTCCGAACCGTCATGCCGAAGTGCAAAAAGGTCAAGGGCGGAGCCCATTGGCCGCACGCGGGGCTCAAGAAAATACGACTGCCTGTGATTTTGATGCTTTACCCGGAAACGTGCGGGAAGAAGCTCGTCGACCGGCTTTCCCACAAGTTCCTCTTTGGAATATCCGAACATCTTCACGGCTTGAGAATTCACAAGCTGAATCATTCCTTCAGCATTCACCATAATCAGGGCGTCGGGGGCTAATTCCAGAAGGTTGCGGAATTTTTCTTCAGATTCCTTGCTCGCGTCCACTGCTCTTCTCCGCTCGCTGACCTCACTCTGGAGCTCCTTGTTCGTGAGCACGAGCTGAACCGTCCGCTCTTCTACGCGCTTCTCGAGATCATCGCGCGCCTGGACCAGTTCTTTTTCAGCGCGCCTCCTCTCAGCGACTACAGAAGCCAGTGTCAGCGCCATGATGGCATTGACCCCCATGAAAGCCTGAAGGATGAGAAGTGATTCATGCAAGGATCCCTGCCCAAAGGGGCCCATCCCTTGCAGAGTTCCTCGAATGGCGAGCGCGGCCAGCAAGGCGGTCGCGGCGGCTGTTTCCCGTGGGCCAAACCTGAACGCCGTCCAAACCAGGGGAGGAACGCAAAGAAACGCCAACGGGTACCGTTTTGGCGTCAACTGCCAAACGCCAAAAGCCAATTCGCTCATCGCAATCAGAAAACCGGCGAGGAACACGAATTCAACAGCTTGATCGATGTTCCATCGAATGCGTCTCTGTCGCGCCCACAGCACCACGAGAGGAGCCACAACGACATTTCCTACAACGTCGCCAAGCCACCATGTCAGCCAAATCAAACGGTAACCCTCCCACGGAGCAAACCCTCCGAGTGTGATGCTGGTAACGCCTATCGTTGCGCTTATGGCTGTGCTCAGCAAACCCGCCAGGAGTACAAACTTGAAAATGTCCTTCGATTGTTCAAAGACATCCCTACCGTTCGCATACCTCTGCACCAAATAAGCGCCAACAATCCCTTCCAGGGTGTTTCCCGCAGCAATTCCGAGCGAGGTTGCGATCGAACCGGCGGTCGTTATATTGACAAAAAAGGCGCCTGCGAATATCCACGGCCATATCCACGAGCCGAGCAGCAAAAAAGCCGAAAACGCTATGCCCGTCGGCGGCCAAACCGCCGATGCACTCGCATGTACCGAGGCAAGGCTGAGCCCAAATTTGCCTGCGACAAAATAAACAAGCGTGACGCCAAACCCCCACATCAATCGCTTAAACGTGGGCTGTCCGTTTGTCATTTTTCTCTTGCTTCGATGGATGACTGAGTGTTCTTCTCCATGTGCCTTCTCATTCATGGAAGAAAGGACTTCTGTCAGTGAAAGTCCGGGGCCTTCGGTTCGAAACTACGCAAGCGGAAAGTGAGAATCAAGATTCAGAATTGAGTCGCGTCACGGTACTTTCCCGCGTGGCGACAAATCGACACACCGCAGCCGTCTAAATCACCATTTCCGTCTCTTGATCGAAGAAATGTGCTTTTGAGGTGTCAAACAATACTTCAAGCCGTTTTCCGGCGGATGGCATGGTGGTCGCGTCAAATCGTGCAGTGTGTTGTTTCCCGTTTTTCCCAAAGGAAAAATAGACGTAGATTTCGTTACCCATCGGTTCAACCACCTGGACGTCAACGGACACCTTCGCTCCCTTCAGGCCTTTCAAAGAGCCTCGGTAAATGTGCTCTGGACGCAGCCCGAGCACCACCGTCTTGCCAGCATACCCTCGGAGCTTTCTACTCTTTTCACGGGGGATGGACAACTTGAAGGCACCTTGTTGCTCCCTGAAGATGAGTGCGGTCGCTCCGACTATTGCCCCTTCGAAAAAATTCATCGCAGGGCTGCCGATGAATCCCGCAACAAACTTATTCCTGGGATGGTTGTACAGCTCAAGCGGCTCGGCAATCTGCTGAACGTAACCGTCTTTCATCACCACGATCTTGTCTCCCATGGTCATCGCTTCTGTCTGATCATGTGTTACATAGATCATCGTCGTTTCAAGCCTTTGATGCAGCCGTGAGATTTCGGTGCGCATTTGAACGCGAAGCTTGGCATCGAGGTTGCTGAGCGGCTCGTCAAAAAGAAAAACCTTTGGCTTCCGGACGATAGCCCTGCCAATAGCCGCTCTTTGACGCTGCCCTCCTGAAAGGGCTTTTGGTTTTCGGTCAAGCAACTCCTCAATACCAAGGATCGATGCTGCCTCATGGACCCTTTTCATAACCTCAGGCTTAGGGAATCCTCTCAGCTTGAGCCCAAACGCAATGTTGTCAAAGACGGTCATGTGGGGGTACAGGGCGTAGTTCTGGAACACCATGGCGATGTCGCGATCTTTGGGAGGAAGCTCGTTCACAAGCCGGCCGTCGATGAAAACGTTTCCCTCGGTAACATCTTCGAGCCCTGCAATCATCCTGAGGGTTGTCGATTTCCCGCATCCTGACGGACCGACGAAAACGACAAACTCCTTATCGTCGATATCGACATTGACGTTATTGACAACACTTTTGCCTCCTTCGTAGTTTTTTTTCAGATTCTCGAGACGAACGCTTGCCATAGGTGCCTCCAAAATGAACAATTATTGCTTCACGAACACCCGGTAGTCGAACGGTTTAAGAGTAAGCTTGAGTTTCCCATTCGCCAACGTCGGTTTTCCTGACGTAAAATACTCCAGACTTTGCTCGAGTTCCAGCCCCCCAACGTCGATTTCCACGACTTTTCGCAAGTTGGACAGGTTGAGAACCACGACGACGTCTTCCGATTCGAGTTTTCTGGCAAAAGAATAAACTCTGTTTCCCTCCGAATTCTTCAGAGGAACATGTTTTCCCTCCCGCAACGCCGGATGCGTCTGTCGCAGCAAAGCCAGACCGGCGTATAATTTCCGAAAATCTTTGTTGTCTTTCCATGCAATGAGTACCTTTTCCTGGTGGTCGAGGCGCCTGTCGTTTCCGATCTCATCCCCATTGTAGAACATGGGAACACCGGGAAACGTGAATGAAAGAACTACAGTGACCTTTGCTCCCGCTATGCCATACTTCTCAATGGCGGGAGCATCATAGAAATTCTTGTCGTGATTCATGTTGAACCGCATTTTCAATGAGCCCCGCGGATACTGGTAGCCTTCGTTCTTTAAAACATCGTCAAACACTGAGACTGGCGTTGAACCCCTTAAGACCTTGCTCAAGGCATCGTAGAAACTCCATGAGTACGTCAAGTCAAACGCCTTGACGTGGAATTCCGGATATGTCCCTTCGGCGAGCATCATCACGGGCTTGATTTTGTCTAGCTCACCGCGCGCAATTTGCCAGAAATCCGTCGGAACCATTTCCGCGACATCGCAGCGATAACCGTCTATCCCCACGTCCCGGACCCAGTATTTCATCATCTCGATCATGTATTTACGTAACTCGTGATTGTTGTAATCGAGATGAGCAACGTCAAACCAGTCAACGTTTGGCGAGACGATATTCCCTTCTTCGTTTTTTCTGAACCACTCCGGGTGTTCCTGGATCAGCTTGCTATCCCATGAAGTGTGATTCGCAACCAAATCGATGATGATTCTCAGCCCGTGATCATGAACAGTTGTGACAAGCGATCGAAGATCTTCCAGGGTTCCGAGGTCCGAATTTATCCCGTAGAAATCTTCAATCGAATACGGACTGCCCAATGTGCCTTTTCGATTCAGCTCACCAATAGGATGAATCGGCATGAGCCAGAGAACAGTAACACCAAGACTTTTGAGCTCGGGTATTCGTCTCTCAAGAGCCTTGAAAGTTCCTTCTTTCGAGAACGACCGCAAGAACACCTCGTAAATGACAGCATTGCGAACCCAATCTTCGCTCTGTCTGGAGTTGAGGCTTGCATATTTGCTCCTGAATAAGTCTTCAACCTTTGACCTGGGTAGGACGGTGACGGGTTTGTAGATGCCGCCGGGACCAGCCAAGTCTCTGACTTTGACGACCAGTTCGTTCTTCCCCGGTCGAAGAGCTTTTGCAATATCCAGGAAAAACGCCTCACTGTATCCTTCGTGTGAGCCAACGGAGATTCCGTTCAGCCACACCTCGGCGTCGTCATCGACCCCCGCAAAGAAGATGACCGGCTCTCGGACACTATCCTTCACCTCAAAGGACTTCGCAAACCACCCAATTCCATCGTATCCCGAAAGGTTGTATCGATCCCAGTAATCCGGCACGTCGACTCTCTGCCACGAGGAGCGATCTGTCTCCACCCCAAACCATTTTTTATTAGTGCCGAGGTCTGATGAATCGACTTTGAACAACCAAGTCCCTTCGAGCGATATTTTTGACGGATCCTTCATAGAACAATCCAATAAAAGCGTGAGGAGCAAAATGACAATGGCAAAGTAACGGAGTATTTGCGTTTTCATTCCAGGCGTGTTTATCCTTTGACGCTGCCGAGTGTCAGTCCTGATACAAGCCATCTGCTCAATGTGAGGAATAAGATCACTACCGGAATCATGACCATCAAGGAGGCTGCACCATACAATCCCCATTCGGTGCTCATGCTTGCTTCAAAAGATTTCAATCCAAGCGGCAGTGTCCAGAGCGAGCTATCCTGAAGAATCTGCGCTGCGACAACATATTCCGACCAGGCCGTCATGAACGAAAACAAGGCCGTAATGACGAGTGCCGGCGCAGCAAGGGGCAGGATGATCCTGTAGAATGCGGCGAACTGGGAACATCCGTCTATACGGGCGGCTTCCTCAAGGCTTGTGGGGATAGTGTCATAGTACCCCTTCATCGTCCAAATGCAAAACGGAAGCGCCGTCGCGGAGTACATAACGATGGCTCCAACGTATGTATTAATCAACCCGAGCTTTATCAGCATGATATACATGGGCAATAGAAGCATGGTTGCCGGGAACATCTGAGTTGTCAGCAACGAGAGAAGCCCCATGTTTTTCCCGGGAAACCGAAATCTCGAAAAACCATAGCCAGCCATAGAAGCGATTGCTACACCCGTGATCGTCACTGCGATTGATATGAGCGCACTATTCCCCATCCATATGAGAAAATCTCTTTCGGTCAAAAGAGTCACAAAACTCTTCAATGACGGGTTGCTGGGTATGAACTCGAGATCCGTGGACAAGAGCTTGTTTCCTGGGCGCAGAGAGATGCTCACCACTTGCCAAACAGGAAACAACGCAATAACGGAGAACAACACGAGCATTGCGTAACTCGAAATCATTTTTAGAACTTGACCTTTTTTCCTTTGAGCTCTCATAACGAATTCAGTACGCAGCCTGTGTGGCACGTGATGACTTCATAAACACCAGACTGAACGTCAGGAGGATCATAAAAATAATCATGGAAAGAGCGGCGGCATAGCTGAAACTGTAATAATTGAACGCTGCTTTGTAAACAAAAGACACGAGGATATGCGTGTTGTCCGACGGCTCCCCGGCGTTGCTCACAAGCCAGACGATGTTAAGGTTGTTGAATGTCCAGATGACGCCGAGCGTGATGGCTGGAATCATCACCGGCCGGATCAACGGTAACGTGATCGTGCGGAGCTTGTGATACCACTTTGCCCCGTCAATCTCTGCGGCCTCGTACAATTCGTGCGGGATGCTCTGCAAAGCACCGAGGGCGATGACCATCATGAACGGAAAACCAAGCCATACATTCGTGATAATACACGCTATGAAAGCGTTTACCGGGTCCTTCAGCCACTCGACCGCCGGAAGGCTCAGATACTTCGTGATCACTAGGTTAATAGCGCCGTATTCGTAATTGAACATCCCGCGCCATGTCAATGCGACAATATACTGGGGGATGGCCCAGGGGAGAATAAGCATGGTCCTAAACAAAGACCTACCTTTCAGATTCTGATTTAACACAAGAGCGAGTGAAACTCCGATGACGACGTGAAAAAACACATTCGCGAACGTCCAGACCAGAGTTCTTGACAGAACGGAATAGAAACTCGGCTGAGAAGGTTCGGTAAAAATCTTGACATATTGCTTGAAGCCTATCAGGTGCCAATCGTAAATCTTGTACAGGTTCATGTTGGCGAATGAGAGAACAACATTGTACACAAACGGATAGAAAACGACGGCAGCGAGGATCACAAATGCCGGGATCACAAGGAATCCGATAAAAGATCTGTTTTGCTTCACGTTATTCGTTCATTTCTCGTATTCGTCGAAGAGCGAGCTGCTGCATCGACTTTGCTGCTTCCTCCGGCGTGCTCGCTCCGCCCATGACGGCCTGATAGCCGGGACGCATCGCATCCCATACTGCGCGCATCTCCGGAACGACCGGCATCGGCCGGCCATATCGTATTTGCACCAAAGAATTCTGCAGGATCTCATTCGAGCGAACTTCGGGGCTGCTATAAAGAACCTTCAACGTCGGCGCTGTCTTCAGTTCTCTTGTGGTTTCGAGTTGGTTTTCCTCAGACAGAAGGAATCTAAGGACATCCAGCACAACCGGTAATTTTTCCGTACTGACGTTTGCATTCAGCGAGAACCCTTTTGGTGAAGTCATGGGAGCAGGCCAAAGGTTCGTTGATTGGATTTTCGGAATCGGCGAAACGCCTATGTCAATGCCCAGATCCCTGTATCCCGCCCACGACCAATCCCCGTTGATGATCATCGCTGCTTTCCCATCCTTAAAGAGCGCGTCCGCAATTTCATAGTCTGCTTCATTCGGGATAATTTTGTGTTCGTCGCGGAGCGACCTCACATATTTCAACGCCGTCACCATGTTATCGCTGGCGAGGGCTGGGGTGATGCCATCCGCCTCAAAAACCCATCCCCCGCATCCCGTAAAGAAGGGAATAAAAAAGAACGGCTCGGTGTAGTTCCATGTCAGTCCATAAACCTTCGGACGGCTCCCGATGTACCCGAAATTTCGCTGAATCCTTTTGCTGACTTCAATGAGCTCGACATCTGTTTGTGGCGGCCGCTGGAGGTATTTCTTGTTGTACACAAGAGCGAGATGATTCCCAATTTTGTCAGCAATTTGATAAACGTGTCCCTGGTACGACAGAATCCCTGAGGTATCAAACTGCGAAAAGAACTCCGGTGGAAAAAGGGATTCGAGCGGCTGAATGGTCTTCGTCGCGACGTAAATGCCGACGGCATCGGAGGGTCCATAGACGAGGTCAGGCCCCCGGCGCGTGATAGCGGCTGTGACAAAGGCATTGCGAACTTCTTCGGTCTCTTTGTAGAGCTCAAGAATTTCCACACCGGGATGAGCATGGACATATTTCTTGATTTGTCTCTGAAGAATGTGCCTTTCATCCGGCCTCATTTGATGCCAGAGAAGAACCCTGTTCATGTCAACCTGAGCGGGACCCTGACATCCCGGGAGTGCAAAAAGGGACACTACGAATGCTGGAAGAAGAAACCATCGCGTCCAAGCCATAGGTCGAGGAGATTCGGTTAGAGTTGACCAAACCGGCCGAAAACGTGTTGCACTTCCCCCGCCTTTTTATCGATCTTCATTTTTCGATTCGCCGCGGGGAATTCTTCTCCGGGGCTCCAACTCCCTTCAGCGCCGCTGTTCGTAAACTTGTATTCGATTTCTGTTGTTTCTGGAAGGTGAACCTCGAGCGTCCATATTCCATCGCCCGCTTTTTCGTCCCCGTGAGTCCCATCGTCGAACATCTTCACTTTGTTCGGGGTCCAATTTCCTAGCAGCTCGTGATTTCCCACAATGTAGACGGATTTCCTCACGTAGATGTCTTTTGCATCGCACTGGAATCGGACGACAACGAGATCTTGCGTGCTCCTTGCCATCGTACCCTGGCTTTCTTTGAGAATAGTTGGTTGGCTCGGGATGATGGGTTGAAAGTCACGTGCGGGCATTTTGACTCCGGCCTGCTCTGCAAATCGGTAAATATTATTCAAGTGGGTGATGTATGCAATGTCGAACGGTTTATCGCCCGCAGGAGCATTTTGATCCGTCCCGTACCACCAAAACCAATCGGATCCTTCCGCGGCGTACATGGACTCCCACGCCTTGTAGCCAAACCATGCTTTCGTACCGGCTTTGGGAGGTTTTGCTTTCGCATTCGGCTGTGCGAGCCCCGATTGTTTAAGATCTTTTCTGGCCGTCAAGAGATATTCCCATGCTCGGTTTTCCTCATCTTCCCCGATCCACGTATCATAGTTTGCGTTGATCCAGGATCCAGGCCACAACCACTCGAGTTTCGCCAGCCCCTCTATCGGATGAGCGGGAATTCCACGCTTCGAGTTGCCTTCAATATACTCTGTGACTGTCACCGTTACGACCTGCTTGGTTTCATACAAATGAGAGAGTTTTCGATACAACGCATTGAGAAACTCCTTGCCGTCATTATCTTGACGATACCATTCCCAGGCATTCTCTCCGTCGAGAATAACGGTAAGCAGCCTGTCGGGCTCATGATCCGGCGGAGCATAACTCAGGACATGACGAATAAAATCATCCGCAGCATCCTCTCCTCGATAGTTCTGATACACGAAGCCTATTTTATCCGACAGCTCTGTATCTCGAAATACGATCACCACTGAGTCCTTACTTCCCTGGTCAGCATAGAGAGCATAGGGATAGAACTTCGGTTGACCGGTGGGTTTCGAACGACTCAGGATCTTCTCATCCGTCGCAACCCACCTAATCCCTTGCCTCGCAAACACTGGAACAACGTCATGCGCAACCGAGCCTTCCGCCGGCCACATTCCCGTCGGCAAGAGGCCGAACACCTGTTGGTAAAAAGAGATCGCCTTTGCGACCTGAGCTTCAGCATCTCCAGGAAAATGGAAACGCGGGGGCATTGCATCGTTCGGCTGGCAAAGTTTCCCAAGGTCGCTGTCGTAGATAAGCGGCAAAATGGGATGGTAAAACGGCGTCGTGATGACTTCGATTTGTCCCTTGAGGGTCCCCGGGTGATACATGAGCTTCTTGTGAATAGGAACAACGGCAGAAAGAATCTTATAAGTTTCAGCGATGATTCTGTTACAATCCTCCTCTGAGACAGTCCTTCTCAGGGTATAGGTTCCATCAACGTTTTTCTGTATAAGATCCGTTACGTCGACGGAGGAGCCCGTAGCGAGCGGCACTTTCCCTTCCAGGAAATCAGGGTCGAAGTTTGCAAGGTAAAACCAGAACTTGATTTCCCGCATATCCTGCTCCGACAGGCCATTGGCCCTGCTTGAACCAAATTTTTCCTTGAGGCTTTTGTACTCCGGAAAGCGATTGATCATCACCTCACTGATGCCGAATGCATTCCACACATTCGTTAATAAAAACATCTTGTCGTTATCTCCGAAATCGCTGGTCGGCTTGAGGGCAAGGTCAATCCATGGGTCGGTCTTCCCAGAAAATTTCGCAAAGTATTTCTTTGCATCGACACTGTTCTTCCGGAGATCAACAAAAGGCTTCAATCGATTGACATAATATTCTTCAAGCTGATGGAGTAACGAAGACGTAAGGTTGACGTTGAAATGGATGTTGGGATATTTCTCCACCATCGCCGTCATGTCGTAGTAATCCTTTGTGCCGTGCGTCCGCACCCATGGACCCTGAAGCTGGTCCGTTGCAGGATCCAGGTAGAGCGGCTGATGCTGATGCCAGATGATATTGAGGTACAGTGTTTTTCCGTTTTTCGGATACTCATCACTCATGGTAGAATTTCCTGCCTCCTGGTAAGATTCGAGTACAACCGAACTGTCTTTGGTGATCGTAAATACTGAATTGAAACCGGTGTCGTTATAATTAGGAACCTGGGAAGGATTGTTCGCATCGACTACCCAGAGCGTATCGTCGACGAGGAACTTATACTGATAAATCCCTGACCGGATTTGTTTGACGATGCTCCAACAACCAGAGCCGACCTTGTCCAGCGCGTCGATATTCTTTTGCCATTGATTGAAATCTCCAACCAGAGCCACTTTCTCTCCATTTCCACAGTAGGTAAAACGAACGCCTCCCTTGAGATAAGTGGGCTGGGTGAAGAGGGCAGGCGGGATACAACAGAAAGTCGCAAGCAGAAAAACGAATCGTTGTTTAGCCAAGGACGCAAACGTGATTCTATTTGATGAGGAGAATTTTGACTACAGCTGTAAAATGGCTTGCTTGCAACCTCGCGAGATAAACCCCACTGCTCACTGCATAATCATGCTTGTCGCGACCATCCCAGCTGGCCTCATAAGATCCACTTTGTTGGATGGATTCGACCAGAGTCGATACCTCTTTGCCAAGAAGGTTATAGATTTTCAAACTCACAAATGATTCGACCGGTACATCGTAGCTGAATGTTGTGGACGGATTGAAGGGATTGGGAAAGTTTTGACGCAGACTATATTCCTTGACGGTGACCTCTTGTGTTTTTTCAGCATGTATTAGAATACCTTTCTCAGGCGTCGGGAGTTTGACCGTCGTATAAATGCGGAATTCCCCAGGTTCAAGGAGAATTGACATTTGAGGATCCGTTACATTGACGCTATCCCCCGTAAAGTAGTCAAACCAGACACCTGTTCTACTGAAATTTGGATTACAGTTCAGGGCTGAAACGTCAAAATTACCTATGACCGAAAGATCCATGGATGGATGAGAAAGAGTAATCCTTTTCGTCGAGGAAGCCACGCTAAGAGTAAAGTTCGTAGTTTTCGTTGCGTCATATTGCCGCAAACGAGTCAGTGCGGCAAAGACTTTATACAAGTTCTTTCTTGACGCATCATAATAGTACTCCCACTTGTTAGGCTTATTGCAAACGCGACAAGGGTTGTCAATTGATACATCATAACCCAATTCACCAAACTGCCAAATCATCTTAGGTCCAGGAATCGTAAAAAAGAATGCAGCGGCCAGTTTGATTCTGTTCAGGGCCGTGGAAAGATTCTTGACGTTGTAATCCCCGCTTGAATTGCCATACTGAAGGTTTTTGTACATGAGGCGCTCTTCATCATGGCTTTCCATATATGCCACGAGGTGAGGCTTCGTCCAACCTCTTGTTTTATAAGACGCCCAAGAGAAATCTGATTTGTTGTTGTCATGATAACCCATGGTTGCTTCGTTGTAGTTATAATTCAAATTACCCCATAACATCATGCCATAGTCAGAAAGAGTTTTCTCTTCGTCATTGGCAGCAAAATGTTCAAGAATCACATAGGCCGTAGAATCTTCCAACCACACCTTGTCAGCCATTCTCTTAAGGATGTTTATCCTCGATGCATCATAACTTCCTCCATCTCCTGGAGTGTTTGTGAACCCCTTTGTAAAATCAAACCGAAATCCGTCGATCTTGTATTCTTTTAGCCAGTAGCGGTTGACTCTATCGACAAAGTCCTGCGTCGCCTTACGTTCATGATTAAAATCATACCCAAAAGAATACACGGTGTTGGGAGAGGAGACATTGAACCAAGGGCTATTTTCCGTCGGACGATTATTGGCTGCGTCCCAGTACAATCTAACCAACGGCGACTGTCCATAAGCGTGATTCAAGACTACGTCCAGAATAACGCCAATACCCTTTGCGTGGGCTGAATCAACGAATCTCTTGAAGTCGTTCTTTGACCCATAGTATTTATCAAGGGCCATATGAAAACTCGGGTTGTATCCCCAGCTTTGGTTGCCTTCAAACTCCATGATTGGCATAAGCTCGACTGCATTGACCCCAAGGTTTTTCAAGTAACTCAGCGTATCGATGAGCGTCTTGTAGTCATGGGCTGTGACAAAATCCCTGGTAAGCAACTCATAAATAACAAGGTCTGATTTGGCAGGCCGTTGAAAGTTCGTTGTTTGCCAGTTATAAGATGATTGGTTTGTTTGCAAGACTGACACAATCTCAGCGGTTTTCCCTGTGGGGTACGGTTTCAGATCGGGATAGGTTGAACTCGATATTGATTGATCGTTCGACGGGTCGAGAACTTTTTCCGTATACGGGTCGCCGATTCTTAACTCTCCGTCGACAAGATATTGAAATGCATATTCCTCGCCTGGCGTTAGGCCGCTCAGGGTAATCCACCAAATAACATTGTTCGTATCAGTCTGCTGACGCTTTAAAAAGTAGGTTGTGTTGACTTTCCAGTCATTACAATCGCCTACCAGATATACAAATTTCTTATTCGGTGCAAACAAGGCAAGCGTGACTGTGTTGTTGTCTATGTAATTTATCCCATTGTCTGTGCCGAGAGGAACAAGCGCGTCTTCGATCATTGGATTCACCACGATCACGAACCTCGATGTATCGGCTAAACCCGAAGTATCTATTCCAATTGCCCTGAATTCATGAACGCCGTAATTCACAGCCACAAAATCGTAGTCAATGTGATTCGAGTCCGTCTGAGCAACCTGGGTGTTGTTGATAGCAAGCATGAAGATGGACACTTTTGTTCCGATCTCTGCAGCTGATATTGCTACAAGTACAGTATCGCCGACGCTCGCAAAAGCTGGCGACCGCAACGGGTCCCCGAACTGGACGGAAACGAGCGGCCGCTCAACGACTACGTTCAAACCTGGTTGATAAAGATCAACAAAAATATCCGGTCGCGTTTGTTTTGTTCCATCCGCACTTCTGAAGACAAATGCCAAAGCTGCAATGTGCTCTGAAGTATCAGTGAGACTGTAAAACTGCCTTGGATGGCCAATCGTGAGCTGGTACAGATTAGGATCCAACCTCGTTAGAGAAGGCTGGTTTTGGTTGTTGGCCCAAGCGCCAATGACATGCTGCCAATTCCCCAAATTTGTGTTTACTCCAGTATGAGCATACACCGTCCCAGTGTAATTAAGGAGTTCCGCCGAACCGGCTTGAGTTGCATCAAATGTTATTGTGAGTGAATCTTTTTCTGTACCATAACGCGGTACCGTAACGACAATCTGAGCAAAGGCACTATTGAGAAGCAATAATGGAACCAGGAATATCCCCAATTTCATAACTGTCCTCATTTCAAGAATCCTGAAAGCGCTTCCAGAGAGGAAGAAAAAAATAGAAGTGAACGAGGAAGGATTTGTGCTTCGATTCCGGAAACAGATTGTGGTGCCACCAAGTGACAATCTTAGAATAGAGTATAAATGAAAGGAGCGAGCGCGGAGCCCTGAGTTAAGATGATGAATAATCCGAGGAAAAGCAGCACGAAAATTATTGGCCCGAGCCACCACTTTTTGCGAACTCTCATGAACATCCACAATTCGCCAAAAATTGCGAGCTTGCTCTTAAGGTTTTTTAGAAATCCCATACTCTTGTTAAAACTGTCAGCCAATCCGATTGCTTGGAGCAATCGGATTGGCCACTCTAGTCCAGTTCAAATTCTTCTTGCAATACCTCTTCTTTGTACGACCCAAGTTTGCCTTTCTCGAGAATATAACTTCCGATGACCAGACAATCCATCTCCGTCCTCATAAAACATTTCCAAGCATCTTCTGGAGTACACACGATCGGTTCCCCTCTGACGTTGAAGGACGTGTTAATAATAACGGGGCAACCAGTTTGCCGATCAAACTCTGCAATCAAATCGTAATACAACCGGTTTTGGTTCCTCGAAAT
>JACQPT010000127.1 GCA_016207415.1 Ignavibacteriales bacterium
ATGCCGATGCAGATCGTTGAAACATCCGGTCGAATGTACTGCATGGTATCGTAAATCGCAAGGCCGGAGGAGACATTGCCACCGGGGCTGTTGATGTACAAATGAATATCTTTATCCGGGTCTTCTGATTCAAGAAACAAGAGCTGAGCGATGACC
The DNA here is from genome assembly GCA_016207415.1 of Ignavibacteriales bacterium. Lineage (GTDB taxonomy): Bacteria > Bacteroidota > Ignavibacteria > UBA10030 > UBA10030 > JACQPT01. The sequence continues at coordinate 157 of JACQPT010000127.1, forward strand.
AGACTTGCAATCGTGTCGTCGATCGGCGTCCCGATAAAGACAATGCGTTCCTTCAGCAAACGCGAGAAAATGTCGTAAGCACGCTCACCGCGTCCAGTCTGCTCAACGACAATCGGCACGAGTTGGTTGTAAATCTCAGTTCGGGGTTGTTTCATATTGTCCTTCCACGACTTAAAGAACCGGTTGCTTTTCTTCCACTTCCATTATCTTTGCACTTTCCAGGAGCAGTTTCATGAGTTTTTCGCCCACGACCCGGTCCTTGACCTGGTCTGACGACTTATAATAGTTGACCAAACGTTCCTTGTCAATGCCAATTTTTGACGATTCTTGTTCCGCGAGCTTGAAGAGGTCGGCATCCTCGACAGTGATCTTTTCTGCCCGTATGAGTTCTTCGCGGATGAGGGCCCATTTTGCCTGATAAATGGCGTAAGCCCTGTTTTCCTGAAAGAATTTCTCCGCGTCGAAGTCCTTCGGGAGCTGTTTATTCGGAGACTCGTTCTTTACCTCTTCGAGAAGACCGGCCAACACCGACCGAATGAGCGATTCAGGAACATCAAAATCATGCCTCCGAATGAGTTCGCCTGTCACCGAGTTGAGCACCTGACGCTCGCTCTTTGCATTCCAATAAGCGATCAGATCCTGCTTCACGTCGTCGCGAAGTTTTTCCACCGTCAATACTTTCCCTTTTGTGATTTTCGAAACAAACTCATCCGTCAATCCGGGGAGGGTCACCGACTCCACTTTTTTCACTCTCAAAGCTGCATGGACGTTATGCTGATGGTCTCCGTGTTGATGTTCGAATTTCACCCGATACTCACCGCCCGTCTCAGCCGATTGCAGGGCATCTTTAAATGGCTGTTCAAGCTGAGGGTCGGCGAGGTAAAATCGGACGCTATCAGATTTCTTTCCGATGAGAGGGACCCCTCCCACATCCAGTTCCTGCATCTCGACGGTGACGATATGTTCGCTCCCCGTCACTCTGGGAACTTCTTCAACGCTCGCATTCATGCGTTGGAGTCTCGCAATCTCAGCCTCCACTTCCTGGTCAGATACTTTGTGAACGACTTTTTCAACGGGGATTCCCTTGTACGACCTGAGCTCAACCGGGGGACGGACGTCATACTTGATCTTAAAACGAACTCCTTCGCCCTTTTTGTAGTCCATGTCCACAAGCAGGGGCTCGCCGATGGGCTTAAGCTCTTTTTCCTGAACGGCTTTTCGATAGAGCTCGTTTGCGACAGATTCCAGCGAATCCTGCTCGATGAGGTCGCCATAAAGTTTTTTCACAAGCTCGAGAGGAGCACGCCCTTTGCGAAACCCTTTGATCTCGACCTTCGCTTGATAGCCCCGAAAGGCTTTATCGAAATGCGGTTCGAGCTCCTGAGCCGTAGCGCGGATTTCGACTTCCTTAGAAACATCCGACAACGAATGAAGGGTCACTTCCACGTACAACGATCCTTCCTTAGGTATATTGTATGGTGCATTATGCTGGGCCCCCGCCATAGCTAGCGCGCCTGCCAGTGCCGCGGGAGAGACTCGAACTCTCATGTCCTTTCGGACACTGGATCCTAAGTCCAGCCTGTCTGCCAATTTCAGCACCGCGGCGCCGTTTTCTTGTTTTGCCCCAAAAAGACAATGCGCTTAAACGGCGGATGAAAAGTCTCACGCCTTTGGAAAACCTGAGGAAATCCAGCGAAGGAATATACTAAGGGGTTGGCGGAAATGCAAAGAAACTCAATAAATCCGCACGCGAAAGCTTATTTACCCGCGCGCTGTAGCTCGTTAAGCTTCTGGAGATAATTGACCGCCTCATCGCGCTGAGTGTCAATCTCAAGCGCCTTATTAAAGTAGTCGCGCGCCCGTGGATAGTTTTTGATGTTCTGGTAGGCCAGTCCAAGCTGAATATTTGTTTCATAGTTACGCGGGCTGATGCCAAGAGCGCGTTCAAACGCCTGTATGGATCGCGCGTAGTCTCCGTCGCCCTGATACGCGATGCCGATGTTGTAATTCGTTTCCCAATAATCGTTCCCGCTCTGAATTGCCAGCGTCAACACGTCCACACACGATTTGTAGATAGCCTGCCTGCGGTACAAATTGTAACACTCACGGTAAGCACTCAGATACAGTGTGTCGACCTGAAACGCGCGTGTAAACGAATTGATGGCGCGGATCGGGTCGTTCACTCTCACAAAGTACTGGCCGAGGGTAAACAGGGGGTAGCCGAAATTCGGCGCGATAATTCTTGCTTGCTCGAATTTGTCTTTGGCCCCCTGATCATCTTTTTTCCCCGCGGCTTCTTGCGCTTCTGTCACCAGCCGCAAGACTTCACCCGGAGCTCTTCCTTGCCGGATTTCGATCAGTATCCTCATGAAATCAAAACGCGCCGAAATTTCCGACTCATAACACGTTTTGAAAATCTTGAAAATCTCATCGCGGGCCGGGCCATAATTGCCATAGAAATAGTCGTTCACTGCTTTCAAGATCGAATAGAACGGCAAAGAGAAGGCTGCCGTATCCTTGCGCACCGTCGGCAAAAACTCGATACGAAGCATCGGTAGATTGGTTTGAAACCGTTCGTTACAGATACGCATGAATGTCTCGAAAGACTCGTTGAGATTAAACTTTGTTAACCGTGCCTGCTGGTCGGAAGGCAGCCGGTACCTCAGGCTCGTTAATCCCGTATCGGCGAAGTCGAGCGAGGACATCGCCCAGCCTATGGATTCGACCATATAGACAAAGAGATATCCGTTTTTTCCGGTCGAAGAGCCCTCAAGGATCCACCGGATGTTCTGGTCGTCGAGTGCCCGCTGGAGCGAGTCTCGTGTGGTAGCTGATGCGAATACTAGGTCGCGCGCCCGTGTAACGATAGGTGAGACGGTTGCCTCGATAGAGCTGATGTTTAAAGCCGGCCTTGGTAAAGAATCCAGCACGAACTGAAAATCCGGCTTCAGCTGGTCGACTTTGGCGATCTTTTCCTTGATGTCTGTTTGCGGATTGCCCATCGCAGACTGGTACTCAGCGTTTTTCTCGGCCAAGAAGGCGTCAAAAGCCTTTGTTCGCCGGTCTCTTGCCTCAGCGTATTGGGGAAAGATCTGAAAGGAAGTGTTTTCAAGAATTCGTTCGAAAGAGAGAACTGCTTCGCGGTACTGTCGGCCGGCAACGAGACGGTTCGCCTCATTGAACAGGTCGGTCACATGGGAAAACCCCGGCCAATACTCCTGAGGTACGGTAAACTCCGCCTGAACCATCGCTTCACCAACTGGAATCTGGAAAAGGAAAAGCTGGTGCAGTTTGACCGTTTTCGGGAACCCGACGAGAAGGGAGGTAGCAGCACCATCAACCAGAATATCGCTTTTCCAGGCAATTGGGAACTTTTGTTCATTCTGATAGACAGTCAGCTTCGAAATATCGTCTTTTACCGCATCGGCATCGATCTTCCAATCACCAGCGGGCTTGCACAGGAAGAAGTAATACTGCCCTGAGCTGACATTTTCACTCGAAAGAGGTAACTGACGGTTCTGGTTTGAGAGCTGGATTTCGAGATTTCTCGGCCCCCCAAGCCCCAAAAAACCGGATTTCTCCTTGATTTTCATCTGCACGGACGGAACCTCCTGCCCAACACCAACAACAGTCAGGAAGAGCACGATACCGAATGTGGAAATGACGATGTTCTTCATCCCGGAATTTCCTTGTAGACGATTGAAAAAATGTGAGACCTGCGTCACAGAGGAACCTGCAAAATATAGAAAATGTGTTGACGAGAAGCAACCTCACATCTTGACATTCACTCGAAAAATGTCGAAAATACTTCCCCTAGGGTTGGGAGGCAAGAAACGCAGACGAACCAGTCATCCACGCCCCTCGTCTTTCACGCAATCACTTACTTCGGCTTACACCTTCCACCTGATTGATGTGATGCAGTCCACAGATGCTCAGCGGATTGACATGCAACAACATCGGAATTTTGGGGATTCGTAAAACAGCTCAACTATTCACCAAAGGAGCTTGCCATGATTCGACGCCTCTTCGCCTCAACGATGTTGGGAATTATTGCCACCAGCTTTTGCCTTGCACAGGAGAGCCTTTATATTCAGCAGCTGAATACTGTCGAATCTTTTCCGAAAGCTCCTATCCTGAGAGGAGCATTCTCGGCCTCAAATCTGGTTGCTGTCACGTCATTTGACAAGACCGTCAAGATCTATGACGGAACAACGCTGGCAGAGCGCCTGACGATCACCGGAGTGACGAACCGGGTTGGAGCTTTGTCGTTCTCCGAATCCGGTCGGAGCCTCGCTACGACGACTGCGGACGGCGTCCTTTCGATATGGAATACTCAAACGGGGGCTTTGGACAGGTCGTTCACCGGGTTTCCCAATGTCATCAGCATATCAGTCCTTGACGAAAACCTCGTTTTTATCCTGGGAATTGACAGGACAGTGAAGATCTACGACTCCCAATCGGGAAAAGCGCTCGGCTCGGTTTCTTCGAAAGACGAGTTGACTGCTTTATCAGTCCATCCTCAGGGGCGCGTTTTTGCCGTTGCATCTGTCTCCGGCGAGGTTCGGATCTATACGATTGCACAGCTTGCGATGACCAACGTGCTGCCTGACGCAAAAGAAAAAATTACTGCTCTAGCTTTCAGCCGCGACGGCAAATATTTAGCAGCCGGGAGCGCGAACGGCAACGTTTTTTTATGGGACGCAACTGGTTTGATGTTTAAGGGCAAGCTCTCTGGACAAAAACAAGCCATTTCCACTCTTGCGTTCGACCAACAGACCCGGTGGGTCGTTTCCGCCTCGTTTGACAGCACCCTTAAATTCTTCAACCTGGCCACCCTGGGCAGCTTGAATACCATCACGGAAGCGGGCGCTTACTACTCGGTGGCAGCGTTTGTCAGCGGGGAGATTCTCTGCGCGGCCAATACAAAAGGGAATCTTCGAACATGGAGAGTGCTTGAAGCTCCACCCGACTCTTTACCTCCGACTATTGTCATCAATTCGCCTGCAGCCGGCAGGGAACCGACGAAAGTCTTTGCGAAGGACTATGAAATTAAAGGAATCGTCTACGACGACAGTGACCTCAAGGAAGTGACCGTCCAGAAATCGCTCGTGAAACTCATCGCGTTGACTGCAGCTGAGGAAGCGAGCGTCCCGAAAGGTTTTAAAGGCAAGAAGTTTTCGGTGATCGCAAAGCTTAATACCGTCGGCCAGAACTCCATTGAAATTGCTGCGCTGGACAAAGCGAATCACTTTGCAAGGCAGCTTGTTGCGATCCAGCGTCTTTCCGACGATGAGGCCGTTGAGCTGGCAAGCCCTGCCAACAACTCCGAAACTGACAAAATCACCGTGAAGGTTCAATTCAAACCTTGGTTCGAGGTTGCTTCGTACTCTATCAGCGTTAACCTTGCCGACCTGTTCAATAATCAACAACCTCCTTACGGTCAAAAGGCGGGCGATGTCCTTTCAGAGGACGTTCCTCTTGTCGCGGGGTACAATCAAATCCAGTTGACGATCAAAAGTAAAGACGGAGAGAGGTTTTCAAAGACGGTAGGTGTCACGCGCAAAGGGACATTCACAACCACGCTTCCGAGCTCCGGTACGCTCCCCGGCATCAGTGGGAAAAAAGAGACCTCCATAGGCCCTCAGCGCTGGGCCGTCGTTGTGGGTATTTCGGAGTATGCCAACTCGAACATTCCAAAACTTCAGTTTGCCGACCGTGATGCACAGGCATTCGCTGAGTTCTTGAGAACGGAAGAAGGCGGAAAAATCGACACGGACCATATGCGTGTTCTGATTAACCAGGATGCGACGGTGGCGAATGTTCAGGACGCCCTGTATAACTTCCTCGGCCAGGCCATTGACAAAGATTTCGTCGTCATCTATTTTGCCGGGCACGGCGCCCCCGAGCCTGCACGCCCTACGAACACATATCTTCTCACACACGATGCCAACCCCAGCCAGCTGGCAACGACTGCCTTTCCTATGTTTCGAATCAAGGAAGTACTCGAACGTTACATAACGTCGAAGAAAGTTGTTGTTTTGTCCGATGCCTGCCACAGCGGCGCCATCAGTGTCGATTTTGCCACACGGGGCCTGGGCGTGACCGAAGAGAATCGCTTCAACGAGTATCTTGCCGACCTTGCGAAGGCCAAAGAGGGAACCATTGTGTTTACCGCGAGCGCTGCGGGGGAGGTCTCTCAGGAATTTCCTGACCTTGGCCATGGAGCTTTTACCTACTACCTTTTGGAAGGAATGCGGGGGAAAGCAGACCTCGATAATGACTACACCGTGACTATCAACGAATTGATGCTGTACGTTGAAGAGCAGGTGAAGCGCAGGACCCGGGGCGCTCAGAACCCAACCCGCAGCCAGACAGATTACGACAAAGACCTTCCTGTCTCTTTTATACAACATTAAAACGGAGAAAGAAAACTTTATGAGAACCCTCGCGACGATAGTGATCTTATCCTGTATCTTTGTCGGGTTCCGATTATTCGAAGGACCTTCCGTCGCAGCCGTTGCGGTGCAGCAGGAAGCGGAGAATGTCGGATTTAAGTGGGCTTTCGGGGCTATAGTGGGCCCGGGCAAAGAACGCAAATTTGTTTCTGTCACTCGCGACACCATTTTGAATACCGGCGACGAGATCAAGATGTGTGTCGAGTTGACAAAGGAATGTTATGTCTATGTTGTCTATGCGGGCTCAGGGGGCGAAATTGGGTTGATGTTTCCCTACAACCTGAAGCAATTCGATGGAGATTACAAAACTGGCAAGAATTACTATATCCCGCCCGGAAGAAAATGGTCGGAACTTGACAAGAATGTTGGGCGCGAGACCTTTTATGTGCTTGGTTCATCTGAGAGACTTATTGAGCTGGAGGCGTTACTGGCAAACTACATGTCCGCCGATAACTCCAGAAAGCAGGCGATAGCCGACCAAGTCCTGGCTGAAATACGTAACGTCAGAAAAAAATTCAGGACGTTTACTACGCTTGCTGAGAAGCCTATTACGATCGGAGGGAATGTACGTAGCCTCGAGAAAGCGGAGGAGGCGAAGCGCCCGGACGTTACCACAGTCGCCGTGCGGATTTCTGCAAATAATTTCTACAGCAAAACCTTCACCATTGACCACAAGTAAGAAGCTCCAGGTCACGACCGCACTGGTCGTGACCTCGTTTCTTGTTGTCCATCTTCTGTTTTGGCTTCTCCCTAACGTGTTTGAGCCGTGGAACGCTCAAACTGTCGACCAGCTTTTCGCCTTCCGTTATGAGTTTTCCTCACTCCGTGTTCCTTATGACAGCACGGTGATTCATGTCGACCTTAAGGATGGGAGTATTCAGAAACTCGCAAATGCCTACCTTAACCGCACACATTACGCTCAGGTGGTAAGGAACCTCGGTGAAATGAGGGTTGCGGCCCAGATTTGGGATTACATCTACAGAGCCAGGTCAAACGATGCTGAAGACCAGGCCTTCGTCGATGCCACAAGGGATGCTGGACACGTCTACTACGGAGTCGCCTTTGACCTTGCCGAACAGGGAGAAACCATTCCTAAACCTCCGCGCCCTAAAGCCCATCTTGAGTACCTGGACAGAACAAAATGGAACGTCGTCGTCGAGGGCGATACGTCCGAAATGTACATGGGCGAAAACCCTATTATTACCTTTCCTGAGCTGGCAATGGCCGCCCAAGGGCTGGGCTATCTCAGCATCAGGTTTGACCGCGACGGTGTGTTTCGCCGTGCTCCCCTCCTTATCAAGTACAACGACGGATTTTATCCAAGCTTTCCGTTCCGCGCCGTTTGTGAGTTTCTGAAAGTACCTCCTGAGAAGATCATCCTCCGCCCCGGCAAAAGTGTGACGCTCAAGGACGCCTCGCCTCCTGGAAAAATCCCGCACGATATCGTTATCCCTGTCGACGACCACTGCAATCTCGTCATCAACTATATCGGTCCGTGGGAAAGGATGAAACATTATGATTTTGCCGATGTCCTGACGGTCTCTGACTCACGAGACGATCTGGAAATCATGGGTGAAGAATTCGAGGGCCGCATCGCTGTTGTGTCGGAAGTTTCAACGGGTTCGTCTGACATCGCACCGGTTCCAACGGACAATAACTTCCCCCTCAGCGGGCTGCACGCGAACGTTCTCCACACCATCCTGACAGAGAATTTTCTCATCGAGTTGACGGACTTTCAGATGGTCTTCATCGAAGTTCTTCTTATGGTTATCGTTCTGATTTTCGCGTTCAAACTGTCCTCCCGAGGGCTCCGCTACGGCACCGTCATTCTCCTCATGGGCTACCTGATGAGCTGCGCCTCGCTTTTTTTCTACGCCAACGTCATCGTGAACATCATCAGGCCATCGTTGATGATTGTCGGTTCCGTTTTCTCGATCATTGCATATCGTTACATCAACGAGGAGAAAGAAAAAGAATCTCTCCGCCGCTCCTTCGAAGCCTATTTTCCGCCCGCTGTCGTCAAAAAGATCATGGCAAATCCTGAACTTGTGTACGCCGCAGGACAGAAAAAAGAACTGACCATCATGTTTAGCGATATCAAGAGCTTCACAACGTATTCTTCGACGATGAGTCCCGAAGCCATTCAAAAATCGCTTGATGAATATTTTGGAGCCATGGTGGACATCGTCTTCAAATACGAAGGGACTGTTGACAAATTCATTGGAGACGGGCTTATGGTTTTCTACGGCGATCCCGAGCCTCAGTCCGACCATGCGCTGCGGTGCGTCAAAGCGGCGGTGGAAATGCAGAAAAAATGCCGGGAGTTGAAAGCAAAGTGGGAGTCTGAAGGGAAATTCCCGCTGAAAATCCGCATCGGTATCAATACAGGCCCCGTCGTTGTGGGAAACATGGGCTCTTCAAAGCGCCTTTCCTACACGGTACTCGGGTCCGATGTGAATCTCACGCAACGCCTTGAGTCAAATGCTCCCGTCGAAGGCATTATGATTTCTCATCGCACGTATGAGCTCGTGAAAGATCATGTCACCACGCGGCCACTGGAACCAATCAGGGTGAAGGGATTGGACCAACCGATTCAGGTGTACGAAGTGATTGTCGATGGCGAGGCGACCGGATAGATTTTGTTGCTTTTCCTTTCTGCTTTCCCCATATTAAAGAAGATTCGTTTTTCAGAGGCGGTGCCTTTCTTTCTCCCTTATGCTAACGCGGGACGTCGAAACACGGCATCATGTGTGGTCGTCGCGGGATGCGTTCCAGTACTGCGAAAGAATCACATACGATCATTATGAAAACTTCCCTGTTGCTTCGTTGTTGCTGCCGAGGGACCGGAGAAAATATGTGTGCGCGGTGTATGCGTTTGCTCGGACGGCGGACGATTTCGCCGACGAGCCGGGCCTCACGACCGCAGAACGCATAGAGAGCCTGAATGAGTGGGAAGAACATCTCAATGAATCGCTGAACGACTCAGCCCGCAATCCGGTATTTGTGGCTCTTGCGGAAACCATCGACCGATTCCAGATCCCGCCGGAGTTATTCCGAAATCTCCTGCAAGCCTTCCGGGAAGACGTTACCGTGCACCGGTACGAGAGTTTTGATGACGTGCTCCGGTACTGCCGGAATTCAGCCAACCCCGTGGGGAGAATCATCCTGCTGATGTTCAATTACCGGAGCGACTCGTTGCTCCAACTTTCAGATTCCATATGCACGGCTCTTCAGCTCGCGAATTTTTGGCAGGACATTCGGGTCGATCTCGAAAAAGACCGGATCTACGTCCCACGAGAGGACATGAGAGACTTCGGTTATACTGAGGAGGAATTCGTCAAGAGAATGTTCACGCCACAATTTGCTCATATGCTCTCTTTTGAAGTAGAAAGGACAAGAGAATTTTTTTTCAAAGGAAAACCGCTCGTCGCCGAAGTGGGCAAAGACCTGGCATGGGAACTGACATTGACCTGGAACGGCGGCATGCGGATTCTCGAGAAGATTGAGCAGCTTGAGTACAACGTGTTCCGCGTCCGGCCAAAGCTTACATTTCCCGATAAGCTGAGATTGCTCATCACGTCCTTGATAAAGAAAAGGCAGTGAACGCCGCCCAAAGTATACTGCCGGACCTGGATCAAAACCGTCAGAGTAATTTCTATTACTCGTTCCTGATCCTGCCCAAACCGAAACGCGAGGCAATCGAGACGATTTACGCGTTTTGCCGCTACACGGACGATATTGTGGATGAAGCGGCGAGCCGAAAAGAGCAATATGCGCGGCTCAGACAGTGGACAAAAGAGCTTCATCTATCGCTGAGTGGAGCATCACACTATGCCGTCCTGAACAAGCTCAGCACGATCATTCAACAGTTCAACATTCCTCTCAAGCATTTCTATGATCTCATCAAGGGCATGGAAATGGATTTGACGAAAAAACGTTACAGGACTTTTGCGGAGCTTCAAGAGTACTGCTACCATGCCGCCTCGACTGTTGGCCTTATCTGTGCTGAGGTGTTCGGATACAAGAACGAAGATGCCAAACAATACGCTATGAATCTCGGCATCGCATTGCAGCTGACGAACATCCTGCGTGATATCCGCCAGGATGCGAAACGGGGAAGGATCTATCTCCCTCTCGAAGACCTTCGCCGTTTTCAATACTCTGAAGAGGAGCTGCTTCAAGGCGTGTACAACGACCGCTTTGTCGAGCTGATGAAATTCGAATGTGAGCGGGCTCATGCATTCTTCCGTAGAGCAAAGGCATTCCTCGCCGAAGAGGACAAGCCCCTCTTCACGGCCGCGCGCACGATGGGCAACATCTACTATCTGCTGCTCAGGAGAATCGAAAAAGCCAACTACGACGTATTTTCCAGGCGCATTCGACTCTCTCCACCCCTCAAGCTTCTTATCGCGATGGTGTTGAGCCTCCGGAGCAAAGCCCCAAAGAATCTTCATCGCTACATCCGCGCCGAACTCCCGGCGTAGACAAGGAAACGTCTCACGGGAATAATGGATTGATGGAGTAATGGATTAATGCGGTTGAAGGCGTTCATCCAAGTCTCCGATCATCCACAAATCGACTAATCCAGCCACTGTAATTTCATGAGCCATGATGTGATCGTCGTCGGTGCCGGCCTTGCCGGCTTAAGCGCCGCGGTAGACTTGAGCTTGCGCGGACATAAAGTCCTCGTGCTCGAGCAACGGCCCAAGCCCGGTGGACGAACATACTCGTTCGTCGATGAGACAACCGGCGACGTTGTCGACAACGGACAGCATCTCTTGATGGGGTGTTATTATGAAACCCGGCTCTATCTGCGAGAGATTGGTTCGGATTCCCTTGCGACGCTCCAGCCCGGCCTTCAAATCGATTTCTTGCATCCGGAAAAAGGAATGGCCTCGCTCGCCTGTCCTCCGCTGCCTGCCCCAATGCACATTCTCGCCGGCCTGTTTCAACTCCGGACCCTTACTTTTGCTGACAGATTGAAACTCCTTCGTGTCGGCGTTGAGCTTCAATGGACTTCCACGCAAAAAGAACGCAGGCTCGAGCGTATGACCGTAGAGGAGTGGCTCGTGAGCCTTGGTCAGTCCGACCAAAATCGTAAATACCTGTGGGATATTATCGCGATCGGTACACTCAACGATAAGCCGGATTCCGTTTCAGCGTTACTCTTCTTTAGAGTGTTGCGGACTGCTTTCCTCGGATCCAGGGAAAACTCATGTTTACTCATTCCGCGATGTGGCTTGAGCGAACTCCTCGTTGATCCAGCAGTCAGGTACATTCAATCCCGGGGGGGTGCTGTCAAGACAGGTCACGGAGTGACTTCGCTGAAGACAAGTGGTGATCGCGTTGTAAAAGCCGTTTGCGAGGAAGGTTCACATTTTGAATCACGAGCATTTATCAGCGCCGTTCCCCATTATGCTCTCCCTGCGATCCTGGACGGAAAAGCTTCTGCATCAGCCGGGCGCTTCCAGTCGTCGCCGATCATTACCATCAACCTTTGGCTGGACCGGGAAATACTCGAAAACGAATTCCTCGCCTTGTTGGATTCGCGCATTCAGTGGATTTTCAACAAATCGCGCCTCTTCGGAAAATCAAAAAGAACTGCGGGTCAATACCTCGCACTTGTCATGAGCGGCGCAGAGGATTTTGTCGGGCTGGACAAAAACATCCTCGTCGATATCGCCATGGAAGATCTTGGAAGGGCGATTCCGGCGACAAACCATGCCAAGGTGATTCATTCGTTGGTGGTGAAAGAAAAACGGGCAACATTTTCTCCAAAACCGGGAACTGAATCGCTTCGACCTTCGGCAACGACGAACCTCGTAAACCTGTTTCTTGCGGGCGATTGGACGAACACAGGATTTCCGGCGACGATCGAAGGAGCCGTGATAAGCGGGAGAAAAGCGGCGCAATTGGCCTCCGCGACACTGATGTAAATGGGCTGAGTTTTTCTTAAGTTATCCACGCCAACTTTTCTCCATGACAACACCGGCCGCAAAATCCCTCGTCTCAATGTTCCTCTGCATTTCTCTTGCGAGTTCGCAGTACGTCACCGTCCCGCTCCATCACCAAGTCTATCCCCTTTTAGTGAAGGGTGAAACTCTCCGGATGTTTGACTCCTACAGCCTACGCGTTCTGCCGCTCACCCGCACCGAGGTCCTCACCATGTTACATGCGATGAAGCAAAACGTTGGGGAGCTTTCATCCACCGATGCCGAACTTGTCGATCAGATGTTTGGGGAGTTTGCCGACGTCAAAATCGGGGAACCGGCCGGGCCCGAAAATGAAATTCATGCATACCGGTACGAAGAAGGCGCATCTCAGCTCTTTGTGGACTTGCGTGCTCTCGCCGAAATCGACCTGCGCAAAGGGTTCCCCAATGACCCTGACGAAAACCTTTTAAGAATCACGGGATTCGGGTCTGTAAGGGGACACTTTGGAAACCAGGTGTTCGTCGACCTTTCTGCCCGCAATGGCATGACTCTTGGGGCAAAAGACAGCGAGGAGCGTTTCGACGTCACACAAGGCGAGACCCGGTCAACGGTGGGGTCAACAGTTTTTATCGATCAAGCAACCGGCTACCTGGCGGCGAATCTGGGCCCGCTCACGGTGTTTCTTGGCCGGACAACCGTCAGCTGGGGAAGCGGGATCCAGGAGAGACTGGGACTCTCTCTTGCGAATGAACCAATGGATCAAATTCGATTGTCTCTGGATTTCAGAAATTTTCGTTTTTCCTATTTTCATGCAAACTTGCAGGGGCCTGGAAGCCCCCGCTTTCTGGCGGGGCATCGCTTGGATGTGCTTCTTGGCGGCGGCGTTCAGCTTGGAGCGTATGAGACTATCGTCTACGCAGGCAGAGGCGCCGAATTAAGCTACCTCAATCCGCTGCTTCTTTATCATTTCATGGAGCATCAGTTGGGCGACAGGGACAACAACACTCTCGGTATCGATGCGACGGCGTTCCTTGCTCCCGGGTTCCGCGTGTTTACAGAGGTTTTTGTGGATGACCTTTCTCTGGATTATTCCCTGAGCACATTTTGGGGGAACAAGCTAGCTGGGTCAGTCGGATTCCATTGGGCTCAGCCATTCGAGTTCAGGACGCTCGAATTCTTCGCTACATATACACGCGTTGACCCGTTTGTGTATACTCATACAGATTCACTCAACGTGTATTCTCACTACGGCACGAGTATCGGTTCAAGGATCGGACCGAACGCCGAACGTTATTCTTTTTCTCTTCTCTGGCGCCCGGAGAAGGATTTCTTCCTCGATCTTGCTTATGCTTATACGAGAAACGGGAAAGGGAGCCTCTTCAGTCCCCACAGGCCGGAAGACGGAGAGCAAAAGAACTTCCTCGCCGGCACGCTTGAGCTTCGCCACACTATCGCCGTGCAGCTGAGATACCAGTTTTCGAGAGACATGTTCCTCGGGATGGAGGGTTCGTTGCTCGACGAGCTGAATTCACAGTTCATCAGCGGAAGGAATGCCCGGGGAAGAACGATTCGAGTCTTTCTTGATATTAACTATTGATCGAGCAAATGGCAGCGTTGCTGACGATTTTCTTTGGAGGTCTTCTTTTTTTCTATGCCGCCGTTTTGCTTGCTCTTATGTGGGGGTTTTCCAGGCTTTCCAGAGACATTGACAAAAGAAGCGTCCCCTCACTGTCAGCGGCTCTTCCATCGGTTGCCGTTGTTGTTGCAGCCCGCAATGAAGCCCGCAACCTGCCACGCCTTCTTTCCTGCCTGATGCAACAAGAGTATCCCGCGGACAGATTACAAGTTATCATCGTTGACGATAGGTCGGAAGATGAAACCTGGGAGATCCTCGAACGCGCGGAGCGCGACCATTCCTCGCTTACCGCGCTCAGGATTACAGACCTCTTGCCGGATTTTGCTCCGAAGAAACGTGCCCTTGACCTCGCCATACGTTCTTCGGAGAGCGAAATCATTCTGCTTACTGATGCCGACTGCACTCCGCCTCCCACATGGGTTCGCGCGACCGTGAGCTACTATCGCGACGGGGTAAATGCGGTTTTGGGGTTTTCTCCATACCGTTTCGACGCACGGCTCCCACAACTTGCAGAAGATATGCTTTCCCTGGATTATTTCTCGCTTGGCGCCATTGCTGCGGCCAGCGTCGGATTAGGACGGCCTCTCACGGCGACTGGAACAAATCTGAGTTACCGGCGATCCACTTTTTTGCAGGCACAGGGATTCGAGAACATCAAGCGGTGGGTTTCAGGCGATGATGATCTGTTCATTCAGCGGGCTGTGCATGAAAAACTCGGAGGTTTTTCGTACGCCCTTTCGCCCGATGCCTTCGTTCCCGCCGCAGCCCCGTCGACGTGGCGTCAGTTCTGGAATCAGCGTATCCGCTACGCCAGCAAGGCACGGCAATACGATGTTGAGATGATTGTTGGGCTTGTTGCAGTATACCTGCTCAACGCCTTCATCGTTGCAGGAATCGTGAGTGTATTCATGGGCCAGTGGAGTTTTTTCGGCCTTGCCCTCGCCGCATGGATCATAAAGGCGGCGTTGGAATATGTGTTTCTTTTGCAGGCCTCCCGAGGTTTCGGTCAGCGACAACTCTTAAAGTATTTCCTTCCCACGGAAATATTCCACCCCCTTTATGTAGCGGTCTTTGGATTTCTCGGCTTGTTTGCCCGCTATCGATGGAAAGGTGCAATGTTCAGCAAGAGAGTACCCATCCCGCCTCTGACTCTCTAAAATCTTGGGGATTTTCCGGTCGATTCTCGGTCCACGATCATCCGTTCTTAAGGTCATCCTCGAACCCGAAGCATTACGACCTCAGTAAAAACCAATATTGAGAACCTTTTCTCGCGGCGATTCGAAAGCGACCGGTTAAGCAGCGACGATCGAAGGAGCGGTGATGAGCAGCAGAAAGGCAAGTCTCGAGTGCGCAAAGCTCCTTGAATGATGATTCCTACATATCGTGTTTACATCTTTTTACAATTGTCTGAAAGTTTTTAACACATAGACTTTGTACATTAAAGATATGTTCGAGCGGTTCGAACATATCTCCCCGAAGACGAAAATCCTCTTTGCTGTTATTCTGCTGATCCTCCTTCCGAGCGCTTTCCTAAGCTATTTTGGCCTTGAGTCAATTGATCAAAAGGCTGAAAACCTGCGTGCAAACTATCGGGCGTCTGTTAATCTCATACGAGACAAATTGGAGCACGAGATCGTTCGGTTGCAGGAGAACCTTCCGAAAAGCTTCGTGAACCTCCCGTCGCAGGCGGAAGATGCGAAGAAGATCAGAACGTGGTTGCACGCGGTAGAAGAGGGAAACTCTTCTGTGAAGAATCCCTTTGTACTCAACTCAGACAGAGGAATTATCTCTACACAACTTTCTATTGACTGGAAACCGGATCAAAGAAGTGTACGATACCAAGTCGTCAATCTTTTCTCATTCCAAAAGGCAGAAGAGTCTGAATATATTCAGAAGGTTTTGAATGAAGCGATCTCTTTCTACCGCGCTGCACTTGCGGAAGCTGCGGGCGTCGATGATCGTTCTTTGGTTCTTTCTCGGATCGGGCGGTGTTATCACAAGCTTGGCAAGTATAAAGATGGGATTCAGGCTTTTCAAGAAATCCTGCGAAGTCCAGGTGCGAGGATCGGCTCACTTCCTGCCTCTGTTGTCGCACTTCATGAAATATCAGATGGCTACGCAGCCATGGGAAATCTGAAGCAGCGAGCGGAAACAAACCTGAAGCTTTATAGGCTGCTTCTCGACTTTCCATGGTCACTCGATGATGGAAGCTATGTTTATTATCTGCGGTCGGTGAGCGACGCGGTTAGAGATTACCGAGAGACATCTGCTTCCGACTTGGGCGAATTGAATAAACAAGAAGAGTATATACAAAATCAAGCGAGACTTCTCTATCTCCTGAAACAAGAAGCAATAGACGCAATTGAGGCGGAACTGAAAAATTCGACAGCTGGTGAAGTTCAGCCAATACATATTTCCGTGGTGGATGCGAGCACAAGACATCAACTCGGATTTTTCAAATTGCCCTTATCACATCAGCGTGTTGGGCTTAGAGCCATAGGATTTGAAGTAGACAAGCATACAGTGCTTAAGAATGTTGTTCCATTGGTGCTTCAATCAATCGATCTAGGACTCGAGGTGGCAGTCGGAATCACAAATGAACTGGACAGCACTCTCTTCATTCAGGGGAATTTGCCCCCATCGCGATATTTGGTCGCGGGAGACTTGGGACACAGTATGGTTGGATGGAAAGTGGCCTTGTTTGATCGCGCCGGAAGGTCACTCGACGAACAATTGGCAGCAGAAAAGCGACTGCATATGGCGCTGATAGGGGGAGTCATTTTGGTGATGGCGCTGGGCATCGTCGTTACAGTTCGGGCGGCCGTTCACGAAATGGAGGCTGCCAGGATAAAATCCGATTTTGTGGCTAATGTCTCGCACGAATTGAAGACCCCTTTGAGTCTCATCCGGATGTTTGGAGAAACACTAGAGACGGGAATTGTAACGAATGAGGACAAGCGTAGAGAGTTTTACGGCATCATCCGTCGGGAAAGTGAACGTCTAACGCATTTGATAAACAATGTTTTAGATTTCTCCAAGATTGACGCCGGTACCAAACAGTACATCTTCCAACGGACGGATCTTGTGGAAGTTATCAAAAGCACTTTGCAGGCCTACACGTTGCACATTCGCGATCTCGGGTTCGAGCTTGAAAGCCAATTCCCCAACCACGAAATCTGGGCTTGGGTCGACAAAGATGCAATCGAGCAGGCTCTCTTGAACCTGCTGAGCAATGCCACCAAGTACTCGGATGAACGAAAGCGTATTCGTATTGAGGTGACTCAAAATTCCAGCGTAGCCCGGATTCTTGTTTCTGACGAAGGAGTTGGTATCCCCGAAAGAGAATTAAAAAAAGTGTTCGACAAGTTTTATCGTGGCTCTACCGCGGCGACGAAAGAAACACGGGGAGCCGGCCTTGGCCTAACCGTGGTAAAACACATCGTTGAAGCACACAAGGGAATCATTCAAGTTGAAAGTGTTGAAGGAAAAGGAAGCAGTTTTATTCTAGAAATCCCTCTGCTGATCAAGTCTTAACGATGTAAGTGGAAAAAATTCTCATCATCGAAGACCAAAAGGACATGGTAACAGGATTGAAGTTTAATCTTGAGGCTCGCGGTTACGACGTAGTCGCTGCATACGATGGTGAGTCTGGCTTACAAAAAGCAGTTGCTGAGCACCCAGATTTGGTCATTCTCGACGTCATGTTGCCGAAAAGAGACGGATACGACATGTGC
>JACQPT010000143.1 GCA_016207415.1 Ignavibacteriales bacterium
AATCCCCGCTGTGGTTCCTGCGTTGGGGAATATACGACATCTACCATTTCGAATCGACTTTTCCATTCCGCCTTGGCCGACGATGTGAAACGAACAGTGAGCCTGTAGTTCTTTTGGTTCCTGTCGCTCATAACATCCTTCGATCGTTGGAAAATGTCCAACTCAGTCTGTGAAGAAGGTTTGTGTCTGTTTTTGTAGAGAATCTGTGCATTAAGGTTTCTCGTGACACGAACATCACCCAAGCAGAGGAAATCGTTTCCGGCTGCGGGGACTTCCAGCGAAGACGTCCTCCACGGGAACTGGAATTGGTCATAATACGTGGAGATCTTGAGAAACCTCGAAATGATAGCCTGTGCCCCGACATAAAGGCCGGATTCATTTTGCGTCAGACTGCCGCTTTCCCTGAAGCCAAAAGCGTGGACGTTGGAAAAATCTTTTGGATAGAATCGCGCACTCACCGCCAGGTCAATCCGTTTGTCTGGAGCAAAAACAAGACCCGCAATCCCCGCAGGCGAGCCGGCTCCAGCCTTGGCAATCTCAGAAAATATGCTTACAAACCTGTTGGTGTAGGTAATGTCGAATCCACCAGCGGACACATTGTTCCCCGGGTAACCCGAGGCCTCACTGAGAAACAATCCCTTGTCAAACTGAGCTCGATACGCTGTCCCGCCAACCTTGACTCCCCACAAAGGCTCCAGAGCAACCTTGAATCCGGAGAGACGTTCATGGGAATTGTTTTTCCTGGCGAGTTCACCGGAAGTCCTGTGATATCCGTCCGAGAAGAGACTCGTGATATTGCCATCAGCGTTGATGGATGCTGTGATAGGCTTGCTCGAATGGAACACCGTCACGGACATCGAGTTCAACTTCCATTCTGCAGCTGCTCCCCTGAAGAAGAGATTTTCGTCGGTTGATAAGTACGGTTTAAGTCCGTAACCGCGTTTCTGTAGTGGTGATATGACCTCACTCCCTTTCGAAAACCCCACGGACCGCCATAATACCAGGCCCTCTCCAGCCTCTATGACAAAATCTCCAAGAAGAACACGGACCGAAAACGAAGGCGCATTAAACAACGCATACCCGGCAATGAAATCGTTCACCGATCGTTCTCCCGGATCCTTCTCCATGAGCATCCCCAGCTCAAGGCTGTGCTGTGAGGTCTTTGCAATGTCCCCCCCTTCCGCATAAGCGGCTATCATCCTGTTATACGATTTCACTGGCGAACCTGCGTATGCTCCATTTGCAAATCCTGCTCTTTGTTGTAAATCGGTTTGAGTTCGGCTGCGAAAAGACATTCGAAAAACGGCCGGAGTCCCACGTTCCGCGATGTTAACAACTACAACATATTTCGCGACTCGCAGATACAGCTCCTCCGTAAACCCTTCAATTCTCAATAAGTCTCTTACCGATGTAAATCTTTGTTTTTCTCTAGAGGCGACAATTCGAAAAGCAAGCGTTGGAGTAACCCCGGGGATCTGCTGCAATTCAGAATCGGTAGCGCTGTTGAGGTCGAGAGGGCTTTCTTCCAGGCGGGCCAATACGTCAGCAAGCTGGGAGTCCGTGCCATCCTGGGTGATGTCCTCAAGAACACCTTCGATGTCTTCAACACGCGTTTCCACCGTGTCGGGGATTTCGGGCTCCTGCCCCTTGGTAACGCCCCAAAAGCCAACAATCAGTGAAACGCTGAAAAACAGCCTCACACTCCACCCAGCGTAAACGAGACTTCAATCTGATGTGTCCAGCCCAAATCCACGTGGCTATAGCCGGCATAGCCAAACTCGATGCTCTCATAAAGCAATCCGACTCCGGCAGAGAATTTGTCCGGATTGTTCGAGACTCCCACCCTGACTTTCACGAAATCGAATATGCTCTGTTCAACGCCACCTTTGACAATAGCGGGGAATCGTGCGTCCTTTTCCATTTCAATGACGATGGTCAAGTCCCTCAGGGGTCCATAATTCGCACCCAGACAAAACACCTGTGGAAGTCGTTCAGGGGTCTGTCCTACTCGCGAACCAAACAGGTTGCGGGCGGAGAAACCAATTCGAATGTCTTCCTGGATCACACCGAGCAAACCTACATCAAACGTTGCCAAGTTGGTTGAGCCATAATTGCCCAGTACGAGCCTGCCAAGGTTGATAGTCGCACCTGCTTTCAGCCGGCTGTCAACATCCATGCCTAGTCCCAGCCGAAGCGTCGATTCCTTGTACATCGTGAAGCCAAATTGCTCGAGCTCCACGGCGGCGGTAAAATCTTCCAGAGGAATCGCTGCAGCAACCGAAACTGTTTTCAATTCCGGCAGCCCGAACTGCTGTGGAACAAAAAACGTTGACACCTCAAGCAACTTCAATTGAGTCAACCCAGCTGGGTTGTACGCAATGGCCCAGGGATTATCGGCGACAGCGACGAAGGAGTTCGCAAGGCCAATGGCCTTTGTCCCTCTTCCATTGTGATCTCCGGATGAGAATGACCTCGTGAACAAACACAGATGAAGGGCAGTAGACCAGAAGAACGTTTTTCTCAATTGATGGAACGACGGAAAAAGGTTATATTGCCTACGAGGTAAATGAGATGAAATCATACTTTTTTCTTTTTCTCTCGTCGGCGCTCACCGTGTCTTATTGCGTTGGTCAGGAACTCCAGTGCGACGTGAAAGTGAACATGGAAAGCATTCCGTCAGGGCAGCGCGATTTTTTACGAAACTTTGAATCCGACCTCGAACGATACCTGAACAACACACGGTTTACAACGGAGGACCTTGACGGAGAAAAAATCCAATGCAGCATGGATATTTTTTTCCGGACCGTCGCTGGTGAGAACCGCTACCAGGCGCAGGCTTTTGTCGGCAGCCAAAGGACCATCTACGTCAGCAATGATCCATCCGATAAGGTAACGCCGATCCTTCGCGTCCTCGATGACCGATGGGAGTTTACGTACATCCCGAATCAAAGAATGATTCAAGATGACTTTACGACTGACCCTCTTACCGACTTCCTTGATTTCTACGCGTATCTTATTATAGGGCTTGACGTTGAAACGTATACGGAGAATTCAGGCTCCCGGTATTTCCAGAAGTCTCTCCAAATTTGGACCCAGGCCAATGGGTCGGGAGCCAAGGATTGGCCGCAGTCCTCCGCCGGGTACAGCCGTTTTGGCATTGTCGACGAGCTGAATAATACAAAATTTCTTCCATTCATCGCCGCGTTTCACTCGTACCATTTTGACGGCGTCGACTTTCTTGCGACGGATCCGGTTCAAGGGTTGGAGAAAATGCTGACTGCCATCGAAACCATCAACCAGGTTCGTCAACGTCAGAACCAGCCAAGTGTTCTCGTGAAGCAGTTTTTTGACGCAAAGTACATGGAGATTGCTGACGCGTTTCTGAGATATCCCGATCGGTCGGTTTACGACAGACTTATGGCCGCCGATCCAGAACACAGAAAGGCCTACGACGACAACCGCTCCCGCAATCAGTAGCATTATTCACCCAGCCTCATCAACAGTATTCTGTCTCCCACTTGTAATTGATCGACGACGTCCATTCCTTCTACGACCGCCCCGAACACGGTGTACCTCCCGTCCAAATGCGGCTGAGGTGAATGTGTGATAAAAAACTGGCAACCCTCAGTGTCTTTGCCGGCACTGGCAACGCCTACCGTTCCCCGGTCATAACTCACGAGCGAAAACTCGGATCGAATGGAATAACCCGGCCCACCCCAGCCATCGCCTCTGGGATCGCCCCCCTGAATGACGAAATTCGGAACAACGCGGTGAAAACTCAGGCCATCAAAAAAGCCCTTCTTGATCAGCTTGACAAAATTGAGAACCGTGAATGGCGCGTGGTCTTTGAACAGCTGGATGCTGATGCTTCCTCGATTTGTTTCCAACACAACTCTCTGGTTCACCTGAATCGCCTCGTACGTTTGCCAGTCGTAGTCGGTATGCATCGGGGTCGTGGCGCGAGGAATGAGCTCCGAATAATTCCGGCCTGTGATTCTCTCCAGCGCCTTAGCCGCTTCATTAGCCAGAGTCCTGTCAGGATCTCGTAGCGCCTTTTCGAGCGTTGAACATGCCGCCGTGTCTTTCATTGCACCCAACGCAGCAAGGATGGATTGCATCGCCTCCACGTCGTTCGGAGTCGAAAATCTCTCGTATGCATGCACCAGGTCTCGTACGATCGTTGCTCGAATGTCATTCCTTTTTAGCACCGATCGGAAAGAAGAATCTGAAAGCGCGCCTGCAACAAGCGTGCTCACTCCCATATCTCCACGAGATAACGACGTACTTATTTTTGTCTGAAGCACATGTTCAATCTCACTCCAACCCGGATAGTCTTTACCTACAAGGCTCGCCGGTCGCGGAGCAAACAACCGTTTTATGAAGTCCCATGCCGCCATGCTCACCCGCGAAGATTCGTCAGTCAACCGATCCAGGAAAATATCTAGAGTATTCCCCGAGGCATTGAACGAGAGGCCCTCCAGGAACTTTGACTTGAGGAATGACGTGCTTTCACTGCTTGCAAGCAGTGCAACCGATTTTGACAGCTCTTCGGGAAAATGCTTGCCAAGGGCCACCAGAACTTCGCCTCGAACAGCTTCCGAATCTTGATTGCCAGTTTTTGACAGATTGACGAGTTTTTCCCTTAACCCCCCGGCATGTTCAGAAGTGCGAACATTTTCAGCTGAAAGTACTGAGACTGCCTGGAGACTTGCTATCTTCAGATGATGGTTCGGCGAATCCAGATAAAAAATCAGTATTCCGAGAAGCTCAGGGACCTGTGGAATGTGAACTCCCATGCTGCGAACAACTTGAACCTGTACTCTCCAATCCTTTCTCGATCTCTCGGCCCTCTCCAATGCTTGCAAGATTTCAATGGCGGCCGATGACTTCGACCTCCCCATCAATGTCGCCAAATGGATGCGGACATCCACACTTGGTGATGCTGTCAGTCTCTGGAGATGGTCGAGTCTTTTGGAGACTTCAACATCGATGACGCCGAGAGGAGCCGCCCGCCAAAGAGCATAAAGCGCTTTCCACTGAATTTCTACATTTGGTTGCTGGAGCAGGTCAAAACTCAGCCAGACCGACCTCTCTGACTTCACATTCCTGAGAGCGAAACGTGCTAAAGCAATTGCAAGATATCCTTCAAGATTCTGCTTCTTAGGTGCGTACTCGACCATGAAATCCAGTGTAGCGCCATCTCCTATTCGACCTAATGCTTCTAACAATCTTGAAGCAACACTAACCTCTTGTTCTGTCTTCAATGCTTCCAGGAGAAGTTCCTTTGCACTCCTAGCTCCAATCTGGCCCAACGCAAACGCAGCGGCTGACCGAACTGAAGCGTCTGAGTCCTTCAGGAGCGGTGTAAGGAAACTCATGCTGCTTGAATCCTGGATATTTGCACAAGCTATGGCGGCCCGATAACGCAGTTTCGGACTGGAATGATTGAGGAAAACACGCAGCCTTGAATCCCCTACCGATCGCTGGTCCTGCAGTTTGAGAATCTCTTTTTCATCGTCTGTGAGCCGTTGCGCAAATCCTTGGCTCGTTAAGATCAGCATTGCGGCAAGAAGTGTTTTTATTATTGGTGCGTCAAATGTCATACGACCTTCCTTGGCAGCAGCGGATTCAGATGCATGGTAAGATCATACACAGAGCCATTGCATGCGGCTGCAACATCCTCCGGCCTGGAATTTTCCTGCCAGTCAAAAACGGCCGCCTCATCGCCGATATTCACGTTCGTGGATTCCCCAAGGTTAGTAATGCAATGGCTAGCTGAGATGGCCACAATGGGAAAGAGGCCGTCGCCTATTCTTACGCGAGCACCCTTGGTGACTTCTCGGGGGACTCCATCTGCGTGGCCCACCGGAAGCGTTGCCACCCAAACATCTTCTCCTGCAACGAACGACCTGTTGTAGCCGGCACTTTCGCCTTTTGACAATTGCTTCACATAAATGACCCTTGCCTTAAGACTTACAGCAGGACGCAAATTCATGGTGCCTGCCAATCGAAATTCTTTTTCAGGGTAAATTCCAAAAATTGCCATACCGGGGCGCACCATGTCAAGGAATTTGTCTCTGTGCTGGAACAATCCAAAGCTCGAAACCGCATGCCTCCGACCTAGTCTGATTCCGGCTTTTTCGATGGAATCGCATGTGCCCTGAAAACGGCGAAACTGTTCTGCGTCGAATTGGGAATCCTCCGTGAAAGTCATCATTACTCCTCCAACAGCCACCGCACCACGATTGGCGACTTCTTGAATCAAGGCCGTAGCTTTGTGGTAAGGTACTCCCACGCGCCCGATTCCAGTATCGATACAAAAATGTACTTCAACCTTCTTGCCGGTTTTTCTCGCCAGTTTGTCGAAGGTCGGGCCAAGCGGAGTATACACCATTGGCATGACTTCGCGCTCGACCATCTCGTAAAGCTCTTCGTCGTCAAACGGTCCAAGGAGAAGAATGGGCTTCTTGATTCCCGCATCTCTCAAGGTGATGGCCTCCTGGAGTTTCACCACAGCAAATCCATGTATGGCTTTTTGTGGTTCGAGGATTCTTGCGACGTTCACAATCCCAAGGCCATATCCGTTGTTCTTGATGACGGCGAGAATGGGTCGCTCATTCACCAGCCGACTGATTTCTGAAACGTTGTGCTCGAGGTTGCTCCTGTGGACTTCAATCCACGGGTCAAACGAGGAATCTCTTCGCTTAAAACTCTCCTGCAGTAATGGTTTCCAGGACGCAAGTGTAGGCACACCGACGCTGGATTGAAGAAATCGTCTTCGTGATACGGCCATGTTCAGCTTCGCCTTTCAATGAAATCTGGAGAAGCAGGTTTCGCTACGAAGCAGGCTTAAATACTCTTTTCTGGATTTCTCTTCCGGTTTTTGTGTTTGCGAGTCCGCCCTGAGCTGATTCTTTGAGGCGGGGAGACATCAAGTCACCTACTTCTTTTGTCGCAAAGATGACCTCATCAGCGGGGATAAGACTCTTTATCCCGGCCAATGCCATTTGCGCGGACACAAATGCGTTAGCAACGCCAACCGCGTTTCGTGTCGTACAGGGTTCCTCTACCAGGCCACCAACGGGGTCGCAAACAAGACCCATCGACGCTTTCAACGCAAACCCGACTGCTTCGAGTATTTGATCGTTGTTCCCTCCCAGAAGATAAACGATGGCCGCAGCTCCCATAGCCGCGGCGCTGCCGGTCTCGCCCATACAACCAGCTTCCGACCCTGCAAACGAAGAATTCTTCGCAAAAATTAATCCAATCGCAGAACTCACGAGCAAGCCGTCGAGGATCTTCTCTCGCGGGATGTTGTGTTCCTCCATCATGGTCACAAGAACTGCGGGCATAATGCCGGCTGATCCGGCAGTGGGAGCGGCCGCAATTTTTCCCATGCAGGCATTGACTTCACCAACCGCAATCGCCCGCGCGGTGGCTTTTTTCAGCGCCGGCCCAAGCGTATCCGTTTTTGCATTGTACACCGTCTTTGCCCAGTTGTTTAACATTCCACTCGGGCTCATAACAATCTGTGTCAGCCCCTGTTCGACAGAATCTTCCATAACGAGAAGGACTCGTTTCAAACCGTCCAAGACCTGCTCTTTACTGAGATGCTTATTGCGCATCTCGTATTCGAGCATGGCTTGAGCCATGTTTTTCTTTTCGGTGTTGCAGAATTCCACAATATTCGAGAGAAGGTTAAATTCCATCTTTTTCTCCTATTTCTCGTACCGTGAGCTGTACTGAATCATCGGTTCCACCAATCTGACGAATTTTACCCAGGAAAAGGAGCTGATCTTTTTCAAGGTGGCTTCCTCAACTGACTGGTCGAGTTCGATGACCATATTAGCGAGGGATTCGTTGCGCGAGACAAACATGCTTGCGATGTTGACTCCCTTCTCTGCGATTGCACCGCTGATGTGTTGGATGCTTCCTGGGACGTCATTGGCAATAATAACAAGAGTGTGAGCCTGAGCATGAAAATCGACTGAAAAACCTTCAATCTCCTGTATCGTTATCCTTCCTCCGCCAAGTGAAGCCCCCACAACCTCCACCGTGCCGCCATTTTTTCCCACAAGCTTCACGCGGGCTGCGTTAGAATGGAACCTTGCTGTATCGCCGCGAAACTTAAATTCCCATTCCAATCCCTGCTTTCTCGCGATTTCGTGTGAATCGCGAATTTGTTCGTCATCCGGACCAAACCCAAGAATACCACCGATGATGGCCTTGTCCGTACCATGACCTTTGTGCGTCTTTGCAAATGAATTATACAACGTAATAATAGCTTTTTTCGGCTCATCTTGAAGAAGCTGTCTCGCAACATACCCTATGCGACTGGCCCCCGCTGTGTGCGAGCTGCTCGGACCAATCATGATCGGACCAAGAATGTCGAAGATGGAGGGCTGCTCGGACATCAGGACCTCCTCGCAACAATCAACATCCCGTTTCCATCATTTCGTTTAGTCAGAAAATCGATGATCATAAGAATCAACTGAAGAGGAAAGATCAAAGAAGCATATAGCGGAACAAGGAACAAAAGGAACAGAGAAGGCACTTTCTTCAAGACGACAAGAAGCAACGAGTAGAGCTCGAACGACACTGCCCCCGCAGCTCCATAGGAAAACTCCTGACGAATAATTCTGAGTCCGCTGGCTTTGCACTTTGTCATCACGTCCTGCGGCGAATAGCGGTGATGACTGAATGACCCGTCATACCTGTAGAAACTTTGATCGAGGTATTTGTCTTCGAGGCTACCGAAGAAAGGCAGATACCGTTTGTAGTGAACAGGAAGATAGAGCAGCAAACAACCTTCCTTCTTGAGCCCGTTAACCAAGTTCAACAACACTCCGTCGTCATTCTGAATAGACTGCAAAACAGCATTGCAGAGGATAACGTCGAACTGATGTGTCGAACGATACTCGAACAAATTCTTTTCCAGGAAAGTGATGTTGCCAAGTTTCATTTTTGCGCTTAAGTTTCTTGCCAATCGTACATTTGCTGCTGAAAAATCAACGCCTACAACAGACGAATGCGGATAATCGAGTGCTGCCCGGAGCGCAAAGTCACCCAGACCGCATCCAGCATCCAACATCGAAAAATTCTCACTGGTTTCCCCTAGTATTTTACGTAACGATCTCCGGACGTACCAATTGCGTAATGTGAGAAGCATATTGATTCGCTGAATAACACGCACAAGGTGCGGGTACTTGAAAAGGATTGGCGGATACTCGTGCGAATCAAGGTACTCGGAAAATTTCACGGTAAAAGAATATATCTATGTCCTGAGGGGCCAATGTTGATGCTCTTGATCCAGCGCAAAAAGGAATGTGGCATTTTCCTTCGTGACCCTGGCAACTTCGTCAAGTCTTTCCCCAAGCACCTCAGCCATCTTTTTTGCAGTAAGGGCGATATTTGCGGGTTCATTTCTCTTACCTCTCACGGGAACAGGCGCCATATACGGAGAGTCCGTTTCGAGGAGAATTCGACCCAGCCCAATTGTCTTCAAGGTGGTGAGCACGGGGGAATTTTTGAATGTAACAATTCCGGGATATGAAACATAGAAGCCCAAACCAAAAAGGATATTCGCTTCTTCCACACTTCCGGTAAAGCAATGAAACACACCTCGCTTGTCTCCTTGCTCCGTCGCCTTCCACTGTCTGTTGAGTGCAGAAACCTCGCGGACAATCTCAAAGGCATCGGCGGTCGACTCACGCGTGTGAACAACAATCGGGAGATTTCGCCGTATCGCAATCTGGATTTGTTTCCTGAAAACATTGCGCTGCTGGTCTCGAGGCGAAAAGTCATAATGGTAATCAAGGCCAATTTCGCCGATGGCAACGACCTTGGGATGTCGACTAAGGCTTTCAATCTCAGCGAGTTGTGTATCCGTAGCTTTCGAAGCCTCGTGTGGGTGGAAACCGACGCAGGCAAACACCAGCTGATACTTTTCAGCCAACCCGACGGCTTCGTTACTTGTTTCTAGCGTCGTTCCGGGGACTATGATTTTTTCGACGCCTGCGTGGATGGCTCGCTGGATGACATCAGGAAGATCCTCATCGAAATCCTCATAAAACAGATGAGCGTGTGAATCGACGTACATGCAAAAAGGTAATGAATTATCCCCTCTCTAGAAAATTCCCTCAACCGCCATCAAGTATGTCCGGACGGGGGCCAGGTTCCCGATGAGTTCGACGTAATGATAATTCAGCACGTTCTTGACATTAAATCCAATCCTGAGAGGCAGACCGACACCAAGGAAGTCATATGAGAACCGGGCGTCTGCTACTCTGATCGGCACACGTTGATTGCCGTTGACGATGGGTGCGAACCTGACGAGCAGTTCGTCTATTCTCTCGACGCGGCTGATGTAGCGAAAATCGATGCCCGCGCCCATATGGTCATAGCGGAATTGAAAAGAGCCGTACGCCAAATGCCTCGGACGAAATTTCAGCACATCTGTCCGCCCCGGGTCTGAGAGGTCCTGTGGATCATTAAAGGCGTAGCTCATGTGTGCCGAAAACATTCTATCGAGAATTTCGCATCTCAGTCCGACTTCAATGCCCCGAATTCGCGCCTGTGTCACATTGTCGAATTGTATAAAAACACTGTCCGAGCCATCCACTCTTTTCGTGACCTTTACACTCGGCTCTATGAGTCTCCTATAGTCGTTCTGGTAGATGGCGGCTTCGATCATCATGGCATCAGTCAATACGTGCATTACTCCGACTTCATATGATGTGCTTCGTTCAGCCTGAAGATTTTGATTTGGGACAATTCTGATTGCGCTTATTCCTGTCGAAAGTTCGGTATTGAGTTCGCTGATTGAAGGATAGCGAAATCCCTGGCCGAAAGAAGCCCGTACAGTCGTCGCGTTGTCAGGCGCGAACACAACGCCGATTTTCGGACTGAGTTGCGACGCGGCAGGAAGCGCTGATACTCGTTGCCAGTCGTACCTCATACCGAAGGACAACTTCCATTCTTCCATCACCTTCAACTCGTCCTGCACGTACAGCGCTCTCCCTGTTCCAGGATGGTCGCCAAAAATGTTGGAACTTACCTGATCATAATTTGCTCCTCCGCCGAGAGTCAGGATGTTCCACGGTGACAGCTGAATGGTTCCCTGTACCTCTCCGAACAATACGTGGGATGCGGACACGTTGTTCACACGCCCGGCGCTGTCATCTCTCCAAAAGTTTCCGAAATAGATTGCCTTTACCGTGTAAAAGAAACCTTGAGATACAAATTCCTTGTATGCAAAACTCACGTTCCCTCTCTTTGAGTCAACATTGCCGTTCAGCTGTGACGTGGCGGGCCTTGTTGCCTCGCTGAGGTTTTTCCACCAAAAGAAATTTCCATGCGAGCGTTGCATGAGATTTCCCATGAGAAAAATATTTTGCGTGGGTGATAAAAAGTATTTGAGCTTTGCAAAGGCACTCCATCGGTGATAGACATCGTTTTCCCTGTAACTCTCATCCACCGAACGGGAAATGCTGCCAAGAAAGCTCATCGGGCCAGACGAACGAGAAACGCTCACATGTCCGCCGGAGTTAAACCTCGGTTTGTCAGACCATACCCATTGTCCATGTCTCGGTGTGTCGTACAAGCCCGAGTATAATCTCCACGCTATTTCGTCATCGGATGGGATTTCCCTCGTAATGACGTTGATCACGCCGCCGAGCGCGTTTGAACCGTAGAGAGCGGAGCCTGCGCCTTTTACGACCTCGATCCTCTCTATTTGATTCATCGGCAACGTCTCCCACGTGATTTCTCCCGTGTCGCCCGTCATGTACGGAAGGCCGTCGAACAGGACCAACACTCTACTCCCCACACCGCGACTGTAGCCCGTGGAGCCTCGGATATTAACCTGATCCTGCATCATGTTCACGCCCGGAACATAGCGCAACGCATCGTCAAGAGTGATCGATATTCTTTCTGCAACTTCTTCTGCGCTCACGGTTGCGATGCTCACGGGGACATCCTGAATATTTTGCTCGTACCTGCTGGCCGTCACCACGACTTGTTCCTTGAGGATCGGAGCCTGCTGCAAAAAAACTTCGATTCTTTCATCTGCATCCTCAGCAATTGCCACCCCCTCCCGCGACTGTGAGCGATACCCGACGAGGGTCACATTGACCGTATAGACACCCGCCGGAACGTTTCTTATCAGAAACTTTCCGTGGATGTCCGAAACATTGCCCAAAAACGTGCCTCGAAGAAAAACATTCGCTCCGGCAAGGGGCTCGTGCGTTTCCACATCTTTCACCGCTCCTGCAAGAGAACCTGTCTTTACTTGGCCCAAAAGAAACGTCTGTGACCCGAGGCAAACGAAAACGACTGATATGAAATAAGATTTCTTCAAAATGGTTGCACTGGGGGATTCTGGAAATCCACAGTCATGTCGATGCCCGTAATTCTGTCGGCTTCGAGGACTGTGATAGCGAGTGGCTGACCCGGATTTTGAGGGTCAATGTAAAATCCCACAACACGAAAACTCCGAACGCTAAAATCACTGCGGAATCGCTGTACAACACCGATATACCTGTACGTCGCCGGCGGCACGGGAAACTCATATGACGCTGAATCCACGTTTATGGCGACGTGGTCGCGGTCCGTGGGATACAAGAATATTGTTTGTGGTTGAGAAAACAAACCGGTGAGGACGCTCGTTGAATCCAACGGATAGACTTGTGACGCGAAAACCCAGAGATTGATGAGGCTATCAGGAGGGGGCCAGGTCTTAGAAATGAATCGGATAGTACCCGCGAAGCCTGGCTCTGGGGGCGGAATGGGTTCCAAGCCTCCATCACAGGAGACGAGCACGACAGAGACGACTATAAAGAAACTGGTTCTCACTGTCATCGCGAAATAGTACCAAGAAGAGCAGTCAAATGCAACGAAGGCTGTCTGTGGCGGGATTGTTGATTTATTCGTTGGAAATCATTGCACTCTTTCTTATATTTAATCTTTACCTGTGCGAATTCTCTGCCGGCAATGACACGACCCTCCCTGGTCGCAACAATCCCAATGCGAAACGTGCCCGAAAGGAAAGTATATGATCGAGGCTACGTTCGCTCTCTCTTTGATAGTATCGCCTTCCGATACGATTTCCTCAATCATTTGTTAAGTGCAGGATTTGACATCCTGTGGCGGAGCAAAGCAGTCGACTTCATGCTGCCCTTCCAGCCTCGTCGCGTGCTTGATATCGCAACGGGTACTGGCGACCTGGCTATCGAAACGGCTCGAAAGTTGTCTACCCATGTCGTTGCGATCGATATCTCGACTGAAATGCTGAGAATCGGACGCACGAAGGTAGCATCTATGGGGTTGGAATCTCAGATTACCCTGGCCGAAGGCAATGCCGAGGAACTCTCCTTTGCCGACGGGTCGTTCGATGCCGTGACCGTCGCCTTTGGAGTGCGGAACTTCGCCAATCTTGCACAGGGCTTGAGTGAGATGCAGAGAATTCTCAAACAGGATGGCATGGCCGTTATCCTTGAATTCTCGAAACCCTCGAGCTCTTTAATTGAGAAATCATTCGGTTTCTATTTCAAACGAGTTCTTCCAGTCATCGGGGGCTTGATCTCGGGAAATCCGGAAGCTTATCGTTATTTGCCCAACACGGTTGGGGAGTTTCCGGCCGGTGTGGATTTTCTCCGTATTCTGCACGATGCAGGATTCAAGGAAGCCATTCAATATCCCTTAACCTTTGGAATCGCTACAATCTATATTGGCATCAAAAGATAGCCACACCAGCGTGTCAGATCGGATTGTCCGCGTTGGTCATAGTCCTGACCCGGATGACGCATTCATGTTTTACGGCCTTTCCTCGGGCAAGGTGAAGATTCCAGGAATTACTGTCGACCATCTCCTTGAGGACATACAATCTCTGAACGTGCGGGCCTTGAGTGGAGACCTTGAAGTAACGGCTATCTCGGCTCACGCTTATCCATTTGTCCAGGACAAATACTGGATAATGGCTTCGGGGGCAAGCATGGGCGAAGGTTATGGACCCGTCCTCATCTCCAAAAAGTATAAAACACTCGAGGACCTTAAAGGGAAAACCGTGGCAACGCCGGGGAGAATGACCACAGCTTCGCTTTTGTTCAGGATATTCACGGAAGGAATCGAGTGCGTCGATGTTCCCTTTGACCGAATCATGCAAACCGTATCCGATGGGCTTTACGACGGGGGAGTCATCATTCACGAAGGGCAGATAACATACGACGCCCAGGGATTCCACAAAGTCGTTGACTTTGGCGAGCTCTGGGCAAGCCGATTTGAGAATTCTCCACTTCCCCTCGGACTCGATGTTGTTCGAAAGGATCTCGGCGAAGAACTTGCTCGAAAAATTTCCTATGGGCTGAAACAGAGCATCCACTACGGCTATACTCACCAGAACGAAGCGATCCCGTATGCTCTTCAATACGGAAGAGACTTGAACCGCGAATTGGCAGAGCGTTTCGTCAGGATGTACGTCAATGAGCTCACGGTCGACATGGGAGATCGAGGAAGACGTGCTTTGGAGGAGCTGTTTCGCCTCGGAGCCATCCGCCAATTGACTCCTCCCGTCACGAGCACGACACTCATATGAATTTAGCTCACGAAGATTCTGAATGATAGGCCTTTTCAAAATATTCGATTCCCACGTTCATTTCTACTCAAACTCCTTTTTTAAGTTTCTCGTAAAACAGAAACCGAACAGGGCGGACATCAATACTGAGCTCAAGAATCTCGCATCGAAGGGACACATTGAGATCCCTGGTGAAGACCCCGTGCAACTTGCCAAACGCTGGGTTGATATCATCGATAAGTGGAAAATTGAACGGTTGTTGCTTCTCGGAAGCATGCCGGGAGATGAGGATTCCGTTGTCAAGGCGGTTCAATCCTTTCCGACAAGGTTTGCAGGGGCGTTTGCTGTCGACCCAAATTCAAATCAATTGATGGACAATGCCAGGAAGAGGCTCAAGGAAGACAAGATGCGGGGCCTGCTTCTGTATCCCTCACTGTATCAAATCAGTGTGAACGACGAGTGGCTGTATCCCCTGTACGAACTTGCGCAGGAGTGTAAGGCCATTGTTTTTACTCAGTTTGGCAAACTCCTGATTCGGCCGCGCGAATACGCCGGCGTCCCTACGGTTACCAATGACCAATTCGCCAACCCCAAGGATCTCATCCCAGTGGCTAAGAAGTTTTCCGGCATACGATTCATTATTCCCAATTTTGGGGCCGGAAGATTTGAGGAAACGCTTGAGCTCGGCAAAGAATGTCCAAACGTCCATGTCGACAGCGCCGGCTCGAATTCCTGGATGGCCAACCATCCGGAAAAACCGGACCTGAAACGTGTGTTTCAAAAGACGATGGCTGTGTTTGGGTCGGGAAGGATTCTTTTCGGGTCTGATTCGGGAATGTTTCCTCGGGGATACCGCTGGGATATTCTCGATAACCAGCTAAAACTCGTGCAGGAGATGAGGATCCCCGTTCCGGACATAAAGAAAATGTTCTACGAGAATCTCGCTGCACTCATCGACAGCTAGACTCAGGCCGCCACTTCCATCCGCTTGTACACCCTCAAGTGCTCATACAGCGTTGTCCGCTGGATCGCGTCAAAACCCGATTCGTGGATGAGCTGGACACACTCTTCGGTGTTGGTTTTGTTCACAAAATTCGCTGCTGCATGGACATTCTCTTCCAGGAGAGTGCCACCGAAGTCGTCGGCCCCAAAATGCAATGCGATCTGCCCAGTCTTTTTTCCCTCAGAAAACCACGACGCCTGGATGTGTTGAACGTTGTCCAAATACAGGCGCGCGAGCGCAATCATTTGCAGGTATCTGGTGGGAGTGGCGTAATGCGGGATGACCTTTTCGAGCGGAGTATTCCCGGGCTTGAAGGACCATGGAATGAACGCCGTAAAACCCCCGGTTTCGTCCTGAACCTGACGGATGCTTTCCAGATGCTCGACGATGTCCTCATCCGACTCAATATGTCCGTACATCATGGTGGCCGTTGTCTTATATCCAATCCGATGTGCCTGGCGCATCACTCGCAACCAGTCGGCGGACGTTCCCTTCTTGCCGCTGATTTTTTTCTTTACGCGGTCGGACAGAATCTCCGCTCCCCCCCCGGGGATTGAACGAAGCCCCGCGTCCCACAGACACTGCAGCACTTCCGAAACATCCATGCGAGATACAGCAGACATTCCAATGATTTCCGAAGTTGAAAAAAAATGCGGATAGACTTCGGGCACTTCGTTCCGCGTCCTTCTCACCAGATCCACATAGTAATCAAAGGGTAATGCGGGGTTCACACCGCCTTGTAGGAGTACAGTCGTTACGCCCTTTGCAGCAGCTTCTTTGAACTTCTGGATCATGTGGTCTACGGAATAGGTGTATTCACCTTCTTCGCCGGGATGACGATAGAAGGCGCAGAAGATGCAATCGACATTGCAAATGTTTGTGTAGTTCGGGTTCGTATCAACGACGAATGTCACAGATTGTGATGGGTTTTTTCTGAAGCGAATCTCATTTGCCACACCGCCCAGCTCGAGCAATTCACTATTCCTGAGAAGATAGAGCCCTTCTTCCCGCGTTACTCTTTTGCCTCCGTCAATGTCTTGCAGCAACTGTTCGAGATTCATCATGTTACAGATTAAACTTGTATCCGAGGCCTTTAAGTTCCTTGAGAATACTCAAGCTTGCCTCTTCCAGTTTCACTACGATCGTTTTTACTGTCACTCCGGGGATATTCTTCGGAACGTTAACATCGGACATATGAAGAACGCACACACGTCCCTGCCCAAGTTTTCCGACAAAATGACCGAGCTCGAACATGGCGTAGCTTAAATCTTCCGAGTTAAACACAAAAAACGCGTATTTTGTATCCTTCTGATCCTGAATCTTGTCGAGAGCCAGCATCTTCCCTTTTTCTCTTTTGATCGCAATTTCCTCGAGGCCCACATCCTTGAGAAAATCCGTAAGATCCATGCGAAGCGGATCATTATCTTCACCGATGACGTAGACTTTGTTTCCCGTTGCCTGCGCCGCAACCTGAACGGGGGCCGCCGCAGGTGCCGCACCCGCGGGTTTCGGCGGCGGTTTGAGAACACGGCCGCCACTTTGGGTTTCACTTGTGACGGCGGGAGCCGGACTGGCAGCCTGCGCGGCGCTTTGTGACGCAAGTTCTGGCGACGCCTTCAGTTTTTCACTCAGATCCTTCATGCAGTTCTGTATCAGCTGTGCGGAGGATTGAAAGAAGTACCCGCCATTTTGATCTCCAAGAACCTTGCTCTTGTATGGAAAACCGATAGGACCGACTGCCTCCAGAGTTTCAAGACATCCCTTCCTCCACTCAAGATATTTATTTTGGAGTCGCGCATTGTACCCTGAGAACTCAAAACCTCCCATTGGCACCAACTGTGCTCCCTGTGCGAGCAGCTCTTCAAGTTTCTTGACGACGTTATCGGCCATCTTTCCTTATTTCAGACACTTTCTGTTTTAACCTTTGTCAGCAACAGCTGGAATTCTTCCATCGCTGCCCTTTCTCTTTCGCCGATCCTGTAATTAAATCCTTCAAGATATTCCAAGGTCTCCGAAGGAACCAGACCGAGACATTGCGCATGCAACTTCCCCAGGTCATCAAACCGTTGTTCCGCGGTTTCCAGCGAATCATGGATGAGAGCGGCAATTTCCTTCTTTTGTTGCGCAGGCAAAGACTTCTTCACCGCCCAGACGGCAAAAACGAAAGGAAGTTTTTTCCACTCGTACCATTCTCTTGCCAAGTCGAATACGAGTTCAAAACCCCCAAGGCCAAACTTGTTGGATTTTAGGGCCTCGTCTCCAATGAGGAGAACCGCATCGTAATCGGAGTAGTCATTGACGCCGCTGTGCATTCTCCTGAACGAAGCCTTCACCCCGTACTTGGATTCAAGAAGGATCTTCAACAACTTTACCGATGTCGCCGTGTCGTCGGTGATGCCTATGGTTCTCCCGTCGAGATCGCGCCATCCATGGTTCGAAAACAGCATGACGCTCTTGACCTGGTCTCGGGTGGCGATGCAAAAAGGTAACATCTCCAGATCTCGCTTGAGCCGCATATAATCTACAAGCGAAAACAACCCCGCGTCAATCTGTTGAGCCTCTGCCAGGATGCCCATCCGCCGGGGACTCACTGGCAAAATCTTGTATTGTCTTTTTTCAAAATACTGGTAAAAACTGACCGAGTTAAGATATGGAATTTTGCCAATGACGCTTTGACAGTGCAGATTCAGAGGGTCATAATAGACATCGCGCTCAACAGGTATTTTTCCTGCATCCTTAATGATTTTCACGATTTGATCTTTTGCAAGCTTCGATGGGCTTATGGCACCAGCATCGTGGGCGATCCTCTCACCGCCGACTGTGCCGTCCATATCATCAGCCCCAAAGTTCAGTGCAATCGAAGCGACCTCTTCCGTCAACATGACCCAGTAGGCCTTGATGTGAGGAAAATTATCAAGCATCAGTCTCGAAACGGCGATCATCTTCAGGTCATCGATGGCAGAAGTGAATTGATTGCTGGGTTTTATGCCAGTATCGCCAGGCTGGAATGCGAGCGGAATAAAGGTCAGAAATCCGCCGGTCTGATCCTGTGCTTCTCTAAGCTTAATCATATGAGTAATTCTCTCCTCGATGGTCTCGATATGACCGTAGAGGATCGTGCTGTTCGTCGGGATACCCATTCTATGGGCGAGTTTGTGCACCTCAAACCACGTCTTGGCACCTATTTTGGAGCTATAGAGGCGCTTTCGCACCCGCTCGGAAAATACTTCGGCTCCGCCGCCCGGCATCGTCCGGAGTCCCGCATCTTTCAATTGTCTCAGTACTTCGTCCAACGGTAGCTTAAACTTCTTGCTGAAGAAATCAATTTCCACCGCGGTAAATGCTTTGATATCCAAATTCGGAAAGTTGGCCTTTATCTGGCGCAACATCTCAAGATAATATTCCCACTTCCAGTCAGGATGCAGACCGCCCGTTATATGCACCTCATGTATCTCGGGAGTCAGTTTGCGAAGAATCTCTTGAATCGTCATCTCGTAAGCATCCAGCTTTCCAGCTTTTGTGGCAAAATCGCAGAACTTGCAGGCCAGCACGCAGATGTTTGTTGGCTCAATCTTCTGATTGAGCACAAAATAGATGCCATCACCGCTTTTCTGCTTTTGGACAAAATGAGCCATTTTGCCCAAGGAGATAATATCCTGTGTCTGAAAAAGACGCAGGCCGTCGGCCTCTGACAGTCGTTTCCCATCCTGAATCTTGTCCCAAATGGGAATAAGGTTTTTATCTCTAAAATGCATGATTGAATTCAACTGATGATCCTAAACCCAGTACTGTTGCCATCTCTCTTCGACTTTCTTAACGATCTTTTTGTCCATCACAAGGGGAAGCGGATATCCTTTCTTCCATGTCGCATCAATTCCCATGACCCCTCGATATACGGGAACAATCCCCCGAAGTCTCTGTTCGGAGAATACAACATCGCGCTCGCAATCGAACCTCGTGAAAATTCCCCAAATATAGTTTTCCCGGTTTGTTATATCAACATCTTCGCTGACAGCCGCGATTATCTTCAGGCCCTGTAAAGCTTCCTTTCGAACAAGTTTCTCCACCACCTGTTTTCCGTCTCTCTCTACCTTAACTACGAGTAGACACTCCTCGATGAGATTCGCACCGAGGATACGCCGGTCGAGTCTTCGAAGGTCACCGGACCTCCAGGCTTTACGAGTGCCCCCACGTTTTCCTCGCCGCGTTGCGTCGAGAATCATCTTGCTCCCAAGTTCCATCTGGGCGCCGGTAAAATCGAGAGTATCGAGAGGAACTTTGGGCAACAGCACAAAATCCAAAAGCGGGTCAAAGTTATCGCGAACCTCTCTTAGGACGGAAAGCCAGTCTCTTGGGTTGATTTCACCGGAAACAAGCACAAGGAATTTTGTCAACGAAAGCTGCCCAGTACCAAGCAATCCCAAAGCAGCCTTCATCGCTTCCTTTTTGTAACGCTCCTCAACAGCAACGACCAACAAATTGTGAAATCCGGCCTCGTAGTACGCCCACAGGTCTTTGACCTCTCGGTGAATCAATCGAATGAGAGGTCCAAGGATCTGTTGCGTCGCATCGCCCAGAAACTTATCCTCCATCGGAGGAATGCCCACGATGGTCGCAGGGTAGAGAGGAGCGCGTCTGCGAGTCACAGCACGAAGATGAAACACGGGAAATGAGGCAGAATGAGAATAATGACCAAAATGGTCTCCATAGGGCCCCTCCAATCTTCTCTCATGCTTCCGCACGACACCCTCTAGGATGAATTCAGCGTTTGCAGGCACTTGCACTGAAATCTTTTCTGCGCGCGTCATCGGAATCGGTGAGCCCCGTAGAAAACCTGCAAAGAGAACCTCGTCGATTCCTTCCGGTAGCGCGGCCACGGCCGCAAGAAGGAGTGCGGGATCCGTACCCAATGCGACTGCAACTTCCAGATCCCTCCCAAGACTTTCTGCTCGGTGAAAATGAAATCCGCCCCCCTTCTGAATCTGCCAGTGCATACCAGTCGTTGACTGGTCGTACACCTGTAGCCGGTAAATGCCAACATTTCTCTTTCCGTCAATTGGGTCATAGGTGAATACCTGGCCAAGCGTTATAAAGGGGCCCCCATCCTTTGGCCAACAGGTTTGAATCGGCAGGCGGTTCAAGTCGGGCAGTTCAACGACCTCCTGAGCGCTACTTGTCGACGAAGTCCTGTCCCGCGCAGCAAGGAACCGCTTCACCATCGACCGATTGTTCCAAAGAACCTGCAGTCTTGGCGGCACAATCCTTTCAACAAACCCGATCAACTCCTCGCCAATCTGCTGAGGATGCTTGCCAAGAGCATATTCGATCCTCTTTTCACTTGCGAAAGCGTTGATGACGAGAGGATACAATGACCCTTTGACGTTCTCAAAGAGCAACGCCGGGCGATGCTCCTTCAAAGCCCTTTTGGCGATCTCAGTAATTTCCAGATATGGGTCAACTTCGATTCGGACACGATGAAGGTCTCCGATGGATTCCAGCGACCGGACAAACTCGCCAAATGCGGGTAACTTCATGAGGAGAGCTACGTGGAACGGGTCATTCTAATTCCTCAGACCTCCATCCCTTCGAACTCCTCATGCCGATGACGCCGAGTACTTTGTCAACAAAAGCGGAGACAAACTGGTCGACCGACTTCGGTACAAAGTACAATGGTGAAGAAATCGGCATAATGACCGCACCGCATGCGGACAACTCAGCACACTGCCGTAGAGCGACTGTCGAAAGCGGTGTTTCGCGGATGCACATCACCAGCTGGAATCGCTCCTTCAAACAAACCTGAGCCGTACGCGTAATCAACGTGTCCCCTATCCCGGAGGCAACTTTTCCCAGGGTTGAAGTAGAACACGGGAGTATGACGAACGTGTCAATGTCGTTGGAGCCCGAGGCAAGGGGAGCAGTAAGATCATCGTCTGAAAACTGCTTCTTGACAAACGGTTGCAGGTCTTTGTCAGAAATCCCAAGCTCTTCCTTTAAGAGAACTTTTCCCCATCGACTGACGACTAAGAATTTGTCACCGCCACATTTTTTGAGAAACTCCCGCGCATAGATGGCTCCCGAGGATCCCGTAATCCCGACGACAACTCTCATGGAAAATACATCCCGGC
Organism: Ignavibacteriales bacterium; assembly: GCA_016207415.1. Classification (GTDB taxonomy): domain Bacteria; phylum Bacteroidota; class Ignavibacteria; order UBA10030; family UBA10030; genus JACQPT01. Next base: position 21,698 of record JACQPT010000143.1, read on the forward strand.
AACGACCATTCCAAAAACCGCAAAACCAAGAACGGCGTTCACTTTGAAGAACGCAAATTCAACATCCTCCGCTTTCTGGTGCTCGAGGTAGAGAAGGTAGCCGGAGACACCTAAGAAGGGAAGCGCCGCAATTCCCCGGATGTAAATAGTGAAAAGCACACCCAACACAATGAATGCCAGCACATGCAGGTAGCCGGAAATGTGAAGGGCTTTCTCCCGCCCGTATTTCGACGTAAACGAAAAAAGATTCTCTTGGCGGTCAAAAAGCTCATCGAGTGTGGAATAGATGATGTCAAAGCCTGACACCCACAGCAATGTGAAAACCGCAAGCAGTGCTCCCGGGAGAAGGTTTTCAAAGGATTGCGCTACGGCAAACCAGCCACCCAGGGGGGCCATTGCCAAACCAAGCCCCACCCCAACGTGCGAGAGCGAAGTAAAGCGCTTCATATAAGGGTAAAACGTAAAGATCACAAGCGGGATGGGAGACAGCAACAAGCAGAACACGGAGATGAATGAGGCCGCCACAAGGTAGAGAATCAGCCCTACACAGAGGACTGCGATAGCACCCGCCAACGACATCCTGCCGCTGGGGAGCTCTCTGCCGGTTGTTCGGGGATTTCGTCTGTCGATTTCGCGGTCAATAATACGATTCAACGAAAGCGCAACAGTACGCGCACCGGCGGCTGCCAGGAAAACGAGAAAGATGAGAGAAATGCTGGGCGGCTCTTTTGCAGCGAGAAACACTCCGCTGTAGATGAGCGGCAAGGAAAACAGTGTATGCTCGATCTTGATAAAATTGAGGAAGCTCTTGAACCGATGCACAACAAATACCTGACGTTTCACGAAGTGGGCGATAAAAATCGTCGGCAAATATAGGAGAAAATCATAACTGAAGCAAGGTAAGCACGTGCTCCTTCGTAGCGAACGCAACTACTGAAGGCATGTGAAGATGAAGAAGAGCTCTACTTGACGACACTTCCACTGGAAAGTTCGTCGAGTATGGTGACAAGAGCGAGTTTGTCATTGTTGTCGGACGCGGCGAGCAACATTCCTTGTGACTCTTGTCCCATAAGTTTGGCATACTGAAGGTTTGTCACAACAACGACAAGTTTTCCCACAAGGCTTTCCGGCGAGTACTGTTTTGCGATCCCGGCGACGATCTGTCGTTTCTCATTTCCAATATCAACCTGAAGCTTGAGAAGCTTCTCCGATTTTAAAACGCGCTCAGCTGAAATAACCTTTGCGACTCTCAAATCGATCTTCTTGAACTCATCCATCGAGATTACCGGCTTTACGTCCTTCGCAGGTGAAGTTTCGACACCCGGATTCTCGAGAAAACGAACAACTTCCTCGACTTGCTTATCCTCTACTTTGCTCACAAGAATTTCTCCATTTCCGAGTGTGTGTGATTCCTCCAATCCCGGTACGGAAGCATCATCCCAGCCTTGCTGTTCCACCTCCCCTTTTTGATTGAGCACCTCCCACATCTTTCGGCTAATCGAAGGGATAATGGGCTCGAAGAGAATCGCGAGAGATCTTATGACTTCAAGGCAAACACGCATCGTGGTTGAACATTGAGCAGCGTCGGTTTTCACCGTTTTCCACGGCTCTGAATCGTTGAAATATTTGTTCGCACTTCTTGCCAGATTCATAACCTCATGAGTCGCTTCGCGAAACTTATAGTGTTCCATCAGGTCTCCAACCTTTGACGGCGCCTCTTTCATCAGGGCGAGCATATCTTTGTCGATTCGGGAGAGTCCGCCGAATTTCGGCACCTTTTTCCCGAAATGACGGTCGACGAAGGCAAACGTTCTGTTCACAAAATTGCCAAGGATGTCGGCAAGCTCGTTATTGGTCCGTGCCTGGAAATCCTTCAGGTAAAAATCGGAATCTCGTGATTCCGGTAAATTCAAGGCGAGCGCATAGCGGAGGGTGTCTGCCGGAAAGAACCGCAAGAAATCACTGACATCAATCCCCCATCCCCGGCTTTTCGAGAACTTCTGACCCTCAAAATTCAGAAACTCATTGGCCGGTACGTTTTCGGGCAGAACATACTGTTCCTTGCCACTGTCGTTCCACGCCATCAACATAGCCGGAAAAACGATACAATGGAAGACAACATTATCCTTCCCAATAAAAGCCACATATTTCGTGTCGTCCTGAAGCCAATACTCCCGCCAGGCATTTGCGTCTCCAGATTTCTCTGCCCATTCCTTCCCCGAAGAGATATATCCCAAAACCGCGTCGAACCATACATAGATCACTTTCTGTTCATAGCCTGCAACCGGAACTCTGACACCCCATGTCAAATCGCGCGTGACTGCACGATCCTCAAGCCCCTCTTTAAACCAACTTTCGCAATACCTCAAAACATTTTCCTTCCACCCGTCGCGCTGAGAACGTTGTTTGATGTACTCCTCAAGGCGTTTCTGATATTTGCCAAGCGGAAAATACCAATGCCTCGTCTTTCGGACGACCGGTGTGGTGCCGCAAATCTTGCATTTGGGGTCGATAAGATCCACCTGATTCAGCCACGTTCCACAGTTCTCGCATTGATCTCCACGTGCTTGCGGATATCGACAATTGGGACACGTCCCCTCTACATAGCGGTCGGCGAGGAACATTTTGTCTTTTTCGCAATACAGTTGCTGTTCCTGCTTTTCAGCTAAAACTCCACGACGGTGAAATTCCTTGAAAAATTCTTGCGCAGTCGCGTGATGGAGGGATAATGACGTCCGGGAGTAATTGTCAAAACTCATCCCAAAATCCTTGAAAGCTCTAAGGTTCGCCGGGTGGTACCGGTCGATCACTGTCGTCGGAGAGGTTTTCTCTTTTTCCGCGGTCACGGTGATGGCCACGCCGTGCTCATCGGAGCCGCAAAGGAATAGAATATTACGCTTCTTGAGCCTTTGGTACCGCACATAGATATCGGCTGGAAGGTACGCACCGGCGAGGTGCCCAAGATGGAGAAGTCCGTTCGCATACGGCAGCGCGGCGGTAACAAGTATTCTTTTGAACCCGGATTTCATGATGATGATTCGGCGAGGTGATTCTTCAGGTCGATGGCGAGGTTGGTAAGAACCAGTGGAAGGTAGACATTTTTGTCGAGAAGGGCAATGTGACGCTCGATCGCTTCGAGAGCAGAGAGAAGATTTCCATGGGGGAAC
>JACQPT010000132.1 GCA_016207415.1 Ignavibacteriales bacterium
AGGAGTATCGAAGAATACTTGACGAGCTTCACTATTCTTTCCAGACGTAGTCGAACAGAAGATACGAGCCTGCAACCATGACCATGAGATATGCTGCCAGAACCTGGAAATCAGCGAGAGCGTCGGCCAGCGGTGCTCCTTCAAGAGCCTTTGTTGTTGAGCTCATTCCCACCATAAGCGGAATAATCAACAAAGGGAACAAGAGCACGGCATACAGGGTTCCTCGTGACCGCGTTTTGGCAATGATCGCCGCGATGATGGTTGAAGCGGCGGCGAAACCGAGGCTTCCCAGGACAACCGAGGCAACGTACGCTCCCGGCGATTTGATTGCGAAACCGGAAAAGAAAATCAGATACATCGCCGAAATGATGAAGCTCAGAAACAGGATCAACACGCCGTTAAACAGCAGTTTACCAAAGTAGACGACGGTCGGCGTCGCAACAAGCTGCAACGTCAGCGTTGTGCCGCGCTCTTCCTCGGAAACAAAGACCCTCGACATCCCGGACATGGCCGTAAAGAAAATGACAACCCACAGCATGCCGGAAAGCAGCTCCGGGTTTGGATCGACAGACCGCAGCGCAAAGAGGATAATCGAGACCGCCGTGACGACAAACATGAGGAGTGAATTCACGGCATACCGCGTCCGCCACTCCGATTGAATGTCTTTGGAGACTACGGCATATGTGCTGCCCCAGGCACTCATTTTCAATATGTCATTTTACAAAAAAGAGTCTGCAACAGCAAGGTAATCTGGTTTTTTAAAAGTGCAACCCCAGAAAATTTGGGCGAATTTCATTGCTCGGTCTTTCGTTCTCGCAAGGACTCGTCAAGGTTTAAGCAGACCTCATCCTGCAGGTGGGGTCTGCTACCACCGATTTTACACCATAGAAGTTTGAGACGTTGTTGATCTGATCGAAGATTTCATCAATGACGTTTTCGAAGTCAACGATCCTAGGCCCCAGCCACTTTCATAACAATTTTCTTTTTACACCATTTCGCTTCGCGGCTGTCGTTCGTCGCAACGATCAGTATTCCTGTCTTCTTTTGCATCCGCACGATTTCCTTCACCACCTCCGTGCCTTCTTCGTCCAGGTTTGAGGTCGGCTCATCGAGGATAAGCACAGGCGGTTCGTGCAGCAAAGCAAAAGCGTATTTCAGACGTTGCTTCATTCCAGAGGAATAAATCCCCACTGGGTCGTCCCGCCGCGGCCAAAGCCCAACCATGCCGATTAGTTCATCAGCACGGCTTTGAAAAGGCTTCTTGCCGGCACGAATCAGCGAAAGTATTCTCAAATTCTCTGCGGCAGTGAATTCATCGTATAGATTTAAGTACGGCGAAACAAAGCCGACCGAATCCTTCATCTGCTCTTCCTGAACCTTCGCATTGTTGACAAAGTACGCGACAAAGCCTTTTGACGGACTTAAGACACCGCCAAGGATTTTCGACAAAGTCGATTTCCCCGAACCGTTGTTCCCGGTGATAGCCAGCGAATCCCCGACCGCAAGCGAAAACGTCAACCCGCGAAAAATCGTTCTGCGGTTGAAATCTTTCCCGAGATCCCGAACGACAAGCTTAAAGGTACTCATTGAATAATGGCGACTTTCCAGCGGTATTCGGTGGCGGCGACTTTTGCGACAACAAAATAGATGCCGGTAGCGACCTTCGATTGGATGTTTTTTGAGGGCACCAGCACAAACCTGTTTCCGAAGAATTCTGTGACCCGGAATCGGTCGGAGAAAACGAGGTCGAGCGAGCTGCTCAAAACGAACACTTCCGCCTCAGTGGCGACGGGTTCATCCACTGGCAATGCCAGGTTTGGGGATTCGGATAATCTCAGCGGATTTGGAGAAGGTGACAACTGTGCAAACGGAATATCGCTTTTCGAGGATGATGACAGATAGAAACTTCGCCATAGGTCGGGCGCGGCAACAACGAGCGAAACTTTTACTCCATTGGAGAGTACATGATAAGGACCGGAGGGAATTCCAACAGTGAATCGCAGTTCGACTCTTCGCAGGCTACCGTCCGATCGTTCGACAGCATCAGCGTCGTTATTCGTAACGATAGCCGTTATTGTGTCCGTACCGACTGAGACTTCATAGAATTGGCCCGAAAAGGGAAATGCTTCATTCAGCAGCACCGAAGTTGAACCCGAAAAAGAGGCGGTCCCGTTTGGCTCGAATCTTGGATAAGCCTTCCCCTCGGGATAATACTTCACTGTATCGGCTCTATCTCCGGTAAAGTAATTCCAGTAGTTGAAAAGAGCGTATTCGGACTCAAGGCTCGTCCCATGCGAGGCGAGCACCTGTCTCATACTTGGAAAAATACGCTGTGTCTTCTGCCCTTCCCAAATCTCGAGCATCACATTTCTTCCAAACCTCCTGGCAAGAAAATGACCCCACACGCTTCTTTCGTATCCCAGAAAGCTCGACATGCTGAAAAAGTTGAAAGGAAAAGAACGCTTCTGTGAATCTTTGAACTGGCGAAAAAAAAGAGAAACGTCATAATAGTAGTCGTTCACTTCGGTGAAGACCACGTCCTCCATCCACGATGAAGTAAGCTCGTTAAAATACAGATCCCCATCGCTCCAAACGCCATACGCTCCCAGCTGGATGGCATGATGAAACTCGTGAGCTGCGGTCACCTTGAGGCCATTCATTCCCTTGGTTCGAACAATCCTGTAATCATTGTCGATATGGATGTAGCTCGTGTAGCGTTCATTTGGCGTTGTGGCAATGATATCCTCTGGGGTTGTGTAGCCGAAATAAAAAGGTTCCAACTCCATAATGTAGATGTCGTATTCCGGACCGCCACCCCGGCTTCCGTCAGAGGGCTGCTCTCCGTAACCGAGTGTATCGATTTCAAAAGCTCTGCAATAATCGAAAAGGGTGGAAACAGAATCAACGTAAGCCTCATAGGAGTTTGGAATCGCGTTGGGAGGAACCGAAGAATCAAGAAGAGACGGGACATGGAGTCCGGTCGTGTCGTAGTGAATTCTGAATGCCCCGGACGGACTGGTTCGGTTTCTTTGCATCGACGGCCTGACGAGAACTCTTTGTACTTCGCTACGTTGTTGAGCCGTGAGTCGAGTCTCCTGCAGAAGTGTCCAGAGAATGAACCCCGTGGGACATTTCACTTCCTGAATCTCTCCCGCAGGCGATGCGAGAACGTTCTGAATCGTCCTCAAGGATGAAACCGGTGTGGGCTCGAATGGTCGGACCTGAGCTCCGCTCCGAACACTAAACAGGATCAGAGCACTCACAACAAACTCAGCGAGATGTTTTCGATGAGCCATGTTTCAACAGAGCGTTTCCGCTGTATATCTTTACCGTGCCTTGACCCGGAGAGGTAAGGGCGATGTCCAAAAGTCCGTCGCGATTGATATCGGAAAGAGAGAAATGAGATTTTTCTCCCGAAGCGACCAGCGGCTGCCACGCCTCAAACGACATATGTTGCTTGTTTCTGAACCAGCCGATGGCTCGTTCTTCTGAGTTGTTCACAACAAAGTCTGGCAGTCCATCACCATCCATGTCAGCGACCTGCAGTTGATGACGATGACTCATGCTCACAGCGCCGGAGAGAAGTTGCGGCTCGCCGAAGAGGTCTTTTGAGCCGCCTTTCAGGACGTACAGGCTCTTCGATTCTTCCGGAAAAGCCACCACGAGATCCAGAGTGTCATCCGCATCCAAGTCGGCAGTCCAAAGGTAGCTTTTGCGGTCGGGGAGCGTAACAAGTTCACGCGAAATCACGCGTTCTTTAACCTCGAGAGCGCTATCGAGCACAGCGACTCCGACATCAAGATTATCGCTCTCTGTTGACCGGACGACGTACACCAGGTCGATGTGTGAATCACTGTTGGCCCCCGAGACCGTCACACCGAGGAGGGCATTTGGACCCACCAGACGATAGCTCCGCTCAAGAAATGTCTGCGTCCCAATTCTCAGGTAATAACTGAGCGACGCATCCTGTCTGGGAGATGCAGTGTTCGAGCAGAAAAACTCAGCCTGATTTTTTTCATTGACCCGGGAAAACAGAACCTCGGATTCACCATCGGTGGGTATGACTGCGTTCACCGTGGAGTTATCAAGGAGGTTGATGCTGAAAAAAGAAAGCGACTTCGACTCAGGATGTGACACCAGGAATCTCGAGGTTGTGTCGGTTGCCGAATGATACACGAGGTACTGCGGGCGCGTAAACAGAGGATATGAACTCTGTCCAAGCAAGCCTGTCTCCGTTCCCGCAAAAAGAGACAGTGTTCCGCTTTTTTCGTTGACGACCACAACATCGGAGAAGTTGTCGTTATTCACGATCCCGGCCCACACGCCGGCCGGCTGCAATCCGGCCGCAAATTCCAGAGAGTCTTTCAGCATGTGCGGTTGATTCCCGTTCATGAAAACTGTCATCGTCCCGTCGGTTCCCAGCAGAAGTCCTTCCGTGCGCTTGTCTCCGTTTGCGTCCAGCACAAAGAGCTGAACGGCCGATGCCGGACACGCATACGAGATTTTTTCTTTCAGAGGATTCTCTCCGGCGTTGAAATACACGTCCAAGGCCCCTTGCCGCAACACGACCAGGTCGGCGAGATGATCGCCGTCAACATCGCCGAGTGCGACATCGAGGATTTCCTCGGAGACGGGAACAACTTCCTGTTTCCGAAAGTCACCGAGGCCGTTCCCCTCCCAGTACTGGATTTCAGACGGTTTTTTCATGACGAGCACAAGGTCCAGATATCCGTCTTTCCCTTTTTCAACGACGAGGAGGTCCCTCACATCGCCGTCAACGGGAAACACGGTTTGATCGACAAACCTGCCTCTCCCCACTCCATAGAGAAGATGAAGCTCGCTCCTGACCCAGTCGAAAGTCACGAGGTCGATGATGTTGTCGTTATTGAGATGAGCGAGCACCAGCCGCGAAATTGCGTTATCGGGAGCGATGATCTTGCCTTCTTTGAATCCTCCTCGTCCGTCGCCGATATAGTTTACAACACCCTGATTCTTCTCGGTCAGAAAGATGAGGTCCAATCGTTTGTCGTTATTCAGGTCCCCAACGACAACCTCCGAGGGCTCAAATCCGAGTTTCAGCGTTGACACGATTTTCGGAGACGCTGCGTTCATGTCCCCGGCAATCTGTAAAAGCCTCTGCTCTTTGTTGAGATACAGCAGATCGTTCCTGCGGTCGTTGGTAACGTCTGCGACAAGTACTTCGTCGACGGCCATGGGTGTAGAAAGTTTACGGAAGGAAAAAGAGGAGAGTGTCGCGTCCACTGTTGAAAGATGCACGACCTCCTCACGGGCTGTCCACACGAGCGCGGTCAGACTTTTTGTCGCGGGGTCATGGAGGATTCGACCACGGTCCACTCCTTGAGGTATCCCTATTCTTCGGAGAGACCCAAACGCTATGTCCCGCGCTTGACCCTGAGAGGGCTCGATGGCCAGCCAGAGCGAAAACGCTGTTGTGGCGACAAATCGCGGGAGTGCCGCCGCACTGACCCGGGCGATCTTGCGTCCGCCGGCGTCGCAGGACGATGAACGCAACCGGATACTCAAACGGGGCACAAAAGTGGCTGTCAGAAACCACCCGGTGATTGTGTGCAATCAAAATTTCTTTCGGTGGTGCAACCGGAGCGCCCTTCTTTGCGCCGCCTGTTTGTACCGCCGCTTTTCTTCTTTCGTCGTGGGTTTCACGGGGGGAACAGGCACGGGGTTTCCCTCGTCGTCGACCGACACAAACGTCAGGTATGCCTTGTTCGTATGTTTACGATCTCCTGTGAGGGGATTTTCTTTCAGCACTCGCACACCCACTTCGACGGAGGTGTTAAAGGCGCGGTTGACTGAAGCTTTCAGGATGACGACTTCCCCGATTTTGATGGGATGGAGAAAATGGAGCTCATCGACCGACGCAGTCACACAGATGCGATTCGTGTGCCGCCAGGAGGCGATTGCGGCCGCAATGTCCATCCACTGCATCAGCCGGCCCCCAAGCAGGTTTCCCAGTCGATTCGCATCGTTCGGGAGGACCATTTCCGTCATTTCGACCTGGGAGTCGCGGGTGAGTTTTGCTTTGCCCCGTATCATCGCTCAGACCTCGTTGTTGCCCGCATGCTGTCCGGTTTCTGGACCTCGGGTTTCTCCTGTGCCTGCGGCGGCGCCGAGAGCTTGCCGTCGATTTCACTCTTCAAGCTTTCCGCCTCGGCTTTCAGCTCGCTGGACGGATATCGGTCGAAGAATTTTTCAAGCTCCTGCCGCCCTTCCTGATAACGCTTTCGCCTGACCAGGGCCTCCACCTTTCGTAACAGAGCGTGCTCTGCATAGGGCGTGTCGTGGAATTTTTCCAAGACGAAATCGAATGAAACCGTCGCAGACTTGAAATATTCCATTTTCATGTAGACGAGTCCGTTCTCAAATTCCTTCTGTGCCAGCTTTCTGTTGAG
>JACQPT010000130.1 GCA_016207415.1 Ignavibacteriales bacterium
ACTGTAGCTAACAAAATAATTCTCATGACATGTTTCTCAATTGAGGAAGGTTTTGGGTTTCCAAAAGTCCCCTCTGCAGCGGTGGCAAGAGCGCAGCGAGAGGGGATACTATTAGCCTCTTCATGCAGAGGTGTGTGCTTTTGTTCGTACCAGAATAACAAATTCAAAAACACACCCACGACCTGCCTCATCGTGCAACGATGCAGGCAGGCCTTCATCCCCTCTCACAACCCACTTTCCAACTCACGAGAGGGGACGATTAAGCTCTGATTTTCAATCTTGCATTCGTAGGTCGGCATTAATGCCGACCTACCGAGTCTATCAAAACCTTTTTCCACAACAAAGCATGTGAATCTCGGTAGCCGCAACCTTTGGCGAAGTCATCCCTTCGGGACAGGTTGCGATTGTGGCAAACAACGCAGACGAAAAGCCCGCCCGACCAAGTCGTTCGGGCGGGTCTGCGGCTACCGAGGGTAAACGTGCAAAATTCATTCTATCAAAAGATGCCCGGAGAAGCAATGAATTACGAAGCCGATCTCTCCAGAACGCTGCAAAAGAACCCGTCGGTTCCGTGTCGATGCGGCAGCAGGTACAAGAAATCTGAAGCAGTGCTTTGCCCTTCCAACGGGTTTGACTGAGGCTTCATAGAAAACCCGGTTGAGTCTCTGAGAAATCTCCGGACGACCTCTTCGTTTTCTTCATTGAACAGAGAGCACGTTGCGTACACCAGCCGGCCGCCTTTCTTCACAAGTCCTGCGCATGCCATCAGAATGTTCTGCTGTTTTTCCGACAGTTCCTTCACCATCTCTTCTGAAACCGACCATTTCATGCCGGGATTGCGCCGAATTGTGCCCACACCTGTGCAAGGTGCATCGACAAAGACGACATCGAAATACTCCGCATAATCTTTCCCGAGTTCGTCCAGAGAATTTATATGCTTCGGCCGGATGTTGAAAACACCAGCTTTCCTCGCACGTTTCTTCAGCTCCTCCATTCGAAACTTATTGACGTCTGTTGCTACTATCTCGCCGCGGTTCTTCATAAGGGCCGCAAATTCCAGAGTTTTTCCACCCGCGCCGGCGCATGCATCAAGCACCTTTGTCGTGGGTTTGGGGTCAATCATGATTGGAAGAAGCTGACTCCCGGCGTCCTGCAATTCAAAGAGGCCATCTTTGAAGGATTTCAGCCCAAACACGTTGACGCGTTTCTTCAGGTTGAGTGCATTCGGAATTCCGCCAACAGGTTCCGTGTCGATTCCCTCCTTTTGCAGACGATCGCGGCATCCTTCCAGAGTCGCTTTTAACGAATTTGCCCTGAGCGTGATAGGGGCCTGTTCATTGAGTTTCCTGCAGAGCTCTTCAGTCTCTGCTTGTCCAAATTTGGCAACGAATTTCTCAACCATCCAATCCTGAAATGAGTACCGGATTCCGAGGCTCTCATTTTCCTCATCATTCTTCGTCAACCTCTGAAGAATTTCATCCAGCTTTTTACCTGTGAGTCCGTTCGATGCATGTTGTTCCAGGACTGCCGGAGTAAGATCTTTGCGTTTCTCAATCCCCACAAGAAATGCCGCAACAAGGAGCAGAAACCCGTCTTTTGAAGACAAAGATGAAACCTCAGTGGCCTTGTTTACGGCGGCATCGCACCACCTAAGGTGCCGCAGCGTTCCGTATGCCGTTTCTGCGATGAAACGGCGGTCGTGAGAACCCAGATATTTGCGGGAACGGAAGAACGAATCGATAATGCTATCGGCGGGTTTGCCGGAATTGCGGACGAGCTGAAGGACTTCCTGTGTGTGGCCGATGAGCGAGGCGAGCTGCATAACAAGGAAAAATACGGAGAAATGCGAAGGAGAGCAACGAGATCTTTGGGGGTGTTTCGTATCCTCCGATGAAACATGAAATGGTTATTTCTGTAAGGATGCACGGCCCCGCCTGCCTTAAAGTACATTGTGGCGGGCAGGCGTGCGTCCCTACATGCGCTTCACAGGTAGGTTTTAATGCAGAACCTCTGCCTTCACCTTCGTGGCGAATTCAACCATTCCTCTCTTGCCAAGCACCACCTCAACCTGATCTCCTTCCACAATCGCTGCTTCGAGGATTTTCTCAGAAAGTTTGTTCACAATGTATTTCTGAATCACCCTCTTCAGCGGCCGGGCGCCAAATGCAGGGTCGTAGCCCATTTTGGCCATCCATTCCTTCACATCGTCGGAGAATCCGAGCGTGATGTTCTTTGCGGAAAGCATCGCCTGAACATGCTTCAACTGGAGAGCGACGATTTGCTTGATCTGGCTCATCGTTAGCGGTTTGAACAGAATGATCTCGTCGATCCGGTTGAAAAACTCCGGTCGAATGGCTTGTCTCAGCATGTCGAACAATTTCGAGCGGAGGTCGCCCATGATGTCATCCCGGTTTTCCTCCGTCAGGTGCTGCAATTGTTCCTGGATGAGGTGCGAACCAAGGTTGGAGGTCATGATGACGATGGTATTCTTGAAATTCACCGTCCGGCCTTTGCTGTCGGTCAACCGGCCTTCGTCCAAAAGCTGCAGCAGAACGTTGAACACTTCCGGATGAGCCTTCTCGATTTCGTCCAGCAACACAACCGAATACGGCCTTCTGCGCACGGCTTCTGTCAGCTGACCGCCTTCCTCGTATCCGACGTAACCGGGTGGAGCGCCGATGAGGCGCGAAACGGAGAATTTCTCCATGTACTCGCTCATGTCGATGCGTACCATGGCGTTTTCATCGTTGAACAGGAACGCGGCCAAAGCTCGTGCAAGCTCGGTTTTGCCAACCCCCGTACTGCCGAGGAAGATAAACGACCCGATCGGCTTCTTCTCATCCTGCAATCCTGCACGGCTTCGACGGATCGCATCCGCCACCGCTTTTACTGCATCCTCCTGGTTCACGAGTCGCTCGTGAACACGATCTTCAAGTTTTAGCAGTTTTGTCCGTTCGCCTTCTAGCATGCGTTGAACAGGAATTCCCGTCCATTTTGCGACGATCTCCGCGATGTCCTCCGCATCGACTTCTTCTTTCAGCATCTTGACGTCTTTTTGGACTTCAGCCAGTTTCGCGGACGCATCTTTGATTTTCTTTTCGAGGTTCGCGATGACGCCATACCGAAGCTCCGCAACGCGGCCAAGGTTCCCTAGCCGTTCCTGCTGCTCTGCCTCGGTTTTTCCGCGCTCGATCTCGCCTTTCATCTTGCGGATGGCTTGAATGAGCTCTTTTTCAAGCTGCCAGTGAGCCTTGAGTTCCGAGCGCTTTTGGTTCAAATCAGACAATTCTTTCTCGATCTCTTCAAGTCTGTCTCTGGAATCTTCGTCTTTTTCTCTTTTGACTGCTTCGCGTTCGATTTCCAGCTGCTTGATTCTTCGTTCGATGCTATCAAGTTCTTCCGGCATGGAATCAATTTCAATTCGCAATTTTGAAGCAGACTCATCCACTAGGTCAATGGCTTTGTCCGGCAAGAATCGGTCCGAAATATAACGATAGCTCAGTTGGGCGGCGGCCACGATTGCTCCGTCGGTAATACGCACGCCGTGGTGGACTTCGTATCGTTCTTTCAAACCGCGGAGAATGGAAATCGTGTCTTCGACCGAAGGCTCGTTGATCAGAATTGGCTGAAAACGGCGTTCAAGAGCCGGGTCTTTTTCGATGTGTTTTCGATACTCATCGATCGTTGTTGCCCCAATCGCGCGCAAATCCCCGCGAGCGAGGGCAGGTTTCAACATGTTTGCTGCGTCCACGGCCCCTTGCGCTGCTCCCGCGCCGACAAGCGTATGAAGTTCGTCGATGAAGAGAATGATCTCGCCGTTGGATTCCGTGACTTCCTTGAGAACCGCCTTGAGACGTTCTTCAAACTGGCCGCGGAAACTCGTCCCGGCCACTAACGAACCCATATCCAATGCGACGATCCGCTTCGTTTTGAGGTTTTCAGGTACATCGCCTTGAATAATGCGATAGGCAATTCCTTCTGCAATGGCTGTTTTTCCGACGCCCGGGTCGCCGATGAGGACCGGGTTGTTCTTTGTGCGGCGTGAGAGAACCTGAAGCACTCTGCGGATTTCCTCCTCGCGCCCGATGACGGGATCGAGTTTTCCTTTGCGCGCAAGGTCGTTGAGGTCCCGGCCAAAACGCTGCAGCGATTGGTATTTCTCCTCCGGAGTCTGGTCTGTTACTCTTTGAGTGCCGCGGATTTCTTTCAGGGCCTTGTAGACAACGTCCTTCGTGACCCCCTGGTCTGACAACAGCTTTGCCGGAGCGGATTTTCCGCTCAATAATCCAAGAAGCAAATGCTCTGTGCTGATGTATTCATCTTTGAGCTGGGCGGCTTCTTTTTGAGCTGATTCAAAAACCTGGCCGAGGTCCGGAGCGAGATTCTGATTGCCCAGTCCGGCGCCTTGAACCTTCGGCAATTTTTCAATCGCTTCGTTGATCCTGATTTTCAGGAAATTGACATTCGCACCTACTTTCTGCAGGATCGGAACGACGACGCCTTCGCTGTCTTGCACGAGACCAGCAAGAAGGTGCTCGGGCTCAATCGCCTGATTGCTGTAACTCGCGGCGATCTCCTGAGCGTTCTGTACGGCTTCCTGGGATTTGATGGTGAATTTGGTGAAGTTCATGATTTATCTTCCCCGCTTTCTTGTTCTTCCATCTTCTTTTCCGCTTGATGTTCGATGACGGCTTTGATAGCGGCCTGTTTATCCTTGGCCTGCAAATCGTGAAACGCCGTCATAGATGCGAAGCCGGCTCCTTTAGGCCCTCTGATCAGCTTAACAATACCGAGAATCAAGAGGACAATGATCGCAGCAACGATAAGGAACTCAACAATCGCGGTTGTCATTTCTTCCTTTTCCCTCTTGTGCAGACTTCGACTTCGCTCAGTCTGACTTGTGGTCTCA
>JACQPT010000131.1 GCA_016207415.1 Ignavibacteriales bacterium
GAGCCACTCAGCATATTGGACGACGGACCAGTGAATGTCGGCAAAATTCTGGAAGTCGTTTGTTTGCCGGTCGCCTCTCAAATCATAGATAGCATAGACAACCCAGAGGCTAATTTCGGCTCCGACAAACCCGATGCCTTCGAGATAACTTTCGTTATACAGCTGTCCGGCTCCCGGGATAACGGCGGAGTATAAAGCCGATGTCAGCGGAGTTTTTTTTGCGGAGGAGATCTCTGTCTGTTGCAGTGAATCCTGCGTGTGTGTCAAGCTCCAAACGACGTCGCTTTGAAGATTGCCGGTCAACAGAGGCCTGGTAGAAATCGATTGGGATAGTACAGAGTTCCGTCCCGCAACAAGGATGATTATACCGATGAAGAAACGCATTGCGTTTTTGATTCCTTTCTCATTACTCCTTATTTCGGTATCGCTGATCCACAAGTATTTCGAAAATTATTCCTTTGGTGCAGGGTGGTCACACTCATTCATACTTCTATTTCGTCTCGATAGCCAATCGAGAGCTGAGCCCCACCCATACAGCGAGTCAATTCCTAAGTCTTGTAACTCGTCTCGACCACCCCAGCTCTGTCGAAACTGGGCCCCTCCTGTCCAGGAGGGGAAATGATTCCGTCCAACTTTGTGTTTCGTCTCGACCACCCTAGCCATGACAAAGCATAGGCCTCTCCTCTCCAAGGGGAAAAGGCTTTCTTTTTTTGCGGCAGTTCTTCACCGCATTGACATTTTCCCTAGCTCGCTTATTTCAAACCCAAACAAAACACCGAGGTAAAACCGCCATTCCTTCCCGTATGCTACATCGACAACGTTGATCTTTCTACTGAATTTATCGAATCCATAGGCTCCACTGAAGAAAAACCGAGTTGGATAGGCATAAAAGGAAAAAGTTTCAAGCCTCAGCTCGAAACCGGCGTCTTTCTTCCATTGACTGACAGTGGGCATTTCTCCCGTCCACGCGCTCCCAATGTCCGCGAAAATAGATGCATAGAGTTTCTTAAAATAAAATTGCAGGATTCGAAAATCGAGAGAACTTGAAACGGGGAATCTATAGCTGATGTGGGCTGTTGCCATTTCGTTCCCCCCGATCGCATAGAATGGATAGCCTCTCATTCCTGCAAAACCGCCGGCGTAGAAGTCAAAGAAATTATCCACGCCGGGACCAAGAATCCCGCCTCCTCGTAATGCGATTGAAAACGTATGTTTCTCAAAAATGAAAGGCATGTGCTCGTTCCAAGTGAACTCCCACCGTTGGAAGTTGAAGTCCGTGTAGACGGGTACCAGAATCCCGTTGACCACAGTGTAGTCGCTGTTCGGGTTGAATTTGTTCAACTCATACGAATATCTGACGGAAATGCTTCTTCCCATTGGATTAATCTCCCTGTCCACTGCCTGTAACAACCCGTCGTGTTTCAAAAATGCGGAAAATGTGTTACCGATAAGATAGACATTCTTGAACGCCGGATTGACCTGGCCACTGTTGGGATTCACGAACGATCCAATGTCAGCACTATAACGACTCAAAGCATATGTCAATCGAAGGTCGTTATTCTCTGAAAACACTTTTTGCTTCAAGACCACGTCGAGTTCAAATAGGTTGTATGTGACATCGATGCCGATTGGGTTTGGGTGTGGTGGCAGCTCGATGGCGTTATCGGTTGTTCGCGTGATATTATAGAGTTCCAAGCCGAGCGTTGGCTCCCATGCTACATCAGAGAAGAAAGGAAGCCTGTCCCGGAACTCGAAGATCAGGAAAAGGTCCCGCTCGAAATTTCTGTTTATTGCCCCGCCTCCAAAAAGGCTCAGCTTGTCCAGCATGTCAAAAGATGTGAAATACAGGCCGGGTTTGAGGTTGTCGATCCCGCTGTTCCGTGGGTTGTAATTGTCAAATCTGACGAAAGGAATCAGCGACAAGCTTGAGAACACGTTTTTGTAAGGCTTCGATTCAAATTGTGCCGGTGTGCTGGTATTTGACGAAGGATCCTTGTCGGGTAAAAAAGATAAAGGATGTCGTGCATGGCCGTTTCCGGACAAATCTGAATGATCCTGCGAAGTCGAGCCCACGATTTCGGGGATTCCCATAACGCTCATTTTCGCAATTTTGTAGCCAGTGTGAGAGTAACTGGCGTAGGCAAGATTGCCTTTTACATCGACGGTTGCGAGAAAAGCGCCGCCCAAAACATTCGTCACCTGAACGCTCTGTCGCGACTCAAGGTCCAGTGAATAAAGATTAAAGATCCCGGTCCTGTCGCTCGAATAGAAAAGCTTCTTTCCGTCTCTGGAAAATTCCGGGTTTCGACAATCGCTCTCTGACCGCAGGATTCTGAAATCGCTTCCATCTTCATTGATCAGAGCAAGCGATTGTTTGTGGCCCGTCGAGAATCCGAAGGCGATTTTCTTTCCATCCGGAGAAAAGACCGGAGTGAATACCTGTTCTCCGTCCTTGAATCGAGTGATCTTGCTATAATCTTTTCCATCCTTGTCGGCTGTGGCGATGTTTAATGTTCCGTCACTTCCAACGACAAATACGATCCTCGAGCCGGCTTCAGAAAGTTTTGGATTCATGGCACGCCAGCCGTGGGTCAGCCTCCTCTCGTTTTCTTCAACCAGGTCGTATCTGTAGATGTCATAGAATTTGGACCAATGCGGGTTTTCCCGAGTCGACTTCGAGTAGTAGAGAAATCGTCCGTCCGGAGAAAAAGAAAGCGTGGAACGCACGTTGTCGAGGATCTTTTTGGTTTCCCGGGTTTTCGTATCAAAGAGATACACGCCGCTTTGCGTGAAGTAATCCCTGGCTTTGTTGGACACATACGCCAGTTGCAACCCGTCGGGCGAGAACTGAGGGTAGAAATTCCCAAACCCCTCTGGCTCGATGATTTCGCCCTGGCAAAGGTTGTTTTCCACCTTCGCAGCAACGATCCTATACGCCCTCTCTTTTTCTTCTTTCCACTCGTTGTAAATCTTTTCTCCGGTTTTTCCGAGAACATGTTCAACGGCGCCGTCAATGGTCAATCTTAACGGAGAGCCGAGCGCTTCTGAAATCTCGCTGAGCTTACCGCTCCCGTACTTCGTCGCGATAAACTCCGTGATGGAAAATCCCGCATTGTAGGCCGACTCATTCCCGAGGCTGGTTTTACCGAAGACGGCCATTTCCTCCCAGGAGAGCAGATTCCCCTCCAGCATATACATTCGCAGGATCATATCACGGTGGGAGTCCCAGTAATCGTGCTTCAGATCCGGATGGTTGTATTGTGCAACTCCTTCTGCGAACCAGCTGGGGACGACAAAGGCCGACAACGGGTATGAGACAATCACATTGGGATAACCGTACAGAACATCGGGCCTTCGCTCAGCTTCGTATCCAAGCCACTGAAAGTACACGGCGGGGAAACGTCTTCCCAGCTTCATTGCCGTTTGAATCTGAACGATATGCGTGAATTCATGCGTGACAACGTTCAGCAGCCAGGGATGCGTGCCGCGCATCTCAAAATCGAGCGAGGGAGCCCAGATCTCTATCTTGTTGTCGTAGAAGTATGCGGCGCCGTTGGAATAATCGTCGTGATCGCGGATCACAATACTGACTCTTTGATCGGGCCTGTGTTGGTACATCGTCGTGATGGGGCCGAAAATTTCTTCTGCAATCCAGGCGACCTCCTTCGCGGTTCTTTCTACACCCTGATGGTAATGAACCAAAAAATGTTCGGTTGCTATGGTGAACCATTCAAGTTCTGTGTGGGGAAAGTCGATTTCCTGAGAGGCCAGCACCGAAGGGACAAGGAGGAAAAGGCAACAAAAAGAAACGCGCTTCACAGGTTAACCGAGGACGATGTCAAAGACCGTGACGCGATCTTTCAAAACCGTGACGTTGACTTCGCGGCTGCGAGTGCTGGTAGTAAACAACAACAGGACGCTGGAAGAGATGCGGTGGTTTCCGTAAAACGTCGTCTCGCTGGAGCTGTAGAGGGGTACCGGATAATAGCCTATCGGCAGGTTCTCATCAGGAATAGTGTACTGACCGAGTGAATCTGTACGCACCACGATCGTCCCTTCCACCGTCACACTGTATGATTTCTGAGAAGCTCCGTTTGACAGATAATGGACAAAATACGTGCCGCTGGGAACGTCGTCTCCGTTTGGACCTTTCTGATCCCATTCGACCACAAACGCTCCAGGAGGCGGATTTCCGGAATAGAGCGTCCGGATAGTGACGCCCAGGCGAGTCCTGACGACGACAGTGACACTAGGACTGGGACTGGGAACTGTGTATTCCTTGGATGGCGGCGTGTTGTAATCGACGAATTCGTAGTTGTAGAAAACCCTCACATCCACTTTGACGACCGGGTTGCCAATCCTATCGATCACTCTCCCCTCAATACGATAGCCTGAAATGATTTGAGATGAGTTGACACCAATGTCCCGCTCGCATCCCAGGAAAGCCATCGTACATAAAAAGATGAGACAAAGCTGCTTCAAGTTATTTCACCACGGCGATCTTGATGACGGCGACGTCGCTGTTGGAGGAACCCACAGCTTCCACGCGCGCGAGGTAAACTCCGCTCTGGATGCCGCTGACGTCCCATGTGAGTTCATTGTCTGTGCCCGCAAATCCTTTTCCGTTTAATTCGGCCACTTTCGCACCGGCCAGATCGAAGATCTTCACTGAGATTTCAGCGTCTTCGCCGGTGTAGTACCGAATCTGCGTGACGCTTCCGTATACCGGGTTTGGCCAGTTGTACACGCGCTCGCGTGGAAAGAAGAATCCGGATAAAGGCCTGGGGTTGGAAGTCTGGATTCCCGTTGAGGACGATTGAGAGGCGTCAAACCGCAGCATCGGCCATAGAATTTTTGACGAGACATAGGAGGTTTGAAAATCCAAAGCTGCGATTGTTCCGCCCATTCCCCTTAAAGCAACTCCCACCGTCGAGCCGGTCCCCTGTCCTACCTGGAACAGCGTCGGCATGAGCATTCCATCGGCAATCTGCAGCCGGCTTTTCTTTTTTGAAGCGCCGTCCACGATGTTGAGAACTCTGCCTGCTTCATCGCAATACAGTAAATCGGCGATACCATCGCCGTTGACGTCCCCGATGCTGGGTCCAAACCTCTGCTCGTACGGAAATCCCTGCGGGTTCACCGGAAATCCGTCGACGAGGAAACCTTTGCTGTTTAAGGCAAGCAGAATTCCAAAATTCGAAATCATAACAATCTCTTTTTTCCCGTCGCCGTCAAGGTCTGCAAGCGAAGGTCCGGAGGAAAAGAAATCTGAATTTGGAAGAAACCGGCTAAACTCTCCGGATTCCAGAATTTCATTGCCGGCGGCGTCAAAAAGAAACAAGCTTCTTCCTCCCAGTGCAACGATTTGAGTTTGTCCGTTGCCGACCACTCCGCCTGTTGATATGAAAGACACATCCTGCGAAATGTTCTTTTTTGCAAGAGTTTGTCCGGTCCGGGCATTCCACAACAGCAACGTGTCCTTGAGTCCGGCCACAACGATATCAGTGTCGCCGACGCGAGCGACTTCAGACACTATCGGAGAGGAATACGAAGCCAGTGGATTCCCCGCCAGATCGAACGTCGCCAATCCCACGCCAGAGCCTGATGCAACGACGAGAGTGTCGACAAACATAACGCTCTTGAAGAGGAGCGTCCTTTTGTACATGCGGTCAAAGCGGAGGTCGCTGTTCTGGTCTGACGCTTTCCAGAGGTACAGCCCATCCTGTGCTGCGGCTGAAATATAGGCTTCGTTCGACAGTGGATGCTTCATCGAGGCCAGATGAAAAACAAGCCCTGTGTCGATTTCAGCAACGATCCCGGACGTGTTCGCAGGTCCAAAGTACGCATTGCCGTCCTGCTTCCAAGCAAGGATATCGCCATCGGCAAGAGGATTGCCAGTCGAGTCTGTTCGGTGTCTGCTGACGACAAATTCTGCGGCGCCGTCGTTGTCAAGGTCAAGAGAGTAAATAACGGAACTCAACTCGCCTTGGACTTTCTTGGGAAAACCCGGGAGGGGTTTTGCCGCCTCATCTCCGATGTTCACGTCCAACGCCATTCGAGGCGACCTTTTGCTGAAATTTTTGACCGAAACAAGCGTCTTTGCATTGGAGTTTGAATTACTGTTCGGGATGGAGTTTTTGTCGAAGACGTTTTTGTAATGCGGCGCAACATTTCCTTCAAACCAGCAATCGAGCGGACTGCCCGAACTGGTTGCCGCACCCGGCTCGAGAAAATCATATACATGGCCGATGTCCTGCGAGCCATCTGCCTCTTCGAGGTCAACACCACGCTTATCCGGGTTTGCATTCACAGCATTGGCAGCTAGTCCGGCCTGGATGATATCCTCGTCAATGTGCCAGATGAGAATTCCTCCACCGTCAAATTCTCTACTTGCGTCCATGGAGCCAATGAGCGCCCAGTCAAAGTCCTCGACGTCTATGACAGAGCCGCTGATTGCATTGACGTTATCGTAAGCGAAATTCGTGGTATCGCGCACAAATGTTTCGGTACGAACCGTGCCCTTTTCGTAGATGGTCAGTCGCTGGCCGTTGTTCTGCGGGTCGCGATTTCTGTTTTCAATAAGAAAATATTCCCTGGCTGTGATAGGCACTTTATAGATCGTATCGGTTCCCACGGACGTCAGGCCGACGGCTGGGACCGCAACATTCTGCGTTGTGGACTCAATGACAAGAGGCGTAACCCATCCAAGATACACTTTTTCCCATGCGCTGGGTTCTGGAGGAAAGAGTCCGGAATAGGCGAAGATCGAGGCTCCGTCCATCAGTCCGAATTGGCCGATTCCCGGCCTGCCCGTTTTGGTGTCGAACAAATCCGGCAATCCAAGGTAGCTTCCAATCGTGGCCGCTGAAAGTCCGTTGATGCTCAGCTTCAGCGTATCAGTAAAACCCGAACTTGAAAAGACCCTTGTTTCGGTTTCTGGGAGAATAGCAGTGTTCGTGATCGTAAAACCTCCGCTTGTTTGAATTCCGTTGAAAACCGGATTCTCCAGGGCTTTGCGGAAAGACTCAAGGCTCATATAGAGAGAAGGAAGGTCGAGCGGCGCAGGGTCGTACCCCAGGAACCCCACAAGATCGATGTCGTGTCCAACGCCCGCATGAAAGATGATGAACGCCTCATACTGAGAGAACGGAATGTTACCAACCAAGGAATCGGCTTTTTGCCAGGATTCGATCGCAAGGTTCGCGAGTCCGCGAGTTGTGTTTGCGTGGTTAGGCGGCGCGTACGTTGACATGACGCCCGATACCGTTACCCGGCTAATCACATCCCCCTTGATGATAAGGTTGCCGTTTGAGACCTTTCGAAAATAATTCTCGATGAACCGGAGCTTGTAAACGAAGAACGTGGAGTCGTGCGGCGGCGGGTCGATCAACCCGGTGACGTTCGTTTGAAGCTGAAATTTTCCGTCGCCAGATGTGTAGGCATCCTGGTCAGCCTGGAAATCGACCAAGAGGGCGAGAACTCGAAGCGTGTCCGGAGCCGACTGAGCACTGAAAGTTTTTCCCGCAAATGGGCGCGTATCTTCGATGGTCCTCCAGGTAGCGAAGTGGTTGCGAAAGAGTCCTTCTCGTCGCTGCACCTGGCTGAACGCAGAAGCGGAAAAGAAAATAGAGCAGACGAGGAAAATCCTCAGTTTCATACTCGCCGTGGGCACGGGATTGGAAGTGCGGCCGTGTGGTAGCTGACTACGGTGTGCTATCTCCCCACATGATACCCAAGGTGAATCGCAGAGTCTCTCCGAGAGGATGTTGGTCTTCGAACGCGCTGATATAGCTGAAGTCAAAAGTATAGATGTCGTAACGGATTCCCCCGCCAAAGGTCATGAACTTTCTGCCGCCTGCACGAGGGTCTTCATAAAAGTAGCCGGTTCTGAGGGCGACAAGTTTCGGCGAGCCGTACCAGTATTCAGCACCCAGCGTGGTCACAACCTGACGAATCGTCTCGCCGAACGGACGGGCATACCATGACGTGAAGAACGCCTTATAGAAGGGGTCGGTTGTTCCTGAGGAGTCACGCGTGATCAACAGCTTGCTGAAGTCTCCGACGACGCTAAAATTGTTGTATTCACTTTGCAGCAATTTTAGTGCGAACCCAAACCGAAAATTCATCGGCAGCGGATCAGCCTGAGCCTTGTCGATGTAGGCCATGTGTGGCCCGATATTGGAGATATTCATGCCGAAGTTGACACGATCGCCTAGATCATATCCGGTGAAGGGAATGAACATGGAAACCGGTTTGTACAGGAAGCCGACATCGAAGCTGAACCCGGATGACACTCCCCTCCCTTTCTCGACACCAGCACCAAACGGTGCCAGATGACTGTAGATGAACCTGGTGTTGATACCGATCCCCATTTCGGATGACAGTTTGGTGCCATAACCGGCCGTGAGGGCAAATTCATATCCTTTGAATGTTTCAATGACAGTCGGGTCGTTCTCGGTTCGGTTAAATTCTCCAAGATTGAGATACGTAATACCGGCTGAGATGGTGCCGTCGATTTCTTGCATCTCTTGTTTGTAGACAAAATGGGCGATCCAGAGGTCGGAAAGGTTAAACTGGGGAAGCCAATTTGCGTGAGATAAGCTCACCTCGGAGCCGCGCTGAAACGCGTAACCGGCCGGGTTCCAAAAAGATGCCCATCCATCGTCCGCAAGAGCTACGCCAGCCTCCCCCATACCGCTTGCACGAGAGTTCGGTGCGATGAGCAAGAACGGCACCGCCGATGTGATCACTTGAGACGTCAGCGTTTGCACAGCCACAACCCCCGCCAGCACGACAGCGGACATCCTCTTCATAAAACCTCCTCGAATAAGATATGAGGCCAGACAGCGAACCTCTGGCTTTTTGAAAGTAGTTGTTTTTCGAATGAGATTCAAACCTGCTCTCTGATGCTTAAATAATCTTCATGAGAACCTTGGTGTCGGGAGAACTTCCGAAGGTTATGGTTGTGCGATAGAACCTTCGGAAGGTCATCGTAAGACTGCCAGCTTTCCGATGACCTCGACGGATTTCTGACGATCCAACGTTTTCGCGATGACCTTATAAAAGTACACTCCGTTCGCCAGCTCATTCCCGTCAACATCTCTTCCATCCCATGGGATTTGCGCAAACCGGTCTGCAAGGGAATAAGAGTTAACAGTTTGAATGAGTCTCCCCACGATCGTGTAAATCTTCACCTCCACGTCGATGGGTTCCGTGAAGTTTCTCTGAAAGGTAAAGACTGTGCTGACGGAGAACGGATTAGGAAAATTCACCACATGATAAATAGCAAGGTCTGTTGTCGCACGCACTTCGAAAAAGACTTCGGATTCGGTCGAATTGTTGTACGTATCCCAGGCTTTCACTGTCACTGAATGCCGCCCCTCAGCAAGATTGGCAAGGGGATATCGTACCTGTCCGCTTTGATATGTGTCCAGGTTGCTGCGGTAATAATCCATGAGGTCGATTGGTGCGGATTGGCTGCTTAGCACCGCTTGCAGACGATGGCCGACACCGGCGATGGAGGTATTGATTCCGTTCTCGTCGGAGAGGTCGACGAGAAGCGTTGAGTTCGGTGTAATCACGTCTCCCGGCCTGAACGCCTTGTCGTCGAAGTAAATGGCGATTTGAGGACCGACAGAATCTGGGAGGGCCGTTGAATCACTGCTTGCAATTGTTACATTTTCTGTAAAACCGATGGCGTCGGTGGAGTCGCTCCATGCGTACAGGGAAATCCTGGATCGTGCGCCAAACGAGACGTCTTTGGGAAGAGGGAAAACACTCTGGAACGACCCGTTCACGACAGAGATCTCGCCCCTGTACAAGATGCTTCCGATCACATCGTAGGTGAAACCTCCCCATTCGTTCACGACTATTTGACGTTTTGCATCAAGGACTTCAATGAGACCGCGCCCGTTGAAACCCGTCCATGGTGTGCCATTCGGGCGTTTCACATTCCCGCTGACATTGACCTTCCCAAGCGATTGCATAGGGACGAGCTGGGCGGTCGATGTGCCGTTGACGGAGTCGACAGAGGCGACTGATCGGGGCATGTTGAGACGGAGCGTGGGATCCGCAAACAGATTATACTTGATGTCATTGATGTCGGTAAGGCTCTGTTTTGTCTGCCTCATGGCATCGCCGAGTCGGGCCGGGCGCCCCAATGTATCTCGTTGGAAAAGATGGCTGTAGTAGGTGTTGTTCAAGGTCGAGTTCTGGTCTGAATACACCGGGCGCGTAGCCGACACAACACCAATCGCCCCTCCCTGCTCCTTTACGAGCAAGATTTCCCCGGAACTCTGGTCCAACGGGTCGTCATATTGCGCGTAATTGCATGTTGCTGCGACGACGAAGGTGAGCTTGTCTTTGTTCGTAAGCTGCGAGATATCTCCTTCGCGCGTAAAGACAGCCTCGTGAGCCCACAGCTTTGGGTTTCCATGACCCGTATAGTTGATGACCAAAGAGCCTGCATTGAAGGCGTTGACGATAGCTTTGTTTGCTTCGGGTTTGCGTCGCCCTGTGGCGCTGCTCACTGTCGGGTATTCGATCAAATAAATCTTCTTCTGCTCGAAACTTGGCGGCGTGAAAAATTTTGCTAAATCTTCAGCCTGGCCATTGTGGAGGCTTCCTTCGTCGCGGCCGGTCGATGTTAACCCGTCATCGGCGACGTACGTGATGCGATTCCGCCAGGTGTCAAACGGGACGGTCGTCTCGTAGGCAATGATTTTGTCGACCATCGTCGCGGCTTCGGAAACCGATCGGGCAGGGAGCCTTCCCGAAGCCAGAGAAATCCTGTTGTTCGCCGGGTCGAGCATCAAGAAATGATCGTCACTTGCGTAAGAATTGATCTGATAATTCGATTCCAGAGTTTCGTACGGGGGAAGCCAATTTCTCGCCGAGGTTGAGATGTTCTTGTAATCATAATGGCCGCCGCCAAAAAACAGGACGTATCCCGGTTTGAGACTCCAATACGTTCGGGCGTATTTCAAGAAATCTCGAATCGCCATCGGGTCGAGCAAGCCGCCGGAGAATTCATTGAAAACATGCTCCAAGTTGACGACGACAGTTTTCAGAGAATCAATTTTTTCACGATGCGCTTTCAGGCGGGCCGCCTCCATCAAGAATTCCGGAGGCAAGAGAATAAGAAAGTCGGCTCCCGGTACAATGTTGTGGATGTTCGAATTTTCGAGTTTTTTCGGGTTTGCCGGAGTCTTGAAACCACCGGTCCCAACAACGG
This sequence comes from Ignavibacteriales bacterium, assembly GCA_016207415.1. Lineage (GTDB taxonomy): Bacteria > Bacteroidota > Ignavibacteria > UBA10030 > UBA10030 > JACQPT01. The sequence goes on from JACQPT010000131.1 coordinate 11,234, forward strand.
CGAACTCTCTCACTGTGTTGGCTGTATGTGGAAGCTGGAATGTCACAATTGACGGGTCTGCGGTGCTGAAATCAAGCTGAACAATTCGTTTCACTGAATTATGGGTCGTGACGTCAAAAACCGACGTCGTACGGTCTGTCAAGTTCCTTACTGTGTATTTGACGACGGAGCCGGTATCCGGAGACGAAAACAGGAGAATATCGCCCACGGCAACAAACCGGCGACGGTAGTGGATTTCCACCCAGTCCAGCCAACCTTTTGCGGCCTGGTTTCTGGTACCAAACACGACTTTCAATGTGCTTCGGTCATTGGTAAGCGGCGTGCCCGCAGGCCGGAGAAAACTCAACACCGGCGTGCGGTATGCGTAGTCCCCGACTTGATCGATAGAATTCACGTCGACTCTGCCCATCAATATCGGGCTGCCGAGAGGGACGTCGCTTTCGTACACGCGGAAAGTATCAATAGTGCCCGAACGGCTGAGGACGACTGCCTTGTAGAGCGTCGGCTCGGTGGAAACATGCCCGGAAAGGGTTGTTACATAGACACCGTTGTTCTCGAGATAGTCGAACGACTGTCCGACCCATTGACGGCCGGAGCGAACCAGGTTAAACCGTTCCTGCTCTATCAGCATTTTTTCTTGAAAATGCGAGGGTAAAAACGGCGTCCCCCCCGTAAGCGAAGGAATGGAATCCATCTGAATGCCGTTTGCTCCTCCGAAGGTCACAAAGTAGTAATTGGTTTCGGCATAGTGATTGATATAGTGTCCGTAGGTTTTTGTCGAAGGGTTGTAATTCCAGCCTCTCGTCGAAGTGCCGTAGAATACGACATAATCGCTTGCATCAAACACGCCGTCGTTGTTTGCATCCACTACATGACGGGCTATTTCTTCCAACCCATTCGGCCTCGGACTGTTGAGATTCTCGGGCAATTCTCTTCCGCCATTTCCAAAGACCCGGACGGAACGAATGTTTGCAATAGCATTTGTCGTAATGCCGGCGTCAGTAAAGAATTTCTGGTCGAGTTTGTACATACCGGTTTCGCGCACCTCAAATCGGTACCACGTCCCCTGGGCAAGAGGGGAGTCCGAAGCCTGTGCCTGTGTGGACTGTTGCCCGATGGTGGCCAGGGCAAACGCCAAGAAGAACTTTCGCATAGTGAAAATAAAAGAGCCGAACAGGGATGCCTTCCTGTTCGGCTCAAACTTGTTTTCGAGCATCACCGACTTCAGTAAAGGCCTGTGAATCAAAACTCCTGAGCACGTTTACATCATGATACTCAGGAATGGAACCTTTACCAAACTTCGATAGATACTCCGAATTCTTGATCTGTGGACTTGCTGACAAGATAATCAATGAGGTCTGAATTGTCAAGGTGCGTTCCGTTCGGGTTGATTCGCATCAACTATTGATTTTTTCTCGCTGCAACTGATCCTGTTGCGTCGACGGAGAACAGCTTTCTCGTTGCGATTGGGGAAAATTTTGGCTAAATTCAGGATACTGATTATGATTTTTGCCTCGTTTTGAATGTCAAGACCCCTCAATATTCTTTTCGTTTCAAGTGAAGTAGACCCTTTTGCGAAGACCGGCGGTCTCGCCGATGTGTCCAGCGCCCTCCCCAAAGCAATCAAAGAGCTCGGTCACGAAATTCGGATTATGATGCCGCGCTACCGCTTTATCGGGGAGCGCAAGTTCAGGCTTCATGACATCATCCGGCTCAAGGACATCCCCATCCCGCTGGGGAACCAACATGAGGTCGGCAACGTCAAATCTTCTTTCATCAGCAACCTGAAAGAGAAGGTTCAGGTTTATTTCCTGGACAACGAAAAATTCTTCGGGCGGGACGGCGTGTATCAAAGCCCCCAGAGCAAGAAAGACTACAAAGACAACGACGAGCGCTTTATCTTTTTTTGCCGGGGCGTGCTGGAGACCCTTAAACGTCTGGGCTGGCAGCCGGATATCATCCATTGTAACGATTGGCAAACGGGATTGATTCCTGCCTATCTCAAGACGGTCTATAAGGGTGACGCGTTTTACAAAGACAGCAAAACTGTGTTCACGATACACAACATGGCCTACCAGGGAGCTTTCCCGGCCGAATCATTCGCAAAATCCGGACTCCCGAAGTCAGCTTTCAAGGCTGAAGGCGTGGAGGCCTACGGTAAGTTCAACTTCCTGAAGTCCGGCTTGTTTTATGCGGATACGATCACAACCGTCAGCGAAAAATACGCCCAGGAAATTTGCAGCTCGCACGAATTCGGGGCCGGACTCAACGGGCTGCTGGAAAGTAGGAAGAGAGACCTCAAAGGGATCCTCAACGGCATCGACTACCAAATGTGGAACCCACTCGTTGATGACCACATCTATCGAAAATACGACGCCAAATCCATCGAGGCAAAAACGGACAACAAGAAAGCACTTTGCACCAAATTCAACCTTCCGTACAAGGACACAACGCCGGTTATAGGGGCCATTTGCAGACTCGTTGAACAAAAAGGGTTTGAACTCGTCCTTGAAATCCTGGATGACATGCTGAAACTCGACGTCCAGTACGTCATGGTAGCCTCGGGAGACAAGGAGCTGGAGAAGAAGTTCGAAGCATCTCAAAAGAAACATTCTCATAAGCTTGGAATCTTTTTTGGGTTCGATGAAGAGTTGGCCCATCTCGTGGAAGCGGGAAGCGACATGTTCCTCATGCCCTCCAAATATGAACCGTGCGGGCTCAACCAAATGTACAGCATGAGATACGGGACCATCCCTGTCGTGCGCGCGACCGGCGGGCTGGACGATACGGTAGAAGATTATGCGGGCGGCGGAAAAGGGACCGGTTTCAAGTTTGAAAAATACGATTCCAAAGAATTGCTCAAAGCCATCCACCGTGCTCTCAAAGTCTATCAGCAGCCTGAGGAATGGAAAAAGCTCATGCGCAACGGCATGCAACGGGACTTCTCGTGGGAGCACTCCGCCAAGAAATACATCAACCTGTACAAAGACCTCCTGAAATAAACATCGTGAAGTTTGAAGACGTCGGGATTTTTTTCGATAGAGACGGTACCATCAACGCCGAAGTAGATTTTCTCAGCGACCCCGACGAGCTGGAGCTTCTTCCCGGTGTTGCGGAGGCAATTCGTGAAGCCAACGAACTTGGGCTCAAAGTCTTTGTGATCACGAATCAATCAGGTATCGCGCGCGGATTCCTGAGCGAACACGACCTCGAAAAAGTACACAAGAAGCTCAGGGCTCTCCTTTCCGTTCGTGGAGCCCGTATTGACAAAATCTACTATTGCCCTCATCATCCCGAGTTTGGCAAACAGCCTTATAACGTTGCCTGCGACTGCAGAAAACCGAATACTGGCATGCTCAAGGCCGCGGCCCGAACGTTCGGTGTGGACCTGTTGAAATCCTTTGTCGTCGGGGACAGGTTTGTCGACATGAAAGCGGGTGAAAACGCCGGCTGCACAACCGTTCTGGTGTTGACCGGCTACGGCGAGGCGGAACGAGAAGAATGCCTGTTGAATGCACGCGTGGATTACGTAGCAAAAAATGCGGGGGAAGCCTGGAGATTCATCAGAAATACCGTGAATCAAGGAAAGAATTTCGTTGGAGATATCCCAAAGGGAATGAAAGGTATCGAAAGTTGAGACTTGCAGGTTTTTGGCCCGTCGTGATCTTCGTTTTGTCTCTTTTTGGCGGATGTGTGGATGACCCCAACCCGGTTGGTGGATCTTTGTTGCCTACAACGGATCAACCTGTAATGAAGGTCGATACGGTGTATTCTTCTTCGCACTCTGTTTCGCGTGATTTGCTGAACACTTCTTTTTCGACGAGAATCATGGTCGGAAAATTTCTATCCTACGAAGCGTGGGGAATGTTGAAATTTTCGCTCCCTGACTCTCTCGTCAACGTCTCGGTCACGGATGCAAAGGTTACGTTACGCAGCAGTTATTTTTTTGGCGATTCTGCCGCGCTGTCTTTTGTGCCCTATCGAGCGACGAGGGCCTGGTCCGGCGATTCGTTGACCGTGGACTCTCTCAAACAGGGCGGCTACTACGATCCCGTCGCCGTTTCATCACAGTTCTTGGGCTTTATCGGCGACACCGATGATGTAGAGATTTCGATTGACACGGCAATGGTGCGCTCGTGGTTTGGCAGTATCCCGGACACGATGCAGGTGAATAATGGCATCATCTTGCAGCCAACGAACACGGGAATTATCAAGGGGTTCCAGTCCTTCAGCAGTCTGAACCCCGAGGAGCAACGGCCCAGACTCACTGTACAGTACACAAAGAACGGAATTGCCGACACAGTCACGCTGTCGAGTGGAACTTCACGATACGCAGCGAATATAGGTTTTACAGACCTCGTGCAAAATCCCGAACGGATCTATGTCCAGGCTGGAATTGCCTACAACGGCTACGTCAACTTCGTGTCTACAAGCCCTATTCCTTCAAAGGCCTCGATCCATAAGGCCGAACTTGAGCTTGTGCTCGACCAAGGCTCGTCGCATCTCAATAAACACACCATCGATTCCCTTGTTGCTTACTACGTCGGCCCAAGTGGCATTGAATTTCTTATCACTCCCGCGGTCAGCGACACCACGATTATTTCAGGGGAGAAAGTGTATCGCTTTCAGATCCAGCAGTATATGCAGCGGTGGGTTCGGGGTGCCACCGCGGGCGTTGCGCTGTTGACGTACTCCGAAGTGAATGTCATAGATCTTTTCACCTTCTATGGAGAGAAGGCCTCAAAGCAGCTTCAACCCAAGATTATCGTAACTTATTCGCCAACCCGATAATATGCGACGCTCGACAGCAGCCCGTTTTATATTTTTGTTCCTCGCTATAACCTCGCACAGTCTGTCTTCAGGCCCCACGTATTCGAGGTTTGGGCTTGGAGAGATTCTTTTCTTTGGGGGTAGTCGCATTGATGCTATGGGGGGAGCCGGGATAGGCCTTCTCGGCGACAGATTCATCAACAGGTACAACCCGGCCGGACTCGCACGATTGTCATTCACTCGCATCTCGGCCGGCTTCGAATATTCCAGAGTCTCCTCGGAGGATTTTTCAGGATCATCAAACTATGCCAGAGGGGACTTTGCGGGATTGGCGTTCGCTGTGCCAATCTCAAAAGACGACGGAATCGTTTGGTCTCTCGAATCGGCACCGTACAGCAGAGTTAATTATGCTGTTGAGCGGGCAGACAGTCAATTGGGAGTTCAGTCCAGGCAGTTTTACGTCGGTTCGGGTGGTCTGTCAACAGCCAGTACTGCTTTATCCTGGACCATGTTCAGCAACTTGACGATCGGCGCCAAGTTCGGATATCTCTACGGCCGTATTCGCCAGACTGCCAATTTTGATTTTACCGATCCGACGTTCATCGACAGCGAGATTTCCCGCTCAACGTATTATTCGGGGTTCCTTTTTACGGGCGGGATAATATACGAGGGACTCTCCGACGCGCTTGATGTCCCGTCGTTAAAGACTCTCGCAATCGGAGCAATTTTAACACCGCCCACCACTCTCTACGCGAACGATGAAGACGTTCTGACGACCACGGATTCGTTCGACACGACGCGGACTGCTTCCTCGAGGCTTGATGTCCCTCTCCGACTCGGCGCTGGGTTCTCATACATGTTTTCTGATCGATACATTTTGACCGGCGATTATGTGAGCCAGCAATGGGCATCGACGAATTTGCCCAGGCCTAGAGGGACGGAATTTCGTAACAGCACGCGATTGGCAATCGGTTTTGAGGTTCTTCCTGAGCGTGATATTGATACGTACACCAGGCGAATGGCGTATCGGTTCGGTTTTTCCTATTATTCTACTTATCTCCGAATGAACGGCGAGCCGATTAACGAGTATTACTTGACCGGCGGAGTCGGATTACCGATAGCGGTGGAAGCGCGAATGAACGTTGGCCTCCACGTTGGATTCCGTGGAACAACTTCACAGAATCTTCAGAAGGACACAGTGTTCAGACTCACGCTTTCCTTGAGCGCCGGTGAGCCATGGTTCATCAGGTTTGAAGAAGAGTAAACATGATTGCGCTCGGCAGCGACCACGCAGGCTACGAATACAAAGAGAAAATTAAAACGCTTCTTCAGGAGTTGAAGTTTTCCTGCAAGGATTTTGGTACACATTCAAAGGACTCGACCGACTACCCTGATTTTGCGCACGGCGTGGCGCAAGCAGTTTCTTCGGGAGAGTATGATAGAGGAATTCTGGTGTGCGGAACCGGGATTGGGATGGCGATTGTAGCCAACAAGCACAAAGGCGTCCGGGCTGCTGTCTGTGAATCCACCACAGCCGCGCGACTGGCCCGGCAGCACAATGATGCCAATATCCTCACCATCGGGGAGCGCATCACCGGGTGGGAGACGGCCGCCGATATCGTTCGGACGTTCCTCACAACGACGTTTGAAGGCGGAAGGCACAAGCCGCGCGTGGAAAAAATCCATACATTGACGAACCTGTGATCGATGAACCGGACAGACGACCTGAATGACACTTACGTCAAAGTCCTACGTGAAATGTCCGGTGAACGTCGGCTGAAGATCTCGTTCGAACTTTTCGACATGGTGCTCCAATTAACCACAGCAGGTATTCGATCTCAATATCCAACCTTCACAGAAGAACAAATTGCCTCTGAACTCCGGAAACGAATTGTCGCTCTCTCAGGAGAAACTGCTTCTTCTCATCATTGATCGCCTCGAATCACTCGGCATTCCTTACATGATCACCGGGTCCATTGCATCAAGTTACTACGGAAGGCCGAGAACGACTCATGATTTCGATTTTGTGGTGGAAATTCATCAAGGCCTTATCTTAAATATCGTTCAACGCTTCAGTCCGGAGTTCTACGTGAGCGAGGAGGGCGTTCTCGACGCGCTTCGGCGAAAATCAATGTTCAATTTCATCCATCACCAATCAGGCCTCAAAATCGATTTTTGGATTCTTGACCGAACGGGAGAGTATGATGCTTTGCGATTTCAACGTCGAAAAAATCAGGAGTATTTTGGGCGGTCAATCATCATGACGGCACCAGAGGATCTCATCCTGATGAAACTGCTCTGGGTAAAGGAATCGCACTCGGACAAACAGCTGAGTGATGTGAAGGGAATTCTGATGATCCAGGAGAATCGACTTGATAAGGACTATTTGAAACTCTGGGCACATCGTCTCTCCGTCAGCAAAACACTTGAAACTTTGATGAATTGACCGGACAATTTTGTTGTCGAACATGAAAACTCTGAGTCAAACGGACAAAGAAATCTCCTCAGCCATTCGCAGTGAAATCAACCGCCAGAACACGAAGCTTGAGCTCATCGCCTCGGAGAATTTTGTCAGTCTTGCGGTTCTCGAGGCACTTGGCACGGTACTGACGAATAAGTATGCCGAGGGCTATCCGGGAAAACGCTATTACGGCGGATGTGAATTCGTCGATGTTGCGGAGAACCTGGCGCGCGACCGCGTGAAGAAGCTTTTTGGCGCAGAGTATGCCAATGTTCAGCCTCATTCCGGCTCACAAGCCAACATGGCTGTGTATTTCACTTTCCTGAAACCCGGCGCAACGGTGCTCGGAATGAACTTATCCCACGGCGGTCACCTGACACACGGGTCACCAGTAAATTTTTCGGGCCAGCTCTATAAGTTCTTCACTTACGGCGTCTCGAAGAATACGGGCGTCATCGATTACAATGAAGTTGCCGATATTGCTCAAAGGGAAAAGCCCAAGATGATTACAGTGGGAGCCAGCGCCTACTCCCGTAACATCGATTACAAAGCATTTCGGACGATTGCCGACCAAGTCGGGGCCTTTTTGTTCGCCGACATTGCTCACCCTGCGGGCTTGATCGCGTCGAAACTTCTGAATGACCCTCTGCCCCACTGCCACGTCGTTACATCGACGACACACAAAACGCTGAGAGGTCCGCGTGGCGGTCTTATCCTTATGGGGAAAGACTTCGAGAACCCCTTTGGAGCCGTCGCTCCGAAATCAGGCAGAAAAAAAATGATGTCTGAATTGATCGATTCGATGGTCATTCCGGGAATCCAGGGCGGCCCGTTGATGCATGTGATTGCCGCGAAGGCAGTTGGGTTCCTTGAAAACCTCCAGCCTGATTTCCGGAGTTATTCGGAACAGATCATCAAAAACGCACAGGCCCTGGCCGCCGCACTCATCAAACGGCAGTTCAACATCATTTCCGGCGGCACCGACAACCATCTGATGCTCATCGACCTCCGAAGCAAGGATGTCACAGGCAAGGATGCGCAGGAAGCACTCGATTTGTCAGGAATCACCGTGAACAAGAATGCCGTTCCTTTTGACGACAAATCACCAATGATCACAAGCGGAATCAGAATCGGCACGTCCGCCGTGACAACACGCGGGATGAAGGAAACTCAGATGGAAACGATCGCCGCTCTCATCGATAAGGTTATCGCAAATCGCAGCAAACCGGACATTTTTGCCCAGGTCAGTAGCGAGGTCAGGGACCTTTGCGTGCAGTTTCCTTTGTATCTCGAATTGAGTGCCTAACCGCATGCAATCGGTACTCTCGAAATTTCTGAAAACCACGGAACCGGACAACGGGGAGCCGAATCAGAAAGAAATGTCCTTCATCGAACATCTGGAAGAGTTGCGCTGGACTCTCATCAAAGCCGTCGGTGGTGTGCTTGTTGCCGCGGTTGTGTGTGGAATCTACGCGGACTTCATTGTGCAGGATATCCTGCTCTACCCGATGAGGTCTGTGGGACTCAAGGCACAGGTGTTAAGCCCGTACGGAATCGTGCTGCTTTACATGGAGACGGTCCTCATCTGCGGCCTCATCCTCAGCATGCCGAACACGATTTTTTGGCTTTGGAGGTTTGTTTCCCCCGGTCTCCTGCCAAACGAGAGGCGTTATATCTCCGGCATTGCGGCCTTCACTTCCCTGTGCTTCTTCGCCGGCGTGGCATTTGGGTACTTCATTGTCCTACCGACTTCTCTCAAATTCTTTGCTCAATTTGGGACCTCCAATATCGACCTCAACATTGCCATAGACCGTTACGTGAGTTTTGTCCTTGCCCTTCTGTTGGGGGCCGGGCTCATTTTTGAACTCCCGATGGTTTCGTACTTCCTTTCAAAAATGGGGTTGCTCACACCGGCATTTATGCGGCACTACCGCCGGCACGCGATCGTTGCCATCCTGATTATCTCAGCGGTGGTGACTCCGACACCGGATATCGTGACACAAGTATTGCTCGCGCTACCGATGCTCCTTCTGTATGAAGTAAGCATATTTATTTCGAAAGTTTCGCAAAAGAAAGAACCCGAAATCTCGAAAGAAGAGGCGTCGTGAACCTTCCTGGAAAGACTTCCCTCAGCCTCGAATCGATCAAAGAACCGGTGGCCGCCGAGCTGAAGGCATTCGACCGGTTTTTCCGTGATGCGATGCGCTCAAAAGTTGGCCTCATCGATGTGATTGCGCGCTACATCATCCGGCAAAAGGGGAAACGCGTCCGTCCCCTGCTCGTGCTCCTGAGTGCAAAAGTTTGCGGCGAGATCAGTCAAAGCACGTACCGCGCTGCAACGCTCGTGGAAATCCTCCACACAGCAACCCTCGTGCATGATGACGTCGTCGACGATGCCGATACGCGTCGAGGCCTTGCTTCCATTAATGCCGTTTGGAAAAATAAGGTTGCGGTCCTCATGGGTGACTACCTGTTGTCCCGCGGCCTGCTCATTGCTCTCGACAGTAACGACTATTACTTTCTTCATTCGACGTCCAACGCCGTGAAGCGCATGAGTGAAGGCGAGCTCCTTCAAATACAAAAAAGCAGACAATTGAACATCGACGAGGAAACGTACCTGAAGATCATTGGTGACAAGACCGCTTCCCTGTTCATGACCTGCACGGACATCGGCGCCGCGAGCACGACGGAAGACAGCAACAAACGTGAGCTTATGCAGAATTTTGGCGAGGCGGTCGGGATGGCATTTCAGATTCGCGATGACCTCCTCGATTACGAGGGAAGGAAAAGCATCATCGGCAAACCGACAGGGATCGACATCAAAGAAAAAAAGCTCACGCTTCCACTCATCCACGCGCTGCATGTCGGGTCGCGAAAGGAGGCGCGTCAGGCCTTACGAGTGGTCAAGAATGGGGCAACGAGGAAGGAACTTGATTGGGTCGTCGACTTCGTGAAAGCTGCAGGCGGGATTGATTACGCGCGGGCAAAGGCCGAACAGTTTGCGACGCTGGCCCGTCACAACCTCACCCCATTTCCTGAATCACCAGCCAAGAATTCCCTGCTCCAGTTTGTCGATTTCGTCATGGAGCGCACCAGCTGACCTCAAGGGACGGGCATCCGCCCGGTCAGTGAGCCTTTCCGTGTTTCCCGGAGAGCTCTAAGATCTCAGACACCGCCGCAGAGAATTGTTTCATCTCGTCGTCCGTTCCAATGCTGACACGGCACCAGTCCCCGTAAGGTGGGAAAGGGCGGGCCACGAGAACCCCTTTCTCTCTCATCGCCGGGCGAAAATTCTCAATCGACTGACCCGATCTGAAGAACACAAAATTTGCTTCGGATTTCACATAGCTGAGTGTGTACGTGTCGAAGAGCTGGTACAGAGATTTTTTGCCTTCGCTGCACCTCTTTCTGCAAGAATCCTGGAAGTCTCTGTCCTGATAGCTCGCAAGCGCTGCACGCAAACCCACGACATTCACACTCCCCGTCATCAATCTTTGAAGTTTTCTTATCGTGTCGGGCTGTCCAATGCCAAAACCAACTCTCATACCGGCTAAGCCGTGAATCTTTGAGGCCGTCCTGGAGACAATTACATTGAAGCCCTTTTGCACGAGCGGTACCATCGACCGGTAGTCTGGGTCTTCGACATACTCGTGATATGCTTCATCGACAAAGACGAGCGCACGCCTGGAAACTTCTTCGCAGAATGATTGGAGCGCTTCGCTCTTGACGAGGGTTCCTGTAGGGTTGTTCGGATTGCATACGTAGACAAGAGTTGTCGTACCGTCAACGCGTCGATCCATTTCGGCGAGGTCATGCTTCATGTCTGCATCAAGCGGAACCTGGTGAATCGTGGCGCCGATATTCCTTGCATAATCTACAAGAAGTTCAAACGTCGGATGCGCAGCGACAATCTCCGCTTTCTCTCTCCCGCACAGCAAAGGCGCAACTTTCAGAATCTCTCCGGAACCCGCCCCGACGGCTATATGTTCGGGCGTCACGCCGAGAGATTTCGCCATGAGGGAACGGAAATCTTCCGTTGGAAGAGCCGTGTAGAGATTCCCTTCTTCGAAGGCCTCGGTCATTGCTTTACGCGCGACCGGCGAAGGGCCGTACGGGTTTTCGTTTGACTGGAGACGGACTTCCCTGCCCCGTCGAAAAGGGACGCTAGGCCACAATTGATACGAACTGAGCACTTGCCCGGCGACGAGAGCCCCGGTGTTCACGAGCCAATTTCGTCTATTCATGCCAACCTCCTTTTGAGAGTGTCAAAAGTTCTGCATAGAATGAAGGGATCAATTTTTTGTAACGATGAAGGACTGAGGTGTTGAAGCCGCTCAAAAACGAAACGGCCGAAAACGAGGGCGAAGCCTAGACAAATTCTTTTTCGCCGCTCCTCACGACGAGGACGGGGCAGGGCGCTTTTCGAACGACTTTTTCTGCCGTGCTCCCGAACAGAATATGCTCCATGCCGCTGTGGCCGTGCGTAGCGATGATAATCAAGTCAACGTCCTCTTCTCTTGCGTACTGGTTGATCTCGTAGAAAGGTTTTCCCGTCCTGACGGAAAAACGCGCGGGGAGTCGCCGCCCGATTTCTTTTTTCATCAGGCTCTCAAGCTCCTCCGTCCCTCTTTTTCGGAGTTCCTCTTCAACGTTGGGAAACCCCACCTGTCCGAAACTGAAATCGGCAGGATAAATCGCAGGTTCAACGACATAGAGCAAATCGATGGAAGCCAGGAATTGATGGGCAAAAGGGATCGCGTATTTGAGAGCGTTCTTCGAGTATTCGGAGAAATCGATGGGGACGAGAATTCGTCTCAGACGAATCCGGGATGACGTTCTGCGAACCGTTCCGCGGGCAGACCGTTCAGGCGACTTTTTCTTCTTTGCCATTTGGCTCTTTCTCCTGTGCCTGTAGTCGATCGAGCTGGTTTTTTGTTTTGGAAAGCTCTTTGTCCGTTTTCCGAAGCCTCTGCGCAACTATCTCGGCAAGCTTGAGGACGATCTTCGTTCCCAGCCGGGGTTTCTTTTCGATGAGTTCGAACAAATCCGGCCTGAAGAAACCGATCAAGGTGCAATCGGCTTTGCAAACGGCGTTGGCAGAACGAGGGGACTCATCGAGCAAGGCGATCTCACCAAAAAAGTCACCGTCGGTCAGGACGACAAGCTCTTCCTCCGCTGTGTCTTTGCCCGCAAGCGAAATCGAGACCTCGCCTTCCTGGATGATATACATGCCCAATCCTGGATCGCCCTGGTAGAACACCGGTTCGCCCGCCCGATACTGGCGCTTGTGGACAATGGCAGCCACCTCTTTCAGTTCCCGCGTCGTCAGGCTTCCGAAAGCGGGCACTTTGCTCAGCACTTCCTCGGTCGAACCCTCGCGGACAACCCGTTCAGAGAAGATGTTTTTCCAGATTGCGCTTTTAGAGACTTTTGCCATAGGTACTTTACCTCTGATGCTCGTGGATCCTTCCGAAGGTCATGACGGAGCGAGAGAACCTTCGGAAGGACTTCAGTCAGATAAAATTCAGCCAGTTGTGTTTGTCGTTGCCGTTCTGAACGACGTCAAAAAATGCACGCTGGAGGTCTTTCGTAACGGGTCCGGGTTTTCCCTCGCCAATCGGTATCCTGTCCACCGAGCGAATCGGAGTGATTTCGGCTGCCGTGCCCGTGAAGAAAACTTCTTCCGCCGTAAACAACATTTCCCGGGGAATCGTCAGTTCGACAACCGTGTAGCCGAGGTCTTTCGACAGCGCAACGACGGACGACC
>JACQPT010000137.1 GCA_016207415.1 Ignavibacteriales bacterium
AATTGCACGCCGAACAATCTTCATTTCGCTATCAACAAAGCTGCGATCCTTGCAGGGAAACATGTCGTCTCCGAAAAGCCCCTGACGGTAACATCGAAGGAATCGGCAGAATTGGTTCGGCTGGCAAGAAAAAACGGCATTGTGAATGCAGTGAATTTCAATTATCGGTTCTATCCGCTTGTTCAGCAGGCTCACCAGATGGTCAGGCAAGGAGACCTGGGAACTATCTACTTAATTCATGGGCATTATCTCCAGGACTGGCTCTGTTATGCGACGGATTATAACTGGAGGCTTGAGTCGAGAATCAGCGGTAAGTCGCGGGCCGTGGCGGATATCGGGTCGCATTGGTGCGATTTGGTCCAGTTCATCGCAGGGACCAGGATCAAGGAAGTGTTTGCCGACCTTGCCACTGTATACGAAACACGGAAAAAACCTAAGTCAGTCGTCGAAACTTTTGGAGGAAAACTGAAAACCAGGTCGGGCTATCAAGCCGTCCGGATTGACACCGAGGACGCAGGAATTGTCATGCTTCGGTTCGACAATGGGGCGCGGGGGGTGTTTACCGTTTCTCAAGTGAGCGCAGGACGTAAGAACAGGGAGTGGATCGAAATTGACGGGAGTAAAAAGGCAATTGCCTGGGACCAGGAAGAGCCCAACAGCCTTTGGGTTGGTCATCGTGACCGGCCGAATGAAGTCGTCATCAAGGATCCTTCTCTCCTCTACGATCAAGTCCGAAAATACGCGCACTATCCCGGAGGCCACCCTGAGGGATATCCGGACGGACCTAAGAACCTTTTTATGAACGTCTATGAATTCATTCGAAGCGGTCAGGATCCGAGAAGTGTCAGGCCAGATTTTCCGACGTTTGAGGATGGCCATTGGGAAAACCTGATTGTCGAGGCTGTAGTGAAGAGCAACAAATCAGGGAAATGGACACGCGTAAACTAAAAAAGGTTTGTCCCGAAATCTCGTATTGAGACCTGCACCGGAGATATCACCATGAAGCTCGGATTTCTCACTGCATGTTTGCCTCAGGTTCCATTGGAAAACCTCGTGCCGTGGGCAGCGTCCCAGGAGTTTGAAACTCTCGAGCTGGCAGCATGGCCGGTGAAATCGACCCGCGACTACCAGGCCCGTCAGCTGGATGCCGCGGGGTTGAAAAGCGCCGAAGCTGAGAAAATCAAAAACCTTTTTGACACGCACAACATGGCTATCTCAGCGCTGGCCTATTACGACAATAACCTTGACCCGAATCCTCGCAAGAGAAAATACTATCATGACCACCTCAAGAAAGTCATTCAGGCTGCATCGTTGCTTGGAGTGAACCTGGTCGGAACGTTCGTCGGCGGCCGGCTAGATAAACTCCCGGCGGAAAACATGAAAGAAATTGGAAAGGAGTTTCGTCGAATTCTGAAATATGCTGAAGACCGCGGGGTGCGCGTGATGATCGAAAACTGTCCTATGGACGGCTGGCAGAGGTTCACGCTGCCGGGCAATTTTGCTTTTTCTCCTGAATTATGGCAGGCGTTGTTCGAAGAAGTCCCGAGCCCCAACTTTGGACTCAATTTTGACCCGTCGCATTTGTATTGGCTCGGCATCGATTACGTTCGCGCGGCCCGCGAGTTCGGTACGAAGATTTTTCACGCGCACGCAAAGGATTGTGAATTTCTGCCGGAGGGACAATACCGGTATGGAATATTCGGACAACAAATCAAGCCGACTCCCTGGAAGTCGGGTTGGTGGAGATACAGGATGCCGGGCCAGGGAAAAGTAAACTGGAAAGAATTTATCACAACGCTCAGAAGCGTCGGATACGATTATGTCCTGTCGATCGAGCATGAGGATCCTGAATGGGAAGGAAGCGAGGAGAAAGTGAAGAAGGGGCTTCAGATGGGAAGAGAGTTTCTGGCAAAGGTTTCATCTGCGATCTAACTCGGGCACATGAATTCTTCTTTGCGGCCGCTTCTTTCGGCAACATACATCCCCTTCGGTACACAATATTACCGCGCACCATCCCCTCCGGCGGAAGATTGGGAGCGCGACCTATATGAGATCGCGAAAAACGGTTTCAATACGGTAAAATTCTGGGTGCAATGGCGATGGAACAACCCGGCTGAAGGAACATATGAGTTCAGCGACATCGACCGCCTCATGGATCTTGCCCAAAAGAATAACCTCAGGGTCATGTTGAATACGATCTTCGATGTGGCGCCAGGCTGGGTGTATCGCAAATTTTCTGAGTCCGTGATGGTCACGCTCGACGGACGCACAATCGGACCTCAGACACAGCCTCATCGCCAGATTGGGGGGCTTGGGTTATGCTTCAATCATGCGGAGGCGATGGAGCATGCATTTTCTTTTCTTCGTGAAACGGTTCGTCGTTATAAAGACCATCCGGCACTGGAAATCTGGAATGTGGCGAGTGAACCGGAGCTCACCAGTAGCATGGCGGAGCTGCGCCTGTACGCTGACCATGCGCAAAAAATTGGCGATATGCTGTGCTACTGCGAAAACTGCCAACAATCGTTTCGTCGCTGGCTGAAAGAAAAATATGCGACCATAAGTTCTCTCAATCAATCTTGGAACAGAAATTATCCGGACTTCGCCGATGTCGAAGTGCCGATGACGCGGAACACGTTCAACGACATGATCGACTGGCGCATGTTCTTTGTGCATACCCTCGGCCAACATGTGAAAAGGAGGTTTGAAGTTGCAAAGGAGGAAGACGAGAAGCATGCACTCATGTGCCACCATGTTTTCATTCAAGGGTTTCCACTGACTTCGACGGCGAACGACCCGTGGAACGTCGGGAGATTTGGCGACCTTCACGGTTTCACACAAATGGACGACCCGATGATGGCTGACGTCCTCAGGTCCTGCGCGAAGGGCAAGCCTGTGATTTCCGCGGAAATGCTCATGCTCTTCGGCTACACACTTGATTTGCCGAAACCCATCGGCATGAACGATATCAAGCGAAATGTTTTTACGGGAATCGCAGCCAATCTGAAGGGGTTCATTTTCTGGCAGTATCGCCCCGAATTGCTCGGGAGGGAAGCTCCTGCGTGGGGCCTCACATTCCTCGACGGGTCGATTACTCCCTGGTTAAAGTCGTTTGCCGAAGTCGGCAGCGTTCTCCAAAAAAATTCAGATTTTCTCCTTAATGCTGCTCCTCGCGATGCAGAAGTTGCGATTCTCTACAACCCTGAGAATCAAGTTTTTGCATGGGAATCGACCGGAAGCGAAAAAACTTCCACTGACTCGCTTCTCGGCATTCACAAGGCTCTCTATGAACAGAACTTCATCGTTGATTTTATCCATCCGCGGGAAATTGACGGGGCC